>JBIKVM010000260.1:0-3469 GCA_044356825.1 Limisphaerales bacterium
CGATCGAGACGGGCGGGGCGTTCCATTTGCGCCTCATCCGCAACGCGATCCGCTGGGAGGGGGGCGAAATCGTGGTGCCCGACGCGCCCGGCCTCGGGATCGAGATCGACGAGGATCTGGCGCGCGCGCACCCCTTCACCGGCACGGGCCTGCATCTCCAGATGCAGGAGGCGCCCTGTTCCTACACCGCTCCCAACCGCTTCGCCGGGGGCGCGCCAAGCACCTGAGGTGCCTCAGTGGGCGGCGGCCCAGTTCGGGCCGCGCCCCGCATCGACGATGAGCGGCACATCGAGCTGCACGACCGGCAGGGCCGCCCCCTCCATCACCGCGCGCACCCGCGCGATGAGGTCGTCGGCCGCGCCCTCCTCGACCTCGAAGAGAAGTTCGTCGTGGACCTGCAAGAGCATCCGCGCCGGCAGGTCCGCGATTGCCGCCGGCACCCGGATCATGGCGCGGCGGATGATGTCGGCGGCCGCGCCCTGGATCGGGGCGTTGATGGCGGCCCGGCGCGCGAACCCCGCCGTCGGGCCCTTGGCGTTGATCTCGGGCGTGTGGATGCGCCGGCCGAAGAGCGTGGTGACGAACCCGTGCGCCCGCGCCCCCGCCACCGTGTCGTCCATGTAGCGCCGAATGCCCGGGAAGCGTTCGAAATAGGTGTCGATGAAGCGCTGCGCCTGATCGCGCGGGATGCGCAGGTTCCGCGCGAGGCCAAAGCCCGAGATGCCGTAGATGACGCCGAAGTTGATGGCCTTGGCCTGCCGGCGCACCATCGGGTCCATCCCCTCGATCGGGACGCCGAACATCTCGGAGGCCGTCATGGCGTGGATGTCCTTGCCCTGCAGGAACGCCTCGCGCAGCGCGGGGATGGCGGCGACATGGGCGAGGATGCGCAACTCGATCTGGCTGTAGTCGAGGCTCACGAGGACGCGGCCGGGCGGGGCGACGAAGGCCTCGCGGATGCGCCGCCCCTCATCGCTGCGCACGGGGATGTTCTGGAGGTTGGGATCGGTCGAGGCCAGCCGCCCCGTGTTCGCCCCCGCGATGACGTAGGAGGTATGCACCCGCCCCGTCTCGGGGTTGATGTGGGCCTGAAGCGCGTCGGTATAGGTGGACTTGAGCTTGGCCAGTTGCCGCCAGTCGAGCACGCGGGCGGGCAGGTCGTGCCCCTCGGCCGCGAGATCCTCGAGCACGTCCGCGCCCGTGGCATAGGCGCCGGTCTTGCCCTTCTCGCCCCCGGGCAGGCCCATGCGGTCAAAGAGGATCTCGCCCAGTTGCTTGGGGCTCGCGACGTTGAAGCGCTCGCCCGCCAGCGTCTGGATCTCGTCCTCGAGTGCCGCCATCCGCTGGGCAAAGACCCCCGACATGCGCGAGAGCGCGCCGCGATCCACCAGCACCCCCGCCATCTCCATCTCGGCCAGAACGGGGACCAGCGGGCGTTCGAGCGTCTGGTAGACGGTCGTGACCTGCGCGCGATGCAGCCGCGGCGCGAAAGCCTGCCAGAGGCGCAGGGTGATGTCGGCATCCTCGGCCGCATAGGGTGCGGCATCGGCGATGGGCACCCGGTCGAAGGTGATCGCGGCCTTGCCTGCGCCGAGGAGCGGCTTGATCGGGATCGGAATGTGGTTGAGGTAGCTTTCCGACAGCGCGTCCATCCCGTGCCCGTGGAGCCCCGCGTGCAGCGCGTAGGACATGAGCATGGTGTCGTCGATCGGCGCCACGCGGATGCCCTGCCGGGCGAGGATCTTCCAGTCATACTTCATGTTCTGGCCGATCTTCAGCACCGCGGCGTCCTCGAGCATGGGCCGGAGGATCGCGAGCGCCGCGTCGCGGTCGATCTGGTCGGGCGCGCGCACCGCGGCGCCGAAGAGGTCGCCCCCGCCCGTCACATGGCCGAGCGGCACATAGGCCGCCCGCCCCGGCGCCAGCCCGAGCGAGACGCCGACCAGTTCGGCCCGCATCTCGTCAAGGCTCGTCGTCTCGGTGTCGATGGCGACGAACCCCTGCGCCTCGGCCTCGGCGACCCAGGCGCGCAGGGTCTCGGCGTCGCGGATGGTGACATAGGCGGCGGTATCGAAGGGCACGGCGGCGGGGGCGCTGCCCTCGGGGGCCGTCTGGGCGGCGGGGTCGAGAACGGGTTCGGGGATCGCGGGCGCCTCCACCCCCATCTTATCGGCCACGCGGCGCGAGAGGGTGCGGAACTCCATCCGCGCGAGGAACTCGAGCAGCGCCTCGGCGTGCGGCGGGCGCACCTCGAGTTCGTCGAGGCCGAAGGGCAGCGGCACCCGATCCTCGAGCGTCACCAGCCGGCGCGAGAGGCGGATCTGCTCGATGTTGTCCATGATCGCGGCGCGGCGCTTGGGCTGGGGGATCTCGGCCGCGCGATCCAGAAGCGCGTCGAGGTCGCCGAACTCGGCGATGAGCTGCGCGGCCGTCTTGGCGCCGATCCCCGGCGCGCCCGGGATGTTGTCGACCGAATCGCCCGAGAGCGCCTGCACGTCGATCACCCGCTCAGGCCCGACGCCGAACTTCTCCACCACCTCCTCGGGCCCGATGCGGCGGTTCTTCATCGGGTCGAGCATCTCGACCCCGCCGCCGATCAGCTGCATGAGGTCCTTGTCCGAGGACAGGATCGTGACGCGCCCGCCCGCCTCGCGCGCCTCGCGGGCAAGGGTGGCGATGATGTCGTCGGCCTCGAACCCCTCGAGCTCCAGCGCGGGCAGGTTGAAGGCGCGCGTCGCGTCGCGCGTCAGCGGGAACTGCGGGCGCAGATCCTCGGGCGGCTCGGGGCGCTGGGCCTTGTAGAGGGGGTAGAGATCGTTGCGAAAGGTGCGGGCCGAGAAATCGAACACCACCGCCGCATGGGTCGCCGCGTCGCGCCCGCCCGAGCCGTTGCCATCGACATAGCGCGCGAGCATGTTGCAAAAGCCCGACACCGCCCCGATCGGCAGCCCGTCGGACTTCCGCGTGAGCGGGGGCAGCGCGTGATAGGCGCGGAAGATGAAGGCCGACCCGTCGATCAGGTGCAGATGGCAACCCTTGCCGAAGCTCATCGCGCGCCCCTCCCCGGGCAGGGGCGGCATCAGTGCGCCCCGGCGGCCCCGTCGCCCGGCGCGAGCACGAATCGCTTGTCGCAATAGGGGCAGTCGATCCAGCCGGTTTCCTCGGGGATCACGAGCCAGACGCGCGGATGGCCGAGCGCGCCCTCGCCGCCGTCGCAGGCGACCTTGGCGGTGTGAACGGTCTGGGTTTCGGGGGCGGGATGGGTGTGCATGACGCTCCTCGGGATTTGCGCGGACGATAGCCCGCCGGGGCCGGACCGGAAAGGGGGCGGATCAGCGCGGCGGGTTAAGCATCCGCCCGAGATTGCGCCCGGCGAGGATGTGGACATGCAGGTGCGGCACCTCCTGCACCCCGTCGCGGCCCGCGTTCGCGATCATGCGGAACCCGCCGCCACCGGCCCCGGGCCGTA
>JBIKVM010000262.1:0-3466 GCA_044356825.1 Limisphaerales bacterium
CCGCCGGGGTCGAGGTGCGCATGACGCGCGAGGGGGTCACCCTCGTGCCCGGCGCAGGCTTCGATCCGGCAGCCCTTGCGGGGATCGGCTGATGCGCGCGCCGACGCCACGGGCCGCGCCGGGGGTCGAGGGGGCGTGCCCCCCGGCGGCCGGCGACCCCTCGATGGGGTCGGCGGACGCTTTCCCCGGCCGCCCGCAGGGGGGCGCGACGCTCCCCGCCCGGCCCACGCCTTGGGGCGCGCCATGACCGAGCGGCTCTGGCTCTACGACACCACCTTGCGCGACGGCCAGCAGACGCAGGGCGTGCAGTTCTCGACCGCCGAAAAGGCGGCGGTGCTCGGGATGCTCGACGCGCTCGGTCTCGACTATGTCGAGGGCGGCTGGCCCGGCGCCAACCCGACCGACAGCGACTTCTTCGCGACCCGCCCGCATACCGCCCGCGCGCGCCTCGCGGCCTTCGGGATGACGAAGCGCGCCGGGCGCTCGGCCGCCAACGACGATGTCCTCGCGGCGGTCGTCAACGCGGGCACCCCGGTCGTCTGCCTCGTCGGCAAGACCCATCCCTTCCATGTCGAGACGGCTCTCGGGATCACGCGCGAGGAAAACCTCGACGCGATCCGCGATTCGGTCGCCCATCTCGTGGCACTCGGGCGCGAGGCCGTGTTCGACGCCGAGCATTTCTTCGACGGCTTCGCGGCCGACCCCGCCTATGCGCTGGCCGCGCTGCATGGGGCGGCCGAGGCGGGCGCGCGCTGGATCGTGCTGTGCGACACAAACGGCGGCACCCTGCCGGCCGAGGTCGGGCGCATCACCCGCGCCGTCATCGACGCGGGCATCCCCGGCGCGCGCCTCGGCATCCATTGCCACGACGATACCGGCAACGCGGTCGCGGGCACGCTGGCCGCGATCGACGCGGGCGCGCGGCAGGTGCAGGGGACGCTCAACGGCTTGGGCGAGCGCTGCGGGAACGCCAACCTCACCACGCTGATCCCGACCCTCCTGCTCAAGGAGCCCTATGCGTCGCGGTTCGAGACGGGCGTGAGGGCCGAGGCGCTCGAGGGCCTCACGCGGGTCTCGCGCCGGCTCGACGAGATCCTCAACCGGGTGCCGCTGCGCGCGGCGCCCTATGTCGGGGCCTCGGCCTTCGCCCACAAGGCCGGGCTGCACGCGAGCGCGATCCTCAAGAACCCCGCGACCTACGAGCACATCGATCCCGCCCGCGTCGGGAATGCCCGCGTCATCCCGATGTCGAACCAGGCCGGGCAGTCGAACCTGCGCGCCCGCCTCGCGGCAGCCGGGATCGCGGTCGCCCCCGACGATCCGCGCCTTGCCCGCATCCTCGAGACGGTGAAGGCGCGCGAGGATCAGGGCTATGCCTATGACGGCGCGCAGGCGAGTTTCGAGCTCCTCGCGCGCGACGCGCTCGGCCTGCTGCCCGCCTATCTCGAGGTCAAGCGCTATCGCGTCACGGTTGAGCGGCGCAAGAACCGCTATGACCGCATGGTGAGCGTCTCGGAGGCCGTCGTCGTCGTGAAGATCGGGGAGCGCAAGGTCCTCTCGGTCAGCGAATCGATGGATGAGAGCGGCACCGACCGCGGCCCGGTCAACGCGCTCGCCAAGGCGCTCGGCAAGGATCTCGGCCCCTATCAGGCCGCGATCGACGACATGAAGCTCGTCGATTTCAAGGTGCGCATCACGCAAGGCGGCACCGAAGCCGTCACCCGCGTCATCATCGACAGCGAGGACGGGCAGGGCCGGCGCTGGTCGACCGTGGGGGTCAGCGCCAACATCGTCGATGCGAGCTTCGAGGCGCTGCTCGAGGCGATGATCTGGAAACTCGTGCGCGACGGGGTGGCGCCGGCCTGACCGGCGCGGCAAGGGGGAAATGCGATGGCGTGGCTCTGGCTGTTCCTGTCGGGTCTGCTCGAGGTGGTCTGGTCGGGGGCGATGAAGGCCTCGGAGGGCTTCACCAAGCCCTGGCCCACGGCGCTGATGGCCGTGTCCGCGCTCGTGGGGCTTTGGCTTCTGTCGCTCGCCATGCGCAGCCTGCCGCTCGGGGTCGCCTATCCGGTGTGGGTCGGGATCGGGGCGGTCGGGGCGTTCCTGCTCGGCGTCTTTGCCTTCGGCGAGACGGCCTCGGCACTGCGCATCCTGTCGGTCGGTCTGATCGTTGCCGGCATCATCGGGCTGCGCCTCTCGGCATGAGCGTCGATCACTGCGCCGAGGTCGTCGCCGCCGCCGATCCCGACCGCTTCCGCGCGGCCCTCGCCGCGCCGCCGGCGGCGCGGGCGCGTCTGCTGCCGCTCTGGGCGCTCGACCTCGAGATCACGCGCGCGGCCTGGGGCACCGCCGAGCCGATGATCGCGGCGATGCGCCTGCAATGGTGGGAGGACCGGATCGCCGATCTGGTGGCGGGGCGCTTGATGGCGGGGCAGCCGCTGCTCGCAGCGCTTGCGCCGCTGCTCGAGGGCGACGCCGAGGCGGGCGCGGTGCTGGGCGCGCTGATCGCGGCGCGGGGGCGGGATGCCGACCGCGCGGGTCCGGCCACGGCCGACGATCTGTGCCGCCATGTCGCGGATGGCTGGGGCGGGATGCTGTGGCTCGGGGCGCGCGCGCTCGGGGCGGGGGGCGCGGCGCGGGCGGTGATCGCGGATCTGGGGCTGGCGCATGGGCTGGCGTGCTGGCTCTCGGCGGTGCCGGCGCTGCGGGCGCGCGGGTTTGCGCCCCTGCCCGCGGATGCGGGGGTGCCGGCGCTCGCGGACCGGGGGCTCGCGGCGCTGGCGCGCGCGCGGGCGGCGCGGGGCGATCTGCCGCGCGCGGCGCGCCCCGCGATCTGGCCGGCCGGCATGGCGGGGGCGATCCTGCGCACGGCGCGCGCCAGCCCGGGCGCGGTCGAGGCGGGCACGCTCGCCCCCGCCCCGGCGCGCGTGCGTGCGCGTCTCATCACGCAGTCGTTCCTCGGGATTTGGTGAGGCGCTTGAAAACCGCCCCGCGAGGGGCCAGATTGTCGACAGACCGGGCCGGCGACCGGCATTCCGCCCCTCGCCCCACGCCCTGACACGGATCCCAGATGCCCACATCCTTCCCCCCGAGCTACCCTGTCCTGCCGCTGCGCGACATCGTCGTCTTTCCGCACATGATCGTGCCGCTCTTCGTCGGCCGCGAGAAGTCGGTGCGCGCGCTCGAGGCGGTGATGGCGGATGACCGCCAGATCCTGCTCGCGGCGCAGATCGACGCCACCGCCGACGACCCCGACGAAACCGGCATCCACCGTGTCGGGGTGCTCGCGAACGTGCTGCAACTGCTCAAGCTGCCCGACGGCACCGTGAAGGTCCTGGTCGAGGGGCGCGAGCGGGTGCGCATCTCGCGCTTCCTGCCCAACCATGCCTATTTCGAGGCCGAGGCCGCGACCCTGACCGAGGTGCCGGGCGACGAGGCGACCGTCGCGGCGCTGCTGCGCTCGGTC
>JBIKVM010000261.1:0-3466 GCA_044356825.1 Limisphaerales bacterium
TCGAAGCCCGTGTGCAGGATCGCGCTGTTGCCCTTCGAGGCGCCATCGAGGATGTCCGCCCCCCGCTCGAGGATCGCGACCCGCGCCCCTGCCAGCGCCAGCCGCCGCGCGATGGCGCAACCAACCCCTCCCGCACCGATCACCAGCGCGTCGAGGATACCTTCGGGCAGCGGATCAACGGGACGCATGAATTCCGACCGTTCGGGCGGCTATCTTCCGCAGGACTGTGGGTTTTTCGCACCCTCCCGTCAAGGAGTTGTTGACACGGGCAAAATCGCCGGGCGAGAGTGACCGCATGGGAGCGCATCACAAACCCGAGGAGCGTCAGCGCGAGATCGCCGAGATCGTCGCGGCCGGCGGCGCGGCATCGGTCGAGGCGCTGAGCCAGCGCTTCGCCGTCTCGGCCGAGACGATCCGTCGCGACCTCGCGCGGCTGGCCGAGCGGGGCGCGGTGCAGAAGGTCCACGGCGGCGCGCGCCCCCTGCCGGTGCAAGCCGAGGGCAGCTTTGCCGAACGGATGCGCGAACACGCCGCCGCCAAGCGCGCCATCGCCGACAAGCTCGCATCCCTGATCGAACCGGGCGAGACGATCTTTCTCGACACCGGCACGACGACGCTCGCGGCCGCGCATGCGCTTGCCCGCATGCCGCGGCTGACCGTCATCACCAACGCGCTGCGCATCGCCGAGGTGCTCGGGGCGGGCGGGGCGCGCGTGTTTCTGCTGGGGGGCAGCTATGCCCCCGGCAACGTCCAGACCGTCGGCCCCGCCGCCATCGCGCAGATCGACCGCTTTCAGGCCGATCGCGCCGTCATCACGGTTGCGGGGCTCGATGCGGCGGCGGGTGCGACGGACGCCGATTTCGACGAGGCGAATCTGGCGCGCGCCATGATCGACCGCGCGGGCTCAACCGTCGTGCTTGCGCACCGGGCGAAGTTCGCGCGCCGGGCCGCTTTTCGCGTCTGCGGGCTTGACGAAATCGGTCTGGTGGTTTGCGATGAGCCGCCCGAGGGTCCGCTCGGCCGCGCGCTGCGCGGGGCGGGCGTTCGTGTTCACTGACCGAGGGGCCGGCATGCCGAAGGCGATCGCACTCTATATCCGCGCGACCGACCGGCTGTCGGACTGGACGGGCACGCTCGCGATGTATCTGATCTTCGTGATGGTGGCGGTCCTTCTCCTCGATGCGGTGACGCGCAACATCCTCGACGATCCGCTGCACTGGTGCCTCGAGTTCGCGCAGTTCACCCTTGCCGCCTATTACTTCATGGGCGGGGCCAAGACGCTCAAGGACAACGACCATGTGCGGATGGACCTCTTCTATGAAAACCTCTCGGCGCGCGGCAAGGCGCGGATGGACCTGGTCACGGTCGGCTGCCTGATCTTCTATCTGGTCGTCATGCTGATCGGCTCGGTCTCGTCGCTGACCTATTCGATCGAGACGAACCAGCGGCTCTTCTCGATGTGGAACCCCTCGGTCGTGCCGATCAAGGCGCTGATGGTGGGGTGCATCGTGCTGATGCTGCTGCAATCGGTCGGGCTCTTCTTCAAGTATCTCGAGGCCAGCCGCGAAAGGGCGATCGGATGAGCTACGAGGCCATCGCCCTTCTGATGTTCGTCTCGCTCATGGTGCTGCTCATGACGGGGCAGCGCGTCTTTGCCGCGATCGGCTTCGTGGCGGCGGGCATGGCGCTCCTGCTCTATGGCACGGGCGGGGTGGAGATGCCCTTCAACCAGGCCTTCAAGCTCTTTCGCTGGACCGCGATCGTCACGCTGCCGCTGTTCATCTACATGGGCTACATCATGGCCCAGTCGGGGATCGCCGAAGATCTCTACAAGATGTTCCACGTCTGGTTCGGGCGGATGCGCGGCGGGCTCGCGATCGGGACGATCCTGCTTATGGTCATCATCTCGGCGATGAACGGGCTGTCGGTCGCGGGGATGGCGATCGGGGCCTCGATCGCGCTGCCCGAGATGCTGCGGCGGGGCTACGACAAGATCCTCGTCACCGGCGTCATCCAGGGGGGATCGACGCTTGGCATCCTCATCCCGCCCTCGGTCGTGATGGTGCTCTATGGCTCGATCGCGGGCCAGCCGGTCGATCAGCTCTGGCTCGCGGGGATCGTGCCCGGGCTCTTCATGGCGACGCTCTTCATCCTCTACATCTATGTGCGCGCGCGGCTGAACCCCGAGCTGGCGCCGGTCGCGAGCGACGCCGACCTCGCCATGCCGCTGATCGAGAAGCTCGCGCTGCTGCGCGCAGGCATCATCCCGATCCTGATCTTCCTGTCGATGACGGGGCTTTTCGTCGCGGGCTACACGAACCTGCACGAAAGCGCCGCCGTGGGCGCGACGGCCGCGACGCTGGCCGCACTCCTCAAGGGGCGGCTCACGCTTGCGGTCCTGCACGAGACGGCGCGCAAGACGCTCGCGATCTCGTGCCTGTTCATGTGGGTGATCCTTGCCGCACTCGCGTTTTCGTCGGTGTTCGACGGGCTCGGCGCCGTGCGCGCGATCGAGGCGCTCTTCATCACCAACTGGGATCTGAGCCCGTGGGAAGTCATCATCCTGATGCAGGTGAGCTTCATCATCCTCGGCATGTTCTTCGACGATACCGCGATGCTTGTCATCGTGGCGCCGCTCTATGTGCCGCTCGTGAAGATGCTCGATCTGGGCTTCGAGAACCCGCGCGACCAGATGATCTGGTTCGGCGTCCTCTATACCATGACCTGCCAGATCGCCTACATCACGCCGCCTTTCGGCTATAACCTGTTCCTGATGCGCGGGCTTGCCCCGCGCGAGATCACGATCGTGGACATCTACCGCTCGATCTGGCCCTTCGTGATCATGATGATGCTGACGATCGCGGTCGTGATGGCCTTTCCCGAGATGGCCATGATCGTGCCGCATGCCATGCGATGACCTGTAACCCCACCCAGCAAGGAGAGAGCGATGACGACACCCAAGACACCGATCCCTTCCGAGGCAATCCTCGCCTCGCGCCGCAACTTCCTGCGCACCGCGACGGTGGGCGGCGCGGCCGCGGCGGCGACCGGCCTCGCCGCGCCCTATGTCAACGCGCAGGCCCCGATCCGCTGGCGGCTGCAGACCTATTCCGGCGCGCCGCTCGGTGCCCATGTCATCAAGCCGCAGATCGAGGCCTTCAACGCTGCCGCCAACGGCGAGATGGTGATCGACCTCTATTACGCCGACCAGCTCGTGCCCACCGATGAGCTCTTCCGCGCGCTGCAGAACGGCACCCTCGATGCCGTGCAGTCGGACGAGGCAACGATGGCCTCGCCCGTCGATATCTCGGTCTTCGGCGGCTACTTCCCCTTTGCCACACGCTACAGCCTCGATGTGCCGGCGCTGTTTCGCTACTACGGCCTCAAGGAGATCTGGGAAGAGGCCTACGCCGAGGTCGACAACGTCACCTGGCTGTCGGCGGGCGCCTGGGATCCGCTGCACATC
>JBIKVM010000069.1:0-12312 GCA_044356825.1 Limisphaerales bacterium
GCCGCCTACTATGTACCAAACGGTTACTTGAGGGGGACGAGATGAAACCTGATACCCTGCGCAGATTCGGACGGGTCGATCTGGATGTTACGGCCTTTGCCTTCGGCACCGCGCCGGTCGGCAACATCTTTGCCGAGATTGACGAGGCAACCTCGGCCGCGATGTTCGAGACCTCGTGGCAGGCCGGGGTCCGCTTTTACGACACGGCGCCGATGTATGGCCACGGCCTGTCGGAACTGCGGACGGGGCAGGCGCTGCGCTGGAAGAAGCGGGATGATTTCGTGCTGTCCTCCAAGGTCGGGCGGATACTACACCCGGCGAAGCGCGAGACGATCGACTTTGCGCCATGGGTCAACGCAGCCCCGTTCACTCAGGAATTCGACTACAGCTACGACGGCACGATGCGGTCGTTCGAGGACAGCCTGCAGCGCATGGCGCTCGAGAGGATCGATATCCTCTTCATCCACGACATAGACGTCTTCACCCGCGGCAAGGAGCAGCCCGAGGTGTTCCGGCAGGCGATGGACGGCTGCTATCGCGCGCTTGACAACCTGCGCCGCCAAGGTGTCGTGAAGGCGATCGGCGTCGGCGTGAACGAATGGGAGGTGTGCCACGAGGCACTGAAGCAGCGCGACTTCGACTGCTTCCTGCTCGCCGGCCGCTACACGCTGCTGGAGCAGGATGCGCTGAACGAATTCCTGCCGCTCTGCGAAGCGCGCGGCGCGGCGGTGCTCGTGGGCGGGGGGTTCAACTCGGGTATCCTCGCCACCGGCGCGCGGCCGGGTGCGAAGTACAACTATGCCCCCGCCCCTGCCCACATCATGGACAAAGTCGCGAGGATCGAGGCCGTCTGCGCCGACTTCGGCGTGCCGCTGCCTGCGGCGGCGCTGCAGTTCGTGGTCGCGCATCCTGCGGTACCGTCGTTCTGCGCTGGAACGCGGACGGTGTCGCAACTCGAACAGAACCTCGCGTGGTTCAGCCACCCGATCCCGACCGAATTCTGGGCAGAGCTGAAGCGCCGGGGGCTGCTGCGCGAGAACGCCCCGGTCCCTGCATGACGGGGCGCACCCTCGGGCCGGGGTCGCACGGGTTTTCCGACCTCGGCCCCGGCGACCGGATCGAGACGGGGTCGGTCCGGGTGACGGCCGACATGGTCGATCGCTTCGCCGAACTTTCGGGCGACCACTTCGCGCTGCATCTGAGCGATGAGGCCGCGCGCGCCCTCGGGTTCGCGGGCCGTGTCGCGCACGGCCTGCTTGTGCTGTCGCTGATCGACGGCCTGAAGAACGAGGCGCCGCCCCAACTGCGCGCAGTTGCCTCGCTCGGGTGGGACATCCGGTTTCGCGGCCCGGTCCTTGTGGGCGATACGCTGCGCGCGGTCTTCACGCTGGAATCAGGCCGGCTGGCGCGCGACGGGCAGCGCGGAATCGCTGTCTTTGCCGTAGAGGGCTTCAACCAGCACGATGCCATAGTGCATCAGGGGACAACGACCCTCATGATGCTGCCGTGAGCCGGTCCGACCCGGCCCGGGAAGCGACGACGCCCCATCCGCACCGGCCCGTGCTAGGGGATCCAGTGGTTGCGCTTGCCGAACTCGACATGGACGGATTTCACCTGCGTGTATTCCTCGACGCCATAGACCCCCGCCTCGCGGCCCCAGCCCGATTGCTTGAAGCCTCCGAGCGGCATCTCGGGGCCGCCCGCCATGATGCAGTTCACCCAGAACCGTCCCGCACGCACGCGTCGGGAGACGGTCAGCGCCGTGTCGATGTTCTTGGTCCAGACGCTCGCCGCGAGGCCATAGACCGTGTCGTTGGCAAGGCCAATCGCCTCCGCGGTGGTCTCGAAGGTGAATGAAGACAGGACCGGGCCGAAGATTTCGTCCCGTGCGATCGACATGCCGCGCGTCACACCCGAAAAGAGCGTCGGAGCAATATAGCTGCCGCGCCCGAGATCAAGCGCAGCCCCTCCGGTCAGCACCCGCGCCCCCTCGGCCTTGCCCTTGTCGATATAGGACAGGATCGTCTGGTTCTGCGCGTCCGTCGTGATTGCTCCGACCTGGGTCGCCTCGTCCAGCGGATCGCCCACGACGATCTTCTTCATCTTCTGAACGAGGATCGCTTCGAACTCTGCCGCGACGCGGTGGTCGACGATCAGCCGGCTCGAAGACACGCAGCACTGCCCGGTATTGAAGCTGATCCCGAAAGCCGCGCCATCGGCGGCATCCTCCAGATCGGCGTCGGCAAAGACGATGATCGGGTTCTTGCCGCCAAGTTCTAGGCCGAGCTTCTTGAAATTGCTGTCTGCGGCAGCGTGGACGACCGACCGGCCCACGGCGGTTGATCCGGTGAAGGAGAGCATGTCGACATCGGGGTGTTCGGTCAGCGCCTGCCCGATGGTGCGGCCCGGGCCGGTGACGACGTTGTAGACCCCCCTGGGCAGTCCCGCCTCTGCAAGGACCTCACCGAGCATGAGGGTGGTGGCACTTGTCACCTCGGAGGGTTTGACGACCATCGTGCAGCCCGAGGCAAGGATAAAGGGCACCCTTTCGCACAGGATCAGGAAGGGGAAGTTCCAGGGGGTGATGAGGCCCACAACGCCCACGGGTTCGCGCAGGACCATGCCGAACAATCCGTCGCCAAGGCTGTTGAAGCTGTCGCCATGCAGCAGCCGAGCAGCCCCGGCACCTACCTCGAAGCAAGCGATGCAATGGTCGATCTCACCCCGTGCCTGCGCGATGGGCTTGCCGTTCTCGAGCACTTCCCAAAAGGCGATTTCGTCACGGCGGCGGCGCAGGATCTCGGCGGTCCGTAACAGCACGCCTGCCCGATCCGCCCCCGACAGGCCAGCCCAGCCCCGGTCCTCGAAGGCGCGGCGGGCAGCGGCGACGGCGGCGTTCAGATCCGACGTGGTGCATCGGGGTGTCCGTGTCACCGGAACTCCATGGCCGGGCGATGCGCGTTCAAAAAGATCGCGCCCGCCTTCCCATGCGCCATCGAGCCAGAAGCCGAATTCGCGGGGAGCCTGAGGCGCGCTGAAGGTCTTTGTCAGTTTGTCCATGTATCACCTCCGAGGGCAGTCGCCGGGTGGAACCTGCGGCCCTTCTATCGGGAACTTCGGGAAGATGCACATCGCCAAGTGCCTATCCGACATGGATCTGCGTCTTGAGATCGCACGGACGGTCGGGCAGCGAGACGAAGGCGGTCTGGATATCCTCGAGCGGATAGCTCGCGGCGGTGAAGGCGGCGGTGCTGAACCGCCCATGCGCCAGCAACGTGAGCGCATCGTGCATGTCCTCGCCCATGCCGGCGACGCTGCCCTTGAGGCTGTTCTCTTCGAGCACGGTGCGCAGGATATCGAGCGGGACAGCCTCATCCGGTCCGGTGATGCCGAAGAAGGCGACATGCCCGCCCTTGCGGATCAGTTCGAAGGCGGCCCTGTAGAGGTGGGGCGAACCGACGCTCTCGATCACGAGATCCGCGCCGCGCCCGGCGGTGCGGGCCAACACCTCATGCGGCAGGCGCGCGAGGTCGCTGATCGCGGCATCGGCCCCGACCCCGAGAGACATCGCGCAGCGATCCTCGCTGAGGTCGGCGACGATGATGGGTGCGACGCCGCAAAGACGGAGCATCTGCACGTGAAGGTTGCCGATCGGACCTGCCCCGAGCACGACCGCGGATTGTCCGAACCCGACGCGCGCCTTGCGCGCCGCGCGCACCACGCAGGCCACCGGTTCGACAAGGGCCTGCACCTCGGGCGCCATGCCCACGGGAACCGGGATCACGAGCCGTGCCGGGACGACGACGTATTCGGCAAAGGCACCGTCGCGCCCGATCCCGACCTGCGTCATGGCCGGGCAGTTCAGCACCTCGTTGCGCCGGCACCAATAGCAGGTGCCGCAGCCTATGTTGATGTCCGCAACGCAGGCCTGCCCCTCGCGCAGGTGCCGCACATCCTCACCCACCTCCGCCACGACGCCGCAGAATTCGTGCCCCGGGATCAGCGGCAGGCGATCCGCGGCATAGTGGCCCTTGAAGATGTGGACATCCGTCCCGCAAATCCCCGTCCTCGCGACGCGGATCAGCGCATCGTGCCGCCCGACGGGCGGGATCTCCACGAGCCGGACGTCGAACCTCTGCGGTTCGACCAGAACCGCCGCGCGCATCCTCGACATCATGCCCTCACTTCACCGTGCGCAACTTGGAGCGGTCGATCGTCACTGCGATGGCCACGATGAGCACGAGGCCGAAGACCATCTGCTGCTGTGTCGCCTGAACGCCGAAATAGAGCATCGAGGCGCGGATCACCGCGACGATGAGCGTCCCGATCGCGGTGTTCAGCACGCCTCCGACCCCACCCGTCAGCGGCGTTCCCCCGACAAGGACGGCCACGATCGCAGGCAGCAGGAAACCATTCGCGATCGTGGGCGCCCCGCCCGATAGCTTGACGCTGAACAGAAGGCCGGCAATGGCCGCCAGCGCACCCGAGATCGCGAAGGCGAGCATCTTGTAGCGCGCCACGTTCAGGCCCGATGCCGCGGCCGCCAACTCTCCCGCACCGACGGCCTTGAGCGCCCGCCCGAGCGTCGTGCGCCGCTCGATGAACAGGCACAGCGCCAGAAGCGCGGCGGCGATGAAAAGCTCGTTCGGAATGATCCCCGTCCGCCCGATCATCCAGCCAAACAGCGCGTTGCGCTGCTCGGCATCCATATTGAGCGCGCGGTTCCCCGAAAGCCACTGTGCCGCCGAAAAGCAGACCCCGCCGACAGCCAGCGTCGCGATGAAGGACGGAACGAACAACCTTGTTGTGATGAAGCCCGACAGGAGGCCAAGGCAGAACCCGAGGGCCACGCAAAGCGCCGCGACCCACAGGCCGAGGCTGGCCAGATAGACGGAGGCGACCACCGTGATCATATTCGCCATCGACTGCGCCGAGAGGTCGATACCGCCGATGTAGATCGCAAAGGTCAGGCCGAGTGCCATGATGAACATGGGCACGATGTCGCCTGCAAGCGACAGAAGGTTGACCGGCTTGAGGAAGTTCGGATCCGTGATGCCCACGAGCGCCACAAGCACGACGAGTGTGATCCAGGGGAAGTGCGGTTTCAGTCTTTGCAGATCCATGCTCTGCCCCCTCAGATCATGTGATGCAGAAGATCGTAGAGCGACGGCTTCGCGCCGGGAGCGCAATCGAACCGCTGCCGTATCTCGCCGTCCTTGAGCACGATGATGCTGTGCGACAGCCCAATGGCCTCTTCCAGCGTGTCAGCGACCAGCACGACGCCGACACCATCTTGCGACATGTCGCGGATCATCTCGTAGACATCTTCCTTCGCGCCGATATCGAGGCCGCGCGTGGGATGATCGAGCAGCATGATGTCCGACCTGCCCGAGCGCCACTTCGCGAGCACGACCTTTTGCTGGTTGCCGCCCGAGAGGTTGCCGCAATCGGCGAGTTCCGAATGTGCCTTGATCGACAGCTTGCCGATCCAATCGCGCGCCAGTGCCTTCTCGGCCCCGACATCGAGGACGCCCGCACGCGAATACCGGCCAAGCTGCGAAAGGGTCATGTTCTCGTGAACGTTCATCCCCGCCACGATGCCCTCGATCTTGCGTTCGCGCGGCACATAGCCGACCCCGGCGGCCACCGCCGCGCGCGGCGTGAGGGCGGAAACCTCCTGTCCCCTGATGCGGATCTTCCCCGACACGGGGGTCCACATGCCGAAGATCGTGCGCAGGATCGCCTCACGCCCGGACCCTTCGGTGCCCACAAGGCAGAGCACCTCGCCCGCGTGGAGCTTCAGACTGATGTCCCGGATCCGCCCCGGCAGCGTGATGGCGTCCAGTTCAAGCAGCACCCGGCCGGCGTCATAGGGCTTTTGCCGCTGCTCGCGGTAATACTCCCGATCGACACTACGGCCGACCATGCTGTGCTGGATATCCTCGACACGCGCGGTCCCCTGCGCAACCACATCGACCACCTGACCGTCTTTCATCACATAGATGCGGTCGCAAAGCGCCATCACCTCGTCCATGCGGTGGCTCACGAAGATGAACGAGGCGCGCTTGGTCAGTTCGCGGACGATGGCGAAGAGCATCTTCACCTCGTCTTCGGCCAACACGCTCGTCGGTTCATCCAACAAGATGACAAGATCGCCCTCGACTCGCTCCTCGAGCGTCAGCACCTTGGCGAGCTCGACCAGCTGGCGCTGCGCGAACGACAGCGCCGAGGTGACGACTGATGGGTCGATGTCGAGTTTGACCTTCGCGAGCTGCCTGCGCGCGGCCTCGGCCATGGCCTTCCAGTTGATGACGCCGAGGCGGACGAACTGCGCCTCGTAGCCAAGAAAGATGTTCTCCATCACCGTCAGGTTGGGGATCAGCGACTGTTCCTGGAACACCATTCCAACGCCCATTTCCATCGCCTGCCTTGGGTTCTGGAACCGCACCGCCCTGCCGTCGATCGAGATGGTGCCGCCGTCGGGCTGATAGGCGCCGTAGATCACCTTCATCAGGGTGGATTTTCCGGCACCGTTCTCCCCAACGAGGCCGACGATTTCGCCGCGCTTGATTTCGAAATCGACCGCCCTCAGCGCGTGGACCCCGGGAAACCTCTTCTCGACCGCCTTCAGCTGGAACATGTCAGCCCTCTATTTCACGAAGCTGACAGATCGGCGGTCGGTCGAAAGCACGACGGCGATGATGACGAGAAGCCCCAGCATGCCGTCCTGGAGGAAGTCGGGCAGGCCGATGACCACCATGCCGTTGTTGATGACATTGACGATGAGCACGCCGACAACGGTGTTCCATATCCCGCCGATCCCGCCCCAGAGCGCCACACCGCCGACGACGACGGAAGTGATCGAGATGAACATGAAGTTCGCGCCCGAGACGGACTCGGCCTGACCGAGCTTCGCGACCTGGAGTATCCCGGCGACAGCATAGAAGACACCGGCGAGGACGAACCCCATGATGCGCACGCGGAGGACGTTCAGCCCCGAGGCATGGGCGAGTTCCTCGCCGCCTCCGACCGCGTAGAAATTGCGCCCGAGCGACGTGTGTGCCTGGATGAACCAAGCCAGCAGCGTCAGCGCCGCGACCACATAGACCATGAGCGGAAAGCCCGCGATGCGCCAGGTGAGGAGCGCGCGAAACGTATCGTCGTTGATCTTGACGATGTCACCACCCGTCACGAGGACGGCCGCCCCCGTGCCGACAAAGCCGATTGCGAGGCTTGCCATGAACGAGGGGATCCGCAGGCGAACATGGACAAGCCCGTTCACAAGCCCCATCAGCGCACCGACCAGCAGGATGATCGGCACGGCGACCCACGCGCCCGCCGCCAGCGTGCCCCCGGTCGCGAGGAAGGCGAAACAGAACAGGACGGCCGTCAGTCCGACCGTGCCCTCCATCGACAGATCGATCGAGCCCATCACGATGATGAACGTCACCCCGATCGCAACCATGAGGGCAGGTGCCGCCGCGATGGCGATGCGGGCAAAGTTCCTCTGGGTCAGGAATGCGGGATTGATGGACGTGAACAGGATGACCAGACCGATCAGCACCAGCAGCGGTGCCCAACGGATCGCGTTCTCGCGCGTCATCAAGCGTTTCACCCTGCCCCCCCCAATTCAGCGGCGCGTTCCCCCGGTAGGGGAAAGGGGCGGCCGTACACCGGCCGCCCCGAAGGCAGATCGGATTACTTGTAGACGATCGGGCCGTTCGACGGCCCCCAGAAATCGGTCCAGTCATAGGTCGGCACGCTGTCGAGATACTTCGCCTTGAAGTCCGCCGCGTCCTGCGCCGTGACCAGGATGGTCGGTCCGTAGAACTCGCGATGCTCGTTCGGCTCTTCCGAGGGTTTGAACGTGCCGATCGCGGCATGATAGGCCAGCGCCAGCGTCACGCCGCCACCCCAGTGCGGGTTGGTAAAGACCGTGGCCAGCAACTTGCCGTCCATGACCATCTGCACGGCCTCGGGGTTGCCATCATAGGCGACGATCGGCATGCCCTCGATGCCCTCGGCCTTCAGAGCCTCCATCACGCCATAGGCGATGTTGTCGTTGGCGCAATGAACCCCGGTGATCTTGTCGCCATACTTGGTCAGGAAGCTCGCCATCAGTTCGGCGGCCTTCGTAGTGTCCCAGTCGGCGGGCTGGGCGTCGAGCAGTTCGATCTCGGGGAAGTCCTTGAGGGCGTTCTTCAGGCCGTTCAGACGCTCGATGGCCGGGTTGTTGGCCGCGATCCCGCCGAGGTGGACAACGCCGCCCTTGCCGCCCATCGCCTCGAACAGGATGCGTGCGGTCTGCTCGGCGGGTTTCTCGTCCGACCAGGTCATGTGGCTGACCCAGTGGTCGCCGAAGTCCCACGGGTGGGCGTCATCGGTCTTGTTCCAGATGGTGGAAACATAGCCGCCGGCCGCCTGGACGGCCTCGGCCACGGGGCGCGCGTTGGGGCTGTCGTTGGCATCGCAGGCGATGGCGCAGGCGCCGTTGTTCTTGGCGAGGAACGCCTTGATGTCGGCCAGTGACTTCTCCGACGATCCTTCGTTGATCAGCGAGGTCATCGCATCCTTGGGCTTGCCGATCGACTCGGTGAAGGCCTCGCCACCCGAAACGATCGAGTTCCAGTAGGCGCTCGCGCGGTCGCGATAGGACCAGGCGAGGGCGGGATCCGTCGCAGCCCGCGCCATGCCACCGCCAAAAACGCCGGGCAGCGCGGCCGAGGTCAGACCTGCTGCGGACGCCAGCAGGAACGTGCGACGGCGGATCGTTTCGCGTTCAATGAAGTCCTTGATGAATGTGGACATCGGCTTCCTCCCTGTTTCCCACATCAGCGCCACGGCTTCGTGGCGGGCTTCATAGCGGGCTCAACAGGCCGGTTCCCTTACCCGGCCGGCGCCGCTAATGCACTATCCGGTTACTTTATTGGCGAAATGCGAGTCAAGCATTTTCTTGGGCGATCGAAGGTCGCAGGTCCGTAAAGTGCTTTGACGAGCACCTTCGCCAGCGTGTAGAGATTGAGGCGCGAGTGAGGACGGAGCAGGCCACAAAAGCCATGGAGAGCGTCGCCGAAGCCCCGGTGTCCGATACCCCAGCCCCGCGCAAGCCGCGGATCCGCGACGCCGAAGCGACCAAGGCGCGCATTCTCGAAGCCGCCAAACGCGAGTTTGCCAAGAACGGCCTGGGGGGTGCGCGCGTCGACGTCATCGCCGAGCGCGCGCGCGCCAACAAGCGGATGATCTATCACTATTTCGACTCGAAGGAGGGGCTGTTCCAGACCGTCCTCGAGAAGGCCTATGTCGATATCCGGACCGCAGAGCAGAAACTGAACCTCGACCACCTCGATCCGAAGTCAGCACTCGAACGGCTCGTTCGCTTTACGTGGGACTATTATCTGAAGAACCCGGAATTCATCACTCTCGTGAACTCCGAGAACCTCCACCGCGCCAAGCACCTCAGGAAGTCCGAGGTGGTCAAGGTCTACAGCCGCAAGTTCGTTTCGATGGTGAAGACGATCCTCGACCGGGGCGTGGCAGCGGGCGTGTTCCGCGATGGGGTTGATCCCGTGCAACTCAACATCACGATCGCCGCAATCGGGTATTACTATCTGACCAACCGCTTTACCGGTTCGATCGTGTTCGAGCGGGATCTGATGGCCAAGGAGGCGTTGGACGAGCGGCTGCGCTTCAACATCGACACGGTGCTGCGGCTCGTCTCGGCCTGATCGCCAGACCGCGGGCGTACCAGAGCGAACCCGTGGTGGCGCATGATCGCCAGAGTGGTGCCGGCAGAGGGGATTGAACCCCCGACCTTCGGTTTACAAAACCGCTGCTCTACCGCTGAGCTATGCCGGCCCGGGGCGAGCCATACCGGCGGCACGCCCCCTTGGTCAAGGCAGGGCGCGATCAGCCCTCGTCGAGGGCCGAGACTGCGGCACGCAGATCGTCCTTGCCGACCGGCTTGTCGGTGACACGCGCCTGACCGATGATGTGATCGACCACCTTCTCCTCGAAGATGGGCGCGCGGATCTGCGTCTGCATCTGCGGGTTCTTCTGCACGAATTCGAAAAAGGCGCGCTCTTGCCCCGGATAGGCACGGGCTTGTGCGAGGACGGCCTGCGTCATCTCGGCGTCGGTCACCGCGATCTCGGCCGCGCGGCCAACCTCGGCCAGCAGGAGCCCGAGGCGGACGCGCCGCTCCGCGAGGCGCTTGTGCTCATCCGTGGCGGTGATCTCGGCGTGCTCGTGGCCGTGGACGTGGGGGTTTTCCTCGTGCCAGAGCTGGTGGGCGATCTGGCCCGCCTCGGCCTCGACGAGCGAGGGCGGCAGCGCGAAGCCCACGAGGGTATCGAGCCGGTCAAGCAGCGCGCGCTTCATGACCGCGCGCGAGGCGCCGCGGTATTCGGCTACCAGACGCTCCGAGATCTGCCCGCGGAGCGCCTCGAGCGACTCGGCGCCGAAGCGCTTGGCGAGATCATCGTCGATGGCGGCGGGCTTCGGAGCCTTCACGGCCTTGACGGTGCAGGAAAACACCGCGTCCTTGCCGGCGAGATGCGCCGCGCCGTAATCGGCCGGGAACGTAACCTTGACCTCGACCTCGGCACCCGGCTTGGCGCCGATCAGCTGATCCTCGAAGCCCGGGATGAACTGCCCCGAGCCCAGCACCAGCGCGAAATCCTCGGCCGAACCGCCCTCGAAGGCCTCGCCATCCACGCGGCCCACGAAATCGATCGTGACCTGATCGCCCGATTTCGCGGCACCCTTGCGCGGACGATCCTCGAAATCCTGCGCCGATTTCGCAAGGTTTTCGATCGCTTCGGTCACCGCCGCGTCGTCGGGGGTGACGACCAGCCGCTCCAGCTCGAGCGCGGAAAAATCGGGGGCGGAGATGTCGGGCATCGCCTCATAGCTCAGGTCGACGACGATGTCGTCGCCCCGCTTCCAGCCGTCGCCATTCTGCATCGTGATGCGCGGCTGCATGGCCGGACGGTCGCCCGAGGCGTCGAAATGGGCCTTCACGGCATCGTCGATGACCGATTGCATCGCCTCGCCCATCAGACGCTCGCCGAACTGGCGGCGGAGGATCGGCAGCGGAACCTTGCCCTTGCGGAAGCCCTTGATCTCGATTTCGGGCTGGGCTTCGATCAGCTTTGTCTCGACCATCGCGTCGAGCTCGGCCCCCGTGACGGTGATCTGGTATCCGCGCTTCAGCCCTTCGTTCAGGGTCTCGGTCAGCTGCATTCCTGTTTTCCCCATGTTCCTCTGGTGCGGGTGGAGGGATTTGAACCCCCACGCCTCGCGGCGCCAGAACCTAAATCTGGTGCGTCTGCCAGTTCCGCCACACCCGCCTGATGATGACAGGGCGGACAGGATTCCCCGCCCGCCCTGAATTCGACGCCCCTTAGCAAAGCCGCCCTGCGGATGCGAGAGGAAAATCGAGGCAGCGCCCCGTCGGGGCATTGCCAGCGCGTGCGCCCGGGCCTAGAGGAAGGGCGATTTTTTGTTGAAGGGGGCAGACGATGCGCGCCACGAAGACGGTCCAGTCCATTCTTTCCCGCTATGAGGGCGAAACGCCGGGCGTGAAGACCAATCTGGCGCGCATGCTGATGACAGGCCGGCTGGGTGGCACCGGCAAGATGATCATTCTGCCCGTCGATCAGGGGTTCGAGCATGGGCCGGCGCGCAGCTTCGCCGCGAACCCGGCGGCCTATGATCCGCATTACCACTACCGGCTGGCGATCGATGCGGGCCTGAGTGCCTATGCCGCGCCCCTCGGGATGCTCGAGGCCGGCGCCGACACCTTCGCGGGCCAGATCCCCACGATCCTCAAGGTCAATTCGGCCAATTCGCTCCTCTCCGAGACGGCGGGCAAGAACCAGGCGATCACGGCCGGGGTCGATGACGCGCTGCGGCTCGGGTGTTCGGCCATCGGCTTCACGATCTATCCGGGCTCGGACGCCTCGCTCGAGATGTTCGAAGAGATCAGCGCCATGCGCGAGGAAGCCGCGCGCAAGGGGGTGGCGACGGTGATCTGGTCCTATCCGCGCGGCGAGGCGGTGACCAAGGACGGCGAGACGGCGATCGATGTCGCGGCTTATGCGACGCATATCGCGGCGCTGCTCGGGGCGCACATCATCAAGGTCAAGCTCTCGACCGACCACCTCATGCAGCCCGAGGCGAAGAAGGTCTACGAGGGCAAGCGCATCGATGTCGCGACCCAGGCCGCGCGCGTGCGCCATTGCGTGCAGGCGGCCTTCGACGGGCGGCGGATCATCGTCTTTTCGGGCGGCGCCGCGAAGGGCGAGGACGCGG
>JBIKVM010000263.1:0-3446 GCA_044356825.1 Limisphaerales bacterium
GGGCAGGCCGAGGATGTGGCGGCGGCCTATGCGGCCGAGGGGCTCGCGCTCATCGAGCGGCGCGACATCGGCGACTGGGCGACGCTGGTGCTGGGCCGGCGCTGAGCGAGCCGGCGCTGACAGGGCTGGCGCCGTCGGGGCGCGGCCGGGGGGATGCGCCCTTGCGCCCCATTGAGGGGCGCGCGGGCGCGCGGGTGCCTTGCGGCCCCCGCCGGGCGGCGCGCCTCAGACGATGCGGCCCCCCTCGAGGCGCAGCACGCGGTCCATCCGGGCGGCAAGCTCGAGGTTGTGGGTGGCAATGAGGGCGGCGAGGCCCGTCTCGCGCACGATCTCCATCAGCACGGCGAAGACGCGCTCGGCGGTCGCGGGATCGAGGTTGCCCGTGGGTTCGTCGGCCAGAAGCAGCGCGGGGCTGTTGGCGAGCGCGCGTGCGAAGGCCGCGCGCTGCTGCTCTCCGCCCGAGAGGGCCGCGGGGCGATGATCGGCGCGCCCGGCAAGCCCGACGCGCGCGAGCAGCGCGCTTGCGCGCGCCGCCGCCTCGGCCGCGGGCGTGCCGTTGGCGCGCTGGGGGACGATCACGTTCTCGGCCGCCGTGAACTCGGGCAGAAGGTGGTGGAACTGATAGACGAACCCGATCGCGCGCCGGCGCATCGCGGTGCGCGCGGCGTCCGCCGCCCCCGTCATCGTCTGGCCGAGGATCGCGACCTCGCCCGTATCGGGGGTGTCGAGCAGCCCCGCGATGTGCAGGAGTGTCGATTTCCCCGCCCCCGACGGCGCGACGAGGGCCACGACCTCGCCCCGCGCGAGCGCGAGGTCGACGCCGCGCAGCACCTCGACCGCCTCGGCCCCGTTGCGGCGATAGGTCTTGCCGACCCCCTGAAGGCGCAGCACCTCATTCATAGCGCAGCGCCTCGACCGGGTTCATGCGCGCGGCACGTCGGGCCGGGAACCATGTCGCGACGCACGACAGCCCGAGCGAGAGCCCCGCGGCCTTCGCGACATCGACCGCGCGCAATTCGGCCGGCAGGGCGTAGATGCCGCGGATCGCCGGATCCCACACGCCCCCGCCCGCGACATAGTTGACGAAGGAGAAGATCGGGTCGATCCAGACCGCGAAGGCGACGCCCAGAACGACGCCCGCGGCCGTGCCCGCGACCCCCGTGACGGCGCCGCAGATGAAGAAGACACGCAGGATCGAGCCCTGCGTCAGCCCCATGGTGCGCAGGATGCCGATGTCGCGCCCCTTGTTGCGCACCAGCATGATGAGGCCCGAGACGATGTTCATCGCGGCAATCAGCACGAGGATCGAGAGGATCACGAACATCACGTTGTCCTCGATCGCGAGCGCCCGCAGGAACCCCCCCGCGCTGTCGCGCCAGGTCCAGAACACCACCTCGGGGCCCGCGGCGGCGGCGAGGGGGTCGAGCATCTCCTCGATCGCCTCGGGCTCGGCCACGGCGACGTCGATCTCATCGATCCTGCCCGCGCGGTTGAAGAAGCCCTGCGCGGCCTCGAGCGGGATGTAGACGCGGGTGCGGTCGATATCCCACCGCCCGGCGGTGAAGACATAGGCGACCTCGAACCCCGCGACGCGGGGCGAGGATCCGAAGGCGGTGCGCACGCCCGAGGGCGAGATGAGGCGGATCGTATCGCCCACGTCTACCCCCAACTCGCGCGCGAGGCCCGAGCCGATCGCGATGCCCGGCCCGAAGCCCGCCAGATCGCCAACCGCCTCCGCCCCTGTGCCGACGCGCGGGATCGCGGCCAGATCGGCGGGCGCGATGCCGTAGACGTCGGCCGCGCCGGCGCGCTCGCCGGCGGCGGCCATCACCTGGCCGCGCACGAGGGGGGCCGCGCGCAGCACGCCCGGCACCCCGCGCAGCGTCGCCGCCAGCGCGTCGGCATCGGTCAGTGTGCGATCAAGCCGGCCGCTGTCATCCATGCGCGGCAGGGCGTGGACGCTGACATGGGCATTGGCGCCAAGGATCGTGTCGACGAACTCGGCCCGGAACCCCGCCCGCACCGCGAGCGTCGCGATCAGCGCGAAGACCGCGAGCGTGATGCCCAAGAGGCTGATCCATGTCATCACGCCCACGCCGCCCTCGGCGCGGCGGGCGCGCAGATAGCGCCAGGCGATCATCCATTCGAAGGCGGCGAAGGGGGGCATGGGGCCTCGGACCGGCAGGGGCGCCGCCCCCCTCTAGCCCGCGGGGGTGGCGGCGGGCAAGGGGCGGGCGCGGAAAGACGTGGCGCGGCGCGGGGCGGGCTGCTAGAAAATCCGGAAAAACACGGAGGGACAGGTTGATGACCGACGCTTTCGCCCCGCAGAAGGCCCGCGCCGCGGCATGGTTCCGCGCGCTCCGCGACGAGATCGTGGCCGCCTTCGAGGCGCTCGAGGACAGCCACGCGCAGGGCCCGCTGGCCGACCGCCCGGTCGCACGGTTCGAGTTGCGCGAGACGCGCCGCGCGAGCGAGGACGGCTCGGATGCCGGCGGCGGGTTGATGAGCGTGATGCGCCGCGGCCGCGTCTTCGAGAAGGTGGGCGTCAACGTCTCCACCGTGCACGGCACGCTCGGGGCGCGCGCGCAGGCGGCGATGGCGGCGCGCGGCGTGCCCGGCATGGCCGATGACCCGCGCTTCTGGGCCTCCGGCATCAGCCTGGTGGCGCATATGCAGAACCCGCATGTGCCGGCCGTGCACATGAACACGCGCATGTTCTGGACGCCGCACGCCTCGTGGTTCGGCGGGGGCACCGACCTCAACCCCTGCCTCGAGAAGACCGAGGACACGGCACATTTCCACGCCACGCTGCGCGCGGCCTGCGCGCCCTTCGGGGGGGATGTCTATGACCGCTACAAGGCCTGGGCGGACGAGTATTTCTTCATCCCCCACCGGGGGCGGGCGCGGGGTGTGGGCGGCATCTTCTACGACGATCTCGCGACCGGCGACTGGGAGCGCGACTTCGCCCTGACGCGCGCGGTCGGGCAGGCCTTCCTGCCGGCCTTCGTGCCGCTGGTCGAGCGGCGGCGGGTCGCGCCCTGGGACGAGGCCGACAAGGCCGCGCAACTGGCCCATCGCGGGCTCTATGCCGAATACAACCTCGTCTATGACCGCGGCACGAAGTTCGGCCTCGAGACCGGCCACGACGCGACCGCGGTGCTGATGAGCCTGCCGCCCGTCGCGACCTGGGAGTAGAGCCTCAGGCCTCGGGCGCGGCGCCGCGTCCGCGCTTGGGCGGGGCCGCGGGGGCGGCGGCGGCTGCCGCCTCGAGCGCGGCGACGCGCGCGGCGAGCGCCTCGGCCTCGGCGCGGGATTTCAGAACCATTTCGCGCAGCGCGTCGATTTCCTCGCGGGTGGCGAGGTCACGCTCGGCCAGCCAGCGGTCGATCATGCCCTTCATCGCGGTTTCCGCCTCGGCGCGCGCGCCCTGCGCGACACCGAGCGCG
>JBIKVM010000265.1:0-3428 GCA_044356825.1 Limisphaerales bacterium
GCATGCTCGACCTCGGGGGCAAAGCCCGCCGCGTGGGCCGCGCGCGCGGCCTCGGCCTCGCGCGCGCGGCGCACATGGTGGCAAGGATAGTCGGCGCCGAAGCGCGCGACATGGACCCCGGCCGCGTCCGTCACCTTCCAGATCTCGTTCGACAGCCCGCCGCGCAACGGCTCGGCCGCGATCTCGCCCCGCCAGCAGGGCAGGGCGCTGAGGCGGTCGGGAATCATGATCTCTCCCCCGTGGCAAGGCCGAGCCGCATCCGCGCCCCCCGCGCGCCCGCCTGGATCAGCCGGTCGGCCACGATCGCGATGAAGGCGACCGCGAGCCCCGCGACGAGGCCCCGCCCCGGGTCGGCCTTGGTCAGCGCGATATAGACCTCCTGCCCGAGGTCGCGGGTGCCCACCAGCGCCGTGATCACGAGCATCGAGAGCGCGAACATGATCGTCTGGTTGAGGCCGAGCACGATCTCGGGCAGCGCGAGCCGCAGGCGGATGCGCGTCAGGATCTGTCGCGGCGTGCAGCCCATCGCGCGCCCGGCCTCGATCAGGCGCGGATCGACCCCTTGGAGCCCCAGTACCGTGTAGCGGATCGCGGGCGCCACCGCATAGGCCACGACCGCGAGCATGGCGGTGAAGTCGCCCACGCGGAACAGCATCACCGCCGGCATGAGATAGACGAAGGAGGGCAGCGTCTGGAGCGTGTCGATCACTGCCCGCACCGGCCGCCAGAGCGCCTCGCGCCCCGCGACCGCGATGCCGATCGGCACGCCCAGCGCCATCGCGATCAGCGTCGAGACCCCGCAGAGATAGACGGTGGTCATCGCCTTCTCCCACTGGCCGGTCGCGGCGATCAGCGTCGTGAGCACCCCCGCCAGCACCGCAAGCCGCACCCCCCCGAGCCGCCAGCCGATGAGCGCGAGCCCCGCCGCGACGCCAAGCCAGGGCAGCGCCAGCATGAAGCGCTTCACCGGCATCAGCAGATGCACGAGCACCGCGTTCTTTGCGGCCTCGAGCGTGTCGAAATAGTTGACGTTGATCCAGGCCATCGCCTCGGACCAGAACGCGCCGGTCGAGAGCCGGAGCGCCTCGGGATAGTTCTGCACGCCGGGCAGCACGAGGCCCGCGAGCCCCGCGCCGAGCACGAGCGCCACCGCCGCGACCAGATAGGGCCGCCCGCCCGCCGGCGCGCCGGGCCGGCCATGTGCGGCCGCCTGGCTCAGCCGGTCGAGCGCGATCGCGAGCGCCACGATGGCAAGGCCCGCCTCGAGCCCCGCGCCGAAATCAAGCCGCCGGAGCGCCGCCAGCACATCGAAGCCAAGCCCCCCCGCCCCGATCATCGAGGCGATGATGACCATGTTGAGCGAGAGCATGATGACCTGGTTCACCCCGACCATCAGCGCCTCGCGCGAGGCGGGCACGAGCACGCGCCAGACCATCTGGCGCTCGGTGCAGCCCACCATCCGGCCGAGGTCGTGGATCTCGGGCGCGACGCGGCGCAGCGCGAGCGTCGTGATCCGCGTCATCGGCGGCATGGCGTAGATGAGCGTCGCCACCACCGCCGCCGTCGGCCCGAAGCCGAAGAGGATCAGGATCGGCACCAGATAGGCGAAGACCGGCATCGTCTGCATGAGATCGAGAACGGGCGCGATCGCACGCTCGACCCACCGCCGCCGCCACGCCGCGATCCCGATCATAAGCCCCCCCGCCACCCCGATCGGCACCGCGACGAGGATCGAGGCCAGCGTGACCATGGCACTCGCCCACTGGCCGAAGACCGCGACGAAGCCCATGCAGACGATCTGGAGGATGGCGAGCCGCCAGCCCCCGAAGCGGTGGCCGAGGAGCGCGAAGATCCCCGTGACGGCGACCCAGGCGAGCGGGGGCACGATCACCCGCGCCGTGCTGCCCTGCCCGTCGAGAAACCCCGTCGAGAGCGCCGAGAGGACAAGCCGATAGGGCGCATCGATCGCGGCCGCGACCGCGCGGGTGAGGTCGGAGAAGGCGAGCGGGCCGATCGCGGCCTCGGCCGTCAGCCACTTGACCGCCGCCCCGATCCAGCGCGCGGCGGGCAGGATCGCGGCCTTGGGCCATTCCGCCGCCCAGCCCGGCAGCAGCGGCGCGAGCGCCCAGATGAGCGCGAGCGCCGCCGCCGCCACGCCCAGCGCGCCGAGGGTCGGGCGCGCCCTCATCCCGGGCCGCCGCCCAGCATCAGCCGCACGACATCGACCTGCCGCAAGAGGCCCGCCGTCGCGCCCGCCTCATCGACCACGCGCAGCGCGGTCGCCCCGTCGAGAAAGCGCGGCGCGACATCGGCGATTGCGGCGCGCGCGCTCACCGCCGGCAGATCCGCCGCCGCCGGCCCCGCGATCATGATCGAGCCCGCGCGCACGACCTTGGCCTTGGGCACGGCGCGGGTGAACTCGCGCACATAGTCGGTCGCGGGGCGCAGCACGATTTCCTCGGGCGTGCCCATCTGCACGATGGCGCCGTCCTTCATGATGGCGATGCGGTCGGCCAGGCGGATCGCCTCGTCGAAATCATGGGTGATGAAGACGATGGTCTTTTTCAGCACCGATTGCAGGCGGATGAACTCGTCCTGCATCTCGCGCCGGATGAGGGGGTCGAGCGCCGAGAAGGGCTCATCGAGAAACCACAGCTCCGGCTCGACCGCGAGCGAGCGCGCGATGCCCACCCGCTGCTGCTGGCCGCCCGATAGCTCGCGCGGGAAAGCCCCCTCGCGCCCCGCGAGCCCCACGAGCGCCACCATCTCGCGCGCGCGCGCCTCGCGCACGGCGCGCGCCACCCCCTGGATGGCGAGCGGAAAGGCCACGTTGTCGAGCACGCTCAGATGCGGCAGCAGCGCGAAGTGCTGGAACACCATGCCCATCTTGTGGCGGCGGATCTCGATCATCTCGGCGTCCGAGGCCGCGAGCAGGTTCTGCCCGTTGAAGAGGATCTCGCCCGCCGAGGGCTCAACAAGGCGGGACATGCAGCGCACGAGCGTCGATTTTCCCGACCCCGACAGCCCCATGATGACGAAGATCTCGCCCGAGGCGACGGCAAGCGTCGCCCCCCGAACCGCGGGCACGAGGCCCGCCGCGGCAAGCGCGCCCGGCTCGGGGGCCGGGCCGAGGGCGGCAAGCGTCTCGGCCGCGCGCGGCCCGAACACCTTCCAGACGTCGCGGCAGATGAGTTTCGGGGTGGGATCGGTCATGCGGGGGCTGCGGCGTGAAAAAGAGACCCCGGGCGGCGATGCGGCCGCCCGGGGGGTGAAGCGGTCTGCGGTTACTGCCCGATCCAGCCCTTCCAGCGGCCCTCGTTCGCGGCCATCCAGGCGCCGACGACCTCCTCGATCGACTTGCCGTTGAGGTCGACCTCGGTGATCATCGCCCCCATCTCGGCGTTGTCGATGGTGAAGGCGCCGATGGC
>JBIKVM010000264.1:0-3428 GCA_044356825.1 Limisphaerales bacterium
AAGCGGAAGATGCGGTCGGTGTAATCCCAGTAATCCGCGAGCGTCTCGCCCTTCACGGCGAAGACCGGCGTTCCGCCCGCCGCGATCGCGGCCGCCGCGTGGTCCTGGGTCGAGAAGATGTTGCACGACGCCCAGCGCACATCGGCGCCGAGCACGCGCAGCGTCTCAATCAGGACAGCCGTCTGGATCGTCATGTGCAGCGAGCCCGCGATCCGCGCGCCCCTGAGCGGCTTGGCCGCCCCGAATTCTGCCCGCGCGGCCATCAGCCCCGGCATCTCGGTTTCCGCGATCGCAATTTCCTTTCGGCCGAAATCGGCCATGGCAATGTCCTTGACGATATAATCGTGCACCATCGGCGTGTCTCCTCAAGATATGACGGGGGCTGCTAGCACCGCGCGCGCTTTTGCGCAACCGCGCGTCAGAAGAGCCCCAGCGCGCCCGCAGCCCAGACGGCCGCCCCGCCCAGCACCGCGCCCACCGCGGCCGAGCGCAGGCGGCGCGCGCGCACCGGGGGCGGAGCCTTCGGCGGATCGGCCTGGCGGATCAGCGCGGCCTCGACCAGCCCCGGCAGCCGCGGCCCGAAGCGGGCGAGCACGCGCGCCGTGCGCCCCAGATCGCGCGCGAGCGCCTTGGGCCCCACATTGTCGCGCACATAGGACTCGACGATGGGCCGCGCGACCTCCCAGATGTTGACCTGCGGATCGAGACTGCGCGCCACCCCCTCGACCACGACCATCGTGCGCTGGAGCAAGATGAGTTCGGTCCGCGTCTGCATCCCGAAGCGCTCGGTCACCTCGAAGAGATAGGCCAGCAGCCGCGCCATCGAGATGCGGCTGGCGTCCATGCCGAAGATGGGCTCGCCCACGACGCGCAGCGCGCGCGCGAATTCGTCGATGTCGCGGTCAGCCGGCACATAGCCCGCCTCGAAATGCACCTCGGCGACGCGGCGATAGTCGCGCCGGATGAACCCCATCAGGATCTCGGCATAGACGCGCCGGGTATAGGCATCGATCCGGCCCATGATGCCGAAGTCATAGGCCACGATCGCCCCGTCGGCCGCGACCTTGAGGTTGCCCTGATGCATGTCGGCGTGGAAATAGCCATCGCGCAGCGCGTGGCTGAGGAAGAGTTGCAGCACGCGGCCGCCGAGCGCGCGCCGGTCGTGGCCCGCGGCCTCGATCGCGGCGGTGTCGGCAAGGCCGATCCCCTCGACCCAGCCCATCGTCATCACCCGCCGGCCCGACAGCGCCCATTCGGGCCTGGGCACGCGAAAACCCGCGTCGCGGGCGGTGTTGGCGGCGAACTCGGCCGCCGCCGCGCTCTCGAGCCGCAAGTCGAGCTCGCCCATCACCACGCCTTCGAAATGCGCGATCACATCCGTCGGGCGCAGCCGCCGCGCGGCATGGGCGAGCGCCTCGATGATCCACGCGGCGAGGTAGAAGGCGTCGATGTCGCGCCGGAACGCCCGCTCGATGCCCGGCCGCAGCACCTTGACCGCGACCTCGGCGCCCGTCTCGGCCAGCCGCGCGCGGTGGACCTGCGCGATCGAGGCCGCGGCGACGGGTTCGGAAAACGCCGAGAAGGCTTCATCGACCGGAACGCCCAGTTCCCCCTCGAAGGCGCGCCGCGCCTCGGCGGTCGGGAAGGGCGGCAGGCGGTCCTGCAGATACTTCAGTTGCTGGGCAAGCTCCTCGCCCACCACATCGGGGCGGGTCGAGAGGATCTGGCCGAACTTGATGTAGGCCGGCCCCAGCGCCGTCAGCGCCCGCGTCGCCGGCGGCAGCGCCGGATCGCCCGCGTGCCCGAGCCAGCGGAACGGCCAGGCAAGGACGCGCACCGCGATGCGCAGCCGCACCGGCGCCTTGAAGGCCTCGAGCACGACCCCCATCGCGCCCGTCCGCTCGAAGGTGGCGCCCGTCCGGATCAGCCGCAGGATGTTGTGGGGCCCGCGCATCGCGCTCAGATCTTCCAGCCCGAATGGAGCGCCGCGATCCCCATCGAGAGGTTGCGGAACCGCACCTGTCCGAACCCCGCCTCGCGGATCATCGCCGCGAAACGCTCCTGCTCGGGAAAGCGGCGGATCGATTCGACCAGATACTGATAGCTGTCGCGGTCGCCCGCGACGATCTGGCCCATGACGGGGATGACGTTGAACGAATAGCGATCATAGGCCCATTGCAGCGGCGGGCTGACCATGCGCGAGAATTCGAGCACCATGAGCCGCCCGCCCGGCCGCAGCACGCGGTGCGCCTCGGCCAGCGCGGCCTCGATCCGCGTCACGTTCCGGATGCCGAAGCTGATCGTGTAGACATCGAACGAGGCATCCGCGAACGGGAGCGCCATCGCATCCCCCACGACCCAGTCGAGCGCGCCGCCCATGGCGGCCGCCTCGGCGCGCGCGCGCCCCTCGATCAGCATCGGCTCGGTCAGATCGACGACGACGGCCGATGCGCCCGGCGCACGGGTCAGGAAACGGAACGCGATGTCGCCCGTCCCGCCCGCGACATCGATCAGCCGCTGGCCCGGCCGGGGGGCGAGCCAGTCCATCATCGCGTCCTTCCAGAGCCGGTGCACGCCCGCCGACATGAGGTCGTTCATCACGTCGTATTTCGATGCCACCCGGCTGAAGACGCCCTGCACGAGGCCCGCCTTCTGATCGGCGCCCACGGTGCGGAAGCCGAAATGCGTCGTGTCGCCCTCGTCCGATGCCATCGTGCCGCCCCTGCGCTGACGGTCAGACTGTTACCCTGTCGCGCGCTCCGATACAAACCCCGCCGCAAGCCGGAGTGCGCCATGCCCGAACTGCCCGAGGTCGAAACCGTCCGACGCGGCCTTGTGCCGGTGATGGAGGGTCATGTCATCGCCCGCGCCGAGGTGCGCCGCCCCGATCTGCGCCGCCCCTTTCCGCCGCATCTGGCCGAACGGCTGACGGGCGCGCGCGTCCTTCGTCTCGGGCGGCGGTCGAAATACCTGCTGGCCGAGCTGTCGAGCGGCGAGACGATGATCGTGCATCTGGGCATGTCGGGGCGGATCCTCGTCGCGCCGCCCGGAGGGGTCGGGGGCGCGGTGATCGGCGATCATGTCCACGACCACGGCCGGATCGCGCGGCACGACCATCTGATCCTGACGATGGAGACGGGCGCGCGCGTGACGCTCAACGACGCGCGCCGCTTCGGGTCGGTCGATCTCGTGCCCACGGCCGAGGCGGCGGCGCATCCGCTGCTCGCGGATCTCGGCCCCGAGCCGATGGGCAACGGGTTTTCCGAGGAAACGCTGATCGCCGCGCTGAAGGAGCGGCGCACCCCGGTCAAGGCCGCGCTCCTCGATCAGCGGCTGATCGCGGGGCTTGGCAACATCTATGTCTGCGAGGCGCTCCATCGCGCGGGCATCGACCCGCGCCGTCAGGCCGGGCGCATCGCGGCACCCCG
>JBIKVM010000266.1:0-3400 GCA_044356825.1 Limisphaerales bacterium
GGCGGCGCGCTCTTCCATCTCGCGCAGGGCGGTCTGTCGCGCCTTGGCAAGCTCGGCCTCATAGGCGCCCGACCGGCCGCCGAGGATGTCGGTGATGCCGGCGAACAGGTCGCGGATGATGTTGGCGCCGAGGATCGCCTCGCCGGTGACGATCCCGCGATAGGCGGTGATGCGGCGGCCGTCGATCGAGGGGGTGGTGGTGATGATCATGCCCGCCCCCTCAGCCCACCGAGCCTTCGAGGCTGATCGCGACGAGGCTCTGGGCCTCGATGGCGAACTCCATCGGCAGGGCCTGGAGCACCTCGCGGCAGAAGCCGTTGACGACGAGCGCGACCGCCTCCTCCTCGTCCATCCCGCGCGAGCGGCAATAGAAGAGTTGGTCGTCATCGACCTTCGAGGTCGTCGCCTCGTGCTCGACCCGCGAGGTGGCGTTGCGCACCTCGATGTAGGGGACCGTGTGCGCGCCGCACTTGTCGCCGATCAGGAGGCTGTCGCACTGGGTATAGTTGCGGCTGCCGGCGGCCTTGGGGTGCATGCTGACGAGCCCGCGATAGGTGTTCTGCGCCCGCCCCGCGCTGATCCCCTTGGAGACGATGCGCGACTTGGTGCGCTGGCCCAGATGCACCATCTTGGTGCCGGTGTCGGCCTGTTGGGCGTTGTTGGCGATCGCGATCGAATAGAACTCGCCCTGGCTGTCATCGCCCCGCAGGATGCAGGAGGGGTATTTCCAGGTGATGGCCGAGCCCGTCTCGACCTGCGTCCACATCACCTTGGATCGGGCGCCGCGGCAATCGGCGCGCTTGGTGACGAAGTTGTAAATGCCGCCGCGCCCCTCTTCGTCGCCCGGATACCAGTTCTGGACGGTCGAATACTTCACTTCGGCATCATCAAGGGCCACGATCTCGACCACCGCCGCATGAAGCTGGTTGGTGTCGCGCTTGGGCGCGGTGCAGCCTTCGAGATAGCTGACGTATGACCCCGCATCGGCGATGATGAGCGTGCGCTCGAACTGGCCGGTGTTCTCGGCGTTGATGCGGAAATAGGTGGAAAGCTCCATCGGGCAGCGCACGCCCGGAGGGATGTAGACGAAGGAGCCGTCAGAAAAGACGGCCGAGTTCAGCGTCGCGAAGTAGTTGTCGCTCTGCGGCACGACCGAGCCGAGATACTTGCGCACGAGGTCGGGGTGCTCGCGCACGGCCTCGGAGATCGAACAGAAGATGACGCCGGCCTTCCTGAGCTCTTCCTTGAAGGTCGTCCCGACCGAGACGCTGTCGAAGACGGCATCGACCGCGACCTTGCGCGCGGGCTCGCCCTCGGCGCCCTCGACGCCCGCGAGGATCATCTGCTCGCGCAGCGGGATGCCCAGACGCTCATAGGTGGCGAGCAGCTTGGGATCGACCTCGTCGAGGCTCTTGGGCTTCGTGGCCAAGCTCTTGGGCTTGGCGTAGTAATACTGGTCCTGATAGTCGATCTCGGGATAGTTGAGCATCGCCCAGCGCGGCTCGGCCATCTTCTGCCAGCGCCGATAGGCCGCGAGCCGCCAGTCGAGCAGCCACGCGGGCTCGCCGTTCTTGGCCGAGATGAGGCGCACGATCTCTTCGGAGAGGCCCTTGGGCGCGTATTCCGTCTCGATCTCGGTTTCCCAGCCGTGCTTGTAGCGCCCGGCCATCGCCTGCACCGTCTCGATCGTCTCGCGGTCCACCCCCTCGCGGACATCGAGCGGCGCGGGGTCGCGTGCGGGTTCGAGCGCTTCCATCCTTCGGTCCTTCCATCGCAGCGCCGGCCTGCCGGCGGGCGTTCCTCAGCCGTGCCGGGCCATGTGGCGCGCGCGGGCGCGCCCCCAGGCCTCGGCGAAACGCAGCACCGCCTCGCGGCCCGTGTCGGGGCCGATCGAGATGCGGATCGCGCATCCCGATGTCTCGGCGTCGTGGCCCATGGCGCGCAGGACCGGGCTTGCCCGGACCTTGCCCGAGGAACAGGCCGAGCCGGCCGAAACCGCGAACCCGGCCAAGTCCATCGCCATGACCTGCGTCTCTCCCTTCCAGCCGGCTGTTGCCGCGCAGAGCGTGTTGGGCAGCCGGTCGGTCTCATTTCCGACGAAAATAGTCCCCTTCCCGGCGGCCGACAATGCTGATTCTAGAATATTTCTAAGTTGGGACACTTCGTCCCAGACACCCGCCGCGAGGTCGCGCGCCGCCGCCTCGGCCGCGGCACCGAAGCCCGCGATGGCCGCGACATTCTCGGTGCCGGCGCGTCGCCCCATCTCCTGCCCGCCGCCGCGGAGCTGCGCCGCCAGATCGGTCCCGCGCCGCAGCACCAGCGCCCCCACCCCCTTCGGCCCGCCGATCTTGTGGGCCGAGACGAAGCCCATCCCGATCCCCGACCAGTCGAAGGCGAAGGGGATCTTGCCGAAGCCCTGCGTGAGGTCGCTGACGGCAAGCCCCTCGGGCAGGCGCTGGATGACGCCCGTCTCGGAATTGGCAAGCTGGAGCGTGCTGCGCGCCGGATCGGCAACCCCGACCAGCCCCGAGGGCGCGACGGGCAGCACCGGGCGGCACCATGTCGCGACCGCCTCGTGCTCGACCGGCGCGCAGGCCAGATCGCGGCCGGCGAGCGCCAGCGCCGCCGCCTCGGTCGCACCCGAGGTGAAGACGATGTCGGACCCGGCCGCCCCCAGCGCCGCCGCGATCTGCACCCGCGCGCGTTCGACCGCCGCGCGCGCTGCCCGCCCCTCGGCATGGACCGACGAGGGGTTGCCGATGAGGTCGAGCGCCGCGACCATCGCCGCGCGCGCCTCGGGCCGCAGTGGGGCCGTCGCGTTCCAGTCGAGATAGACCCGTCCCGCCACCCGTGCCCCCCGCCGACGCCCCGGGGGCGTCAGTCCTCGTCTACGACGCGAAAGAGCGAGGGGACCGCCGGGCAGGGCGTCAGCGCGTTCTGCACCACATCCGACAGGCGGATCTGGTGGAGGAACACATAGACCTGCGCCGAGAGGCTCTCCCACAGCCGGTTCGTCATCGACTGCGCGCGCGTGCCCGAGACGCCCCCGCTCGCCCCTGCCCCGGCCTCGAGCGCCGAGACCGTCTCGTCCACGGCCTCCATCACCTCCGAGACGCGGATCGAATCGGCAGATCGCGCCAGCCGGTAGCCCCCGCCCGGACCGCGCACGGATTCGACCAGCCCCGCCCGGCGCAGCTTGACGAAGATCTGTTCGAGATAGGGCAAGGAGATGTCCTGCCGGCGCGAGATTTCCGCGAGCGACACGCGCCCGTCGCCCGGCGCCAGCGCCAGATCGGCGAGCGCCACCATCGCATAGCGTCCCTTCGTCGAGAGTTTCATCGACCCCGCCCCATGCCCGGCGCGCCGAGGTTCGCGCCATTGACGAAACCGGCCCCGCAGC
>JBIKVM010000072.1:0-12025 GCA_044356825.1 Limisphaerales bacterium
GCCGCGCGATCGAGCAGCACGACCGTGCTGCCCGCGGGCCAGACGGGCGGCATCACCCCGTCCGTCCCCGCCTGACCGCGCAGCCGCATCGAGATGTCCCAAACCCCCGCCGCGACGGGAACGGCGTCGCGAAACTGCACGACCTCCCAGAGGCCCGCGCCGCCATCCCCGATCGCCAGCGCGTTCGCCCCCGCGAGCACCGCGGCCTCGGCCGCCGAGGCGAGCGTCCCGCGCCCGAGCCGCACCCGCAGCGCCGGGCCCCGGTCCCAGATCCCGGGCCGCGCCGCGGCCAGATCGCCCAGCGTCACCCCGACCGTCGCCGGCGCCGACCACAGCCCGTTCAGCCGATAGCCCTGATCGCTCTCGCTCTCCCACAGCGCGACATCGCCCTGCCAGGGCAGGGCGGTGACGGCCAGATGCGGCGCGACCGGATCCTCGCGCCCGGTCAGGATCGGCAGGTCCATGAACACGGCATGGACCGGCAGCGCGGCCGCCGCGGGGCTCGTGCGGGCGCGCAGGTCGGGCGTGCGGGGCGCGAGATAGAGGCCGGGCTCGATCCGCACCGCCTCGATCAGCTGCGCCGCCCCCCGCTCCACCCGGTCGATCCGATAGCGCGCCGCCTCGGACCCGAGCGCCACCACATCCCCCGGCCCGAGATCGCGCCGCGACGGCGGCAGCGCCAGCCGCGCCCCCTCGCGCGCGACCCGCGCCTCGGCCAGCCAGCGCGCCGAAATCCCGAGCGCCTCGCCCCGCGTCAGCACCATCGGCAGATCGGTCTGCGCCACCGTGTCCGAGGCATCGTCGGCAAAGACCGTCTCCTCGATCCCCGTCTCGAAATCCCCCTCGGCCTCGACAAAGCCGATCCGGACGCGCCCCGCCGTCTCGGCCTCGGGGCTCAGCACGCGCTCCCACGGGCCCGCGAAATCGGGGTGCGCGGCCATGTCGTCCTCGGCCAGGCGGGCATCGAGCCGCCCGTCGCGCATCGCGAAGCGGATCAGGCCGTCGCGCTCGCGCGCCTCGAACCCATGCGCGAGCATCAGCGACTGGAGCGCCGCGCGCGCCGTGCCCACCTCGCCGCGCTGGAACCCGCGCACGACGCCATGGAGGCCCGAGACATCGATCTCCCGCACGCCCGCCTCGGCGCAGATCTCGGCCACCACCGCCGCCAGCGGCTGGTTCGTCATCCGCCCCGAGATCCAGTGCCCCAGCGCGTAGTTCTCGCCGTCGCCCCACAGATCCCCGTTGGCCGGAAACTGCGGAAAGGGCCGCGCGTCCCAGGCCCAGACGAAGGCGCGCGATGTCTCGACCATCGGCCCGCCATAGACGCCCGAGACGGGGTTGCGCGCCGGATCGTCCCAGTATTCGGCCAGCGCGCGCAGATACTGCATCTGGATCGTGTCGTCGCGCTGCCCGCCCGAAAACCACGGCAACTGCGACTCCGAGGATTTCGGATCGACGAACTTGTTGGGCTGGTTCGTCCCCTTGTCGACGGCGGGGCAGCCGATCTCGGTGAACCAGATGGGCTTTGATCGCGGCACCCAGCCCGTCGGCGCCTCGGCGCGGATGCCGCCCCGCCGCTCGTGGTGGCGGTTCTCCCACCAGCTGCGGATGTCCTTCCACCGCCAGACCCACGGCTCGCCATGGGCACCGTCGGTGATGGGCAGGCGCGTCTGCTCTGCGCGCAGGGCCTCGTCGGGGTAGTACCAGTCGAACCCCTCGCCGCCCTCGATCCCGGACCTGAGATAGCCCAGATCGTGGATCGACCGCACGCCCGCGCGTGCATCGGCATGATCCTCGCCGTCGCGCCAGTCCGACAGCGGCATGTAGTTGTCGATGCCGACGAAATCGACATCCGGATCCGACCAGAGCGGGTCGAGGTGGAAGTACCGGTTCCCCTCAGCATCGACATGCCCGAAATACTCCGACCAGTCCGCCGCATAGGAAATCTTCACCCCCGGCCCGAGGATCGCGCGCACCTCGGCCACCAGCCGCCGGAGTTCCGCGACCGCCGGAAAGCTGTCGCCCGCGCCCCGGATCGCGGTCAGCCCGCGCAACTCCGACCCGACGCAGAACGCATCGACCCCCCCGGCCAGCGCGCACAGATGCGCGTAATGCAGGATGAAGCGGCGATAGCGCCATTCGGCCGGCCGCGCGTGGCGGATCTCGCCCCCGATCACCGCGATGTCGCCGGGCCCGGTCGCGCCGAAGAATGCCGCGACCTCGGCCTCGGCCGCCGCGCTGCGGTCCGTCGTCCCCGCCCGCCCCGGCGCGATCGCGGTCGTGATCCGCCCCCGCCAGGGCAGCACCGGCTGGTCGGCCGCCCCCGTATAGGGATCCTCGCGCCCGTTCCCCGCAAGCTGCTCCATCAGCACGAACGGATAGAACATCACCGCCTTTCCGGCCGCCCGCAGCGCCCGGATCGCCTCGATCACGGACGCATCCGAAGGCGTCCCGCCATAGACGGGTCGCCCGCCCAGCCGCGCGATCACCTGCGCCTCGCGCCGCCCGATGCCCCCCGCCCGCCAGGGCGCGCCCACCGCGTCCGGTCCCGCGTTCTCGACCTTGGGGCGCACCTCGCAGACCCCCGCCCGCAGATCGTCCCCGAACCAGGAAACGACAAGCGACACCGCACCGCAGCGCGGCGCCTCCTCGGTCAGCTGCACGAGCGCGGTCGCGAAATCGCTGATCCCCGAGGCCGAGTTCACATTGACCGACCGCACCACCCCCGCGCCCAGATCCTGGTGCAGCGCCGTCGTCGCCAGCCCGTATTCCCCCGTCCCCGGGATCAGCGCGACCGCCCGCACCGCATGGGCCAGATCGCTCGCCACCACCGCCGGATCGCGGGCGGCGAACCGCACCACCTCGAAGGAAAAGACCGGCACCCGGTTGCCGAAGGGCGCAAGGTCGAGGTCCTCGATCACCACATAGGCAAGACCCCGATAGGCCGGCGCGTTCCCCGCCCCCTCGATCGCCTCGATCTTGGGGTCGGGCAGCTGGTCCTCGGTCCCGCGATAGACCCGCAGGCTAAGGGCGCCGCGCGCCAGTTCCCGCCCGTCCGCCCAGATCCGCCCGACCCGCGCGATCTCGCCCTCGCAGAGCGCGATCGCCACGCTCACCGAATAGGAATAGGCGGTGACGTCGGGCCCGGACGGCCCCCCGCCCTTGCCGCCCCCGCCCGTCTGCGTCACCCGCTCGAGAAAGCGCGACGCCCAGATCACATGCCCGCCCAGCCGCACCCGCCCCCAGACGCGCGCAATCGCCGTGCCCTCGCCCGCGCCCGTGATCCGCAGCCGGTCGATCCGCCCCGTCTCGACCGCGCGCGACCCGACGCCGAGCAGCCGCTGGTCGATGGCCTGCCCGATCGTCGCCCCGATCGCCCGCCCGATCGTCGCCCCGGTCAGGCCAAGGACCGTGCCGCCGAAACTCGCCCCGACCGAGGCGCCGACGGCAGACAGAAGTATGGTTGCCATGCAGGCCCCCCGAAATGTTCAGTGCAGCCGAAATGTTCAGTCCGTTGGAAAGGCAAAGCGCGCCGCGATCCGCCGCCGCCACGGCTCCGACAGCGGGCTCTCGACCACCGCATGCCCGCTGTAGGCATGGATGAAACTCGCCCCCGCCCCGGTCTCGGCCGCGATGCCCAGATGCTTGGCGATCCCCCCGGCCTTCATGCGAAAGACGAGGATGTCGCCCGCCTGGGCCGCGCCCTCGCCCCGCGGCCGGAGCCAGCGCCCCCCGGCCGCAAGCAGCACCTCCTCGCCCGCGGGCTCGGCCCAGTCACGCGTGTAGGGCGGCACCGCCTCGGGTTCGGGCCCGATCGCCGCGCGCCAGACCCCGCGGATCAGCCCGAGGCAATCCGTCCCCACCCCCCGGACCGACGCCTGATGCACATAGGGCGTCCCGATCCAGCCCCGTGCCAGCGCCACGATCCGCGCGCCCGCCTCAACCCCGGCTCGATCCGTCATGCGCCCCTCCCGCCGCCGGATAGGCCAGCGGCCAGTCATCCCCCGGCACATGCGGAAAGCCGCGATAATTCGCGAAATTGCCGAACTTCGCGCGGCAGGTCGCGGCCTGCTTGTCGCAGCCCGCCTCGATCCGCACCCGCGTCCCCGGCGCGACGTCGGCCCGCAACCCCGACCACAGCCCGAGCGCGCGCCGCACGCCCCCCTCCGCCCGGTCGGCCTTCACCACCCCCGCAAGCCCCGCCGCCGCACCCTCGAGGACAAGGATCCGCCCCCCCTCGAACCAGCCCGCCGCAAAGACCCGCCCGGAATCGACCACGAAATCGCGCGCCTCGACGGCCGAGATCACCACCGCCTCGGCCGAAAACGCCGCCTGCGCCAGATCCGCCTTGCAGCGCCCGTCCCCCAGCACCGCCGAGCAGCGCCGCTGATAGACCCGCCCGATCGGCCGGTTCAGCCCCTCGGCCAGGCCCCGCACCTCGGCGCGAAAGGCCCCGCCCGCCTGCGTCACCTCGCCCATCGTCCCGGCAAAGACGCGCCGCGCCGCGCCGGACCCCGACCATTCCACCTCGAAGGCCTCGATCCGCGCGCCGTCGAACCGCCCCGCCAGGATGTCGGCCTCGGTGATGCCCGCATCGCTCAGCGCGCCCGCAACCTCGGTGTTGCCGACGGCCAGCCCCGTCTTTTCGTCGAGCGCCGAGGCCGTCCAGCCCGTCGCGGCCCGGCACGGCACGCCCCCCACGACCAGATCCGCGTCATGGTCGGTGAACCCCAGTACCACCCCGTCACGCCGCGCGAGCGTCCAGCAAAGGGCGACCCCGCTCACAGCCGCACCTCGATGACCGGCACGCTCGGCACCTCGCCCGCCTGGAAATTCGCGACCGACGTCTGGATGCGGTCGGTGTCGAACCTGACCGGCACGTCGAACTCGAACCCCGCGCGCACCTCGGCCCCGACGGCCGGCGGCTGGGCAAAGGTCACGATCCCGCTCGCGGTGTCGACGCTCCAGTCGATCCCCTCGAGGACCGGCTGCCGCCCGATTGAGATCTGCACGCTCCCCGCCACGGGCTTGGCGATGGGCCGCCAATAGACCTCCGCCCCCGAGGCATAGGCCTTGCGCAACCCAAAGCTGCGCCGCTCCCCGTCGCCCGTCCCGAGCAGCTGATCCTCGGGGCCGGGCCCGGCGGTCGCGGCGCTCGATTTGTAGTCGGTCCAGTCCTTCCAGCGAAACCCGTGCAACTGCCCGCCGCGCGCCTCGAAAAACGCGATGAGGACGCCCACGTCATCGAGGCTGCGCAGCCCCATGCCGGCATCATAGCGCCGGCGCGAATGCGCCCAACTCGTCCGCCGCTCCTCGTGCCCGTTGATGAGCGCGACGATCTCCGTGCGCCGCTCCGGCCCGCCGACCGAGCCGAAGCTCAGCGATGCGGGAAACCGCACCTCGTGAAACGCCATCCCGTCCCCTCCGCCTTCAGCCGTTGCGCTGCCCGCGCGCCAGAAGCCGCCCGACCTCGGCCGCGATCTGGCTCTGGCTGCGCCGGAAGCCCGCGACATCGGGCGTGCTGATGTTGATCGTGACGGGCGCCACCCGCCCGCCGCCGCCGCCCGCCCGCACACCGAGCCGCCCGTCCGCCCCGCGCGCGAGCGGCAAGATCGCCTCGGGCCCCGCCTCGCCCATCAGCCCGCGCCCGCCCCGCAAGGGAAAGCTCACCGGCCCGCTCACCACGCCGCCCTCGGCAAAGGGCATGACCCGCCCCTCGGTGAAGGCTCCGCCGCGCGCGAATGGCAGCACCGCCCCCGCGACGGTGTTGATCCCCTCGGCCAGCGCCCCCCCGAGCGCCGCCTGCACCGGCCGCAGCGCCACGCCATAGACGCTCTCGGCCATGCTCCGCCCGAGGCCGCGCAGCACGTCCGACAGCCGCTCGCCCTCGAACACCAGGCCATCGAAGGCCCCCCGCAGCGCCCCGCCGAAGCGCGTGGTCAGCGTGCCGACCTCGCGGCCGGTGAACAGCAGCCCCTCGCCCATCCGCCGCGCCTCGCCGTCCAGAACCGCAGCCGCCGCCGCCGCCCCCCCGAGGCTCTCCTCGAGGGCTGCGATCTCCGCCCCCAGCCGTTCCACCTCAGCCATCCTCGCCCTCCTTCGTCACCCGGTCGGGAAAGGCCCGCATCAACGCCTCGATCCGCTCCCGCGTCAGCGGCGCCGCCGCCGGCCCGAGCCCGAGCATCATCCGCAATTCCGCGGGCGAGAGGCGCCAGAACACATCCGGCGCGAGGCCGAGGCCCGCCATCCCCGCCCGCATGAGGCCCCCCCAGTCGATCCGCCGCGCCTCAGCCATCGCCCTCACCCGGCACGGCGAAGGCCGCGACGATCAGCGCCGCCGCCGCCCGCGCGGCCCCCGCCGGCCCGCCGGCAAAGCGCGCGCTCCGCAGCGCCGCCGCCTCGCCCCGCCAGCCCCCGCCGCGCAGCCCCGCAACGATCACGGCCAGCACGTCGCGCGCCCGCCACCGCCCAGTCTCGAACCGCTCGACCATCTCGATCACGCTCTCGCCCGTCGCGGCCTCCATCTCGGCGATGGCCCCGAGCGTCAGCTTGCAGACATGCCGCACGCCGTCGATCTCGACCTCGACCTCGCCCGCCAGCGGATTGGCCATCAGAGCGCCGTGAACCCGAGCGCCCCGGCCGAGGCGAGGCCGACCTCATAGGTCGCCTCGCCGTCGTGCCGCCCGCCGTATTCGAGCGCGGTGATCTGGAACGGCCCCTCGACGATCCCGAACGCCGGGATCACCACCTGGAACCGCGCCACCTCGCCGTCGAAGAAGATCTGCCGCGCGCGCTCGTCGCTGCTCGCGTCGCGAAAGACGCCCGAGCCCGAGATCGACGCCGACCGCACCCCCGCCCCGGACAAGAGCTCGCGCCACCCCCCCGGGCTCTCGAGGCTCGTGACCTCGACCGTCTCGGCGTTGAAGCTGATCCGCGTCGCCCGAAGGCCCGCCACCGTCTCGAACTGCCCCTCGCCCGAAACGTCGATCTTCAAGAGCACGTCCTTGCCGCGCTGAATCGCCATGCTGTCCATCCTTTCCGAAACTGGCGCGCCGGGCCCCGCCCGGCCGCCTCAGATCTCGACCCGCGCGCGAAACGACAGATCGATCCGCCGCATCGTGCCCTGCTCGCGCCGCCGCGCCTCGGCCCGCCGGAACCAGATCCCCACGAGCCGCCCGCGCCCGAGCGCCATCTCCGCACCCTCGAGCGCCTCCGACACCGCCGCCGCCGCCGCCTTGGCCGGGGCAAAGCCCGTCGTGCTCACGACGCTCACCGTCAGCCGGTGCTCCGCGCCCCGCCCGCTCGCGTCCGAGGCATCGAGCACGACCTCGGGCCCCAGCACGACATAAAGCTCGGGCGGCGCCCCCGGCGGCACCGCGTCAAAGATCGCCTCGCCGACCAGCGCGCCCAGCGCCGCATCGGCCCGAAGCCGGCCATAGATCGCGGCCTGCACCGCCGCCGCCGCCGCATAGCTCATCCCCGGCCCCCTTCCTCGGCGTGACAGACCAGATACCGCCCCTCCGGGTCGGCCTCGGCGACCGCGAGGATCGGATAGATCCGCGCCCCCTCGCGAAACCGCTGCCCCGCCACGGGCCGCGACGGCGCCCCGACCGGCGCCCCCCGCACCATGATCCGCAGCGAAACCCGCTCGCGCGCGATCAGGTCCACCCCGACCTCGCGCCCCGCGCCCGCGGCCACCTCGGCCCAGAGCGTCCCGCGCGCCTCCCAGCGCTCGGCATAGCCGCCCGCCCCGTCCGGCACCCGCGCCGCCGCCTCGAGCACCAGCCGACGGTTGAGCCGCCGCGCCCTCATCGCGCTCCCCCGCCCAGCACGCGCACGTTGCGCCACCGCTCGATCAGCGCCGCCACCCCGAAGGGTGCCGCACCCTGCTCGATCCCCGCCTCGTGGCGGAACTCGTGGAAATGCGCGCCAAGCATCAGCACCGCCTGCCGCAGATCGGGCGGCACCGCCTCCCAGGCGGCGCCGAAACCCGCCTCGAAGTCGATTTCGGCCCGCCCGCCCGTCGGCACGGCCGGCAGCGCCGTCCCGGCCGGCACCAGCCGCGGCCGGTGCGGATCGGGCACGAGGCGCAGCCGCGCCGCATCGACCGTCACCGCCCCCCCCGCCGCATCGAGGATCCGCACCGCCTCGATCCGCCCGACCGGCGCGACCGGCAGGGTCTGCCCGCCCGCGTCGCGCCAGCCCTCAAGCTCCAGCCGGAACCCCCGCGCGATCATGGCCTTGCCCGTGCGCGCCTCGATTGCCGCGAGGGCCGCCCGCAGATATCCCACGATCAGCCCGTCCTGCAGCCCCTCGTCGCCAAAGCCCGAGCCCAGCCGCAGATGCGCCTTCATCGCCTCGATAGGCAGCGCCGCGTCGGGGACCGGCGTCCGTTCGGTCAGTCTCATCGCCTCTCTCCGCAGGATGAATGGGTGCGGGCGCGCGCTCCGACGCCGCTCGTCCGGAGGTGGAGCAGCTAGACGACGCCCCAGTTCCGGCGCGCGCCCGCCCTTGCGCCCGGTGCCAGGGGCACGGGCGCAAGACCGTCGCGATCAGCTCGTCGCAAACTTCAGCAGCTTGATCGCGGCAAAGTCGCTCACGTCGCCGCCGACGCGCTTGGTCGCGTAGAAGAGCACATGCGGCTTGGCCGAGAACGGATCGCGCAGCACGCGCAGGTCCGGGCGCTCGGCGATGGTGTAGCCCGCGCGGAAATCGCCGAAGGCCACCGCATAGGCATTGGCGCCGATGTCGGGCATGTCCTCGGCGATCAGCACCGGATAGCCCATCAGGCGCGCGGGTTCCCCCGCCTGCAGCCCGTCCGACCACAGGAAGCGGCCGTCCGCGTCCTTCATCTTGCGCACCGCACCCGCGGTCTTCGAGTTCATCACGAAGTTCGCATTCGCCCGATAGCTCGCATCGAGCGCATAGACGAGATCGACGATCGCATCGGCCGCGTTCGCCGTCGCGAAATCGCCCGCAGCCCCGGTCACGACATAGCCGAGCCGCCCCCACTGCCAGCCGCTCTCGGCGACCTTGGCATGGTCGAGAAACCCGCGCGGCTTGTCGGCGCCATCGCCCGCGACAAAGGCCGCCGCCTCGGCGCGCGCGAATTTGTCCGCGATCCGCCCCGCAAGCCACCCCTCGATGTCGAAGGCGCTGTCGTCCAGAAGCCGCTGGCTCGCCTTCGGCATCGCCGACAGCTCATGAAGCGCGATCGAGATGCGCTCGATCTGCGGCCCGTCCGTCTCGGCCACCGCCCCCGTCTCGCTCGCCCAGCCCGAACCGACATCGCCATGATCGACGAGCACATCGAACGACGTCGCCTCGACCTGCACGACATTGGCGATCGCGCGCAGCGAGGCCGTCGAGGTCAGCACCGACCGGATCGTGTCGGCCGTCTGCGGATCGACGAGATAGCCCCCCTCCGCCGCCACCTGGGTGTTGAGGCCCTTGCCCTCGAGGACAAGCCCCCGCAGCCCGTCGTCATCGCCGTTGCGCAGATAGGCGTCGAACGCCTTGCGATGCGGCACCTCGATATCGGCCGCCATCGACAGGGCGGGTCGGGCAAAGCCCGTGGTCTTGCGATCCAGCATGGTCAGTCGCTCTTCCTGTTGAAACAGACGGGATTTGATCTCGGACTGAAAGCCCGAGAACTCGTTCAGAAATTGCACCACGGCGGCATCCGCCCCCGCGGCCTCGTCCTCGGGCGCGGGGCATGCGCCCGCCGCCCGGACCCTCGTCTCGGTCATGGTTCACCTCGATGTGGATGGGTGGATGGGCCTCAGCGGCCCGCAAGCTCCCGGCGCGCCCCGGCAAGGGCCGCCGTCAGCATCCTCAGCAGGTCGAGCCGGACCCCGGCCTTGCCCTCGACCCGCGCCTCGGGCAGCATCGGGAAGGTCACGAGCGACACCTCCCACAGATCGATCTCGATCAGCGCCCGCCGCCCCGACGCATCACGCGCCGCGCGGATTGTGCGGAACCCGATCGACAGCCCGTCGACTGCCCCCGCCCCGATCAGCGCCGCCGCCTCGCGCGCCCGCGCCACCTCGGGCAGCAGCCGCCCCGCGACCCGCAGCCCCCGCTCGTCCTCGACGACCTCGTCCCAGACCCCGATCGGCTGCGTCGCATCGTGCTGCCAGAGCATCTTGACGGCCCGCCCCTCGGCCCGCAGCCGCGCGAGCGAGCGCGCGTAAGCCCCCGGCATCACGACATCCCCGCCCTGGTCGGGCAGGCCAAAGAGGCTCGCATAGCCCGCGATCCGCGCCCCCTCGTCCACGACCAGCCCCGCCTCGGGCCGGTGGAACTTGCGCTCGAGCGCGTCCATCCCCTCAACCATCGCATCCCTACCTTTCCGCCGCCCGGATGAGCACCTCGACCCCCTGCGCCAGCAGAAAGGCCGCCACCCCATAGACCCCGACCCAGATCCGCTTCTCCAGCCGCTCGAGCATCCGCTCGATCTGCCCGAAGCGGTATTCGAGCGCGCTCCACCGCTCTTCCGCGACGCGCTCGTTGGCCTCGATCCGCGCCTGCGCGGCATCGAAGCTGTCATAGAGAAACCGCGATCCCCCCGCCTCGCGCCGCCCGCTCATGGCCCCTCCGCGATCCGCGGCAGGCCGAGTGCCGCGCGCTTCTCGGCCTCGGTCAGAAAGTCCGCCGCCCCCACCCGCGCCCATTGCTGGTCGCGCTCAACCGCCAGCGCCGGCACCTGGTCGAGATCGGGGCGCAACTCCACCGCCTCGCCCGTGAACCCCGACAGCCAGTGCCCGACCGCCGCCGTCACCTTGGCCACGAGCGGCAGCACCGTCAGCCGATAGAAGGCCCGGTTGGCCTCCTGGTAATTGGCATAGGTCGCATCGCCCGGGATCCCGATCAGCATCGGCGGCACCCCGAACGCGATCGCGATCTCGCGCGCTGCCGCCTCCTTCGTCTTCTGGAACTCCATGTCCGAGGGGCTGAACCCCATCGGCTTCCAGTCGAGCCCCCCCTCGAGCAGCATCGGCCGCCCGGCGTTGCGCGCCCCCTGGTGGTGCGCCTCCATCTCCTCGACCAGCCGCGCATACTGGTCCGAGGTCAGCGTCGCCCCCCCCTCGCCGCGATAGACGATCGCGCCCGAGGGCCGCGCGGCATTGTCGAGCAACGCCTTCGACCAGCGCGAGGCCGCATTGTGCACATCGATCGCCGTCGCCGCCGCCTGCATGGGCGAAAGCCCGTAATGATCGTCCTGCGGATGAAAGGCGCGGATGTGGCAGACCGGCGCCGCCCACCCCGTCATGTCGAAACGATGCCGCCGCGTCCCGACGGTGTAGTCATAGGCGACCGGCCAGCCATCCGCCCCGGGCACGAGGCTCATGCGGTCCGAGCGCAGCACATGCAACTCGGCCGGCACCCCGCCCCCCGCCACCCCCGCCACCGCCTCCAGATAGGCGTTCCCCGACAGGAGGATCTGCGCATAGACCGCCTCGAACAGCTCCGCCTTCCCCTGCGCCGGATTGGGCCGGCGGATCAGCGTCAGCACCGGATGCGCCTCATAGCGCCGCTCGGCATCCTGCAAGATCAGCGGCAGCGCCGCCGCCGCCTCCGCGATGAGCTTCACCGCCCGGAACCCGACCGGATTGCCCAGAAACCCGCCCCGCGTCAGCGTGCCGGTGTCGCGCGCGCTCCACACCGCCCGGCCGGCGCCATGAAAGGCCACCACCGCCCCGGCCGCCGAGGCCTTGCCCTCGGGCGCCGCGCGCCCCCCCCGCCGCAGGAAATCGAACATCGCCGCACTCCTCTCGCACGCGGACAACCGGCCGCAGCGCCCGGCCAGTCCCCGGCCTGCGCCCCGCACCCCGCCATCTTCTGCCGCCAAATATCCCCGCCGGAGGCACCCCCCGGCCGGGCACCCCGCTCAGAGCACCCGCACCCGCGGCCGGCGCCATCCCGCCGCCGGGTCGATCATCAGGTCGTGCAGCGCCCAGACCAGCGCATCGACGCGGTCGGGGCTGCCGCGCCCCTCGTAGCCCTGCACCGTCATGCGGCACAT
>JBIKVM010000073.1:0-12002 GCA_044356825.1 Limisphaerales bacterium
ACAATGATCCGGATGGCGCGGTCGATGGTGCCGACATTCTGCTTGAACATGGCAAGACCTTTCTGAAATTGCAGTGAAGGCAGGATACCAGCCCCGTCGCCCCTGCCAAGCCGCATCCATGCCGCATGCGTGACATGCGCAGCCTTTCCGTCGCGCGCGGGCGCCGCTATCGTGACGCCTGCGTTCCGAACCCTGCCGGAGGACCCATGCCGCGCGCCCTGATCCACCTCCTTGCCCTGCTGCTTGCGGCCATCGCCGCCGGCCCCGTCGCCGCCGCCTTCGAGACGCGCGCGGGCTCGGCCTGGGTCTATGATGTCGGCACCGGGACCGTCCTGCTCGAGAAGGACGCCGACCGGCCGCTGCCGCCGGCGTCGATGTCGAAGCTCATGACCCTCTACATGCTGTTCGAGGCGCTGAAGGACGGGCGCGTGACGATGGAGACGACCTTCGCCGTCTCGGCACGCGCCAAGTCGATGGGCGGATCGACCATGTTCCTCAACGAACAGGACCGCCCGACGGTGCGCGACCTCATCATCGGGATCATCGTCAATTCCGGCAACGACGCCTGCGTCGTCGTGGCCGAGGGCCTTGCGGGCACCGAAGAGGCCTTTGCCCGGCTCATGACCGATCGGGCGCGCGCACTCGGTATGGAACACACCACGCTGGCGAATGCCTCGGGCTGGCCCGATCCCAATCACCGGATGTCGATGCGCGACCTCGGCCTCCTGACGGTGCGGCTGATCGAGGATTTTCCCGAGCACTACGCCTTTTTCGACCTGCGCGAATTCGACTACAAGGAACGCTCGCCCGCGAACCGGATGAACCGCAACCCGCTCTTCCGCCTCTTCCCGGGCGAGGCGGGCAATGCCGACGCGATCCGGGCCGACGGCCTCAAGACCGGGCACACCTCCGAGGCGGGCTATGGCATCGTCGGGTCGGCCGTGATGGGCGAGCGGCGGGTGGTCGTCGTCGTCTCGGGTCTCGAGTCCGAGCAGGCGCGCGCGGATGAGACGGCGCGCATCCTGAACTGGGCCTTTCGGCAGTTTCAGACAGTCGATGTCGCGCGCCCGGGCGAGGCGCTTGCCGAGGCGCAGGTCTGGCTCGGCGCCGCGCCGACCGTCGGCTTGGTGGCCGAGACTGGCGCGACGATCCTGATCCCCGCCTCGGCGCGGGACGGGGTGACGCGCGAGATCGTCTACCTCTCGCCCGTGCCGGCACCGGTCAAAGCGGGCGACAGGCTCGGCGAACTCGTGATTCGCGTGCCGGGCATGGAGGAGCGGCGGTTGAACGTCGTCGCCGCCGGAGATGTCGCCGAAGCGGGGTTCACTCGGCGCATCGGTGTCGCGGCAGAGATTCTCATGGCGCGCTTGCGCGAACTTGCGGGCCTCTGAGGCCGTGGCGCGGCGCTTCATCAGCTTTGAAGGCATCGACGGGTCGGGCAAGTCCACGCAGGCCCGTCTGCTTGCAGCCCATCTGCGCGCCACGGGGCACGATGTGGTGCTGACGCGCGAACCCGGCGGTTCGCCCGGCGCCGAGGAGATCCGCGCGCTCTTGCTGCGGGGCGAGGCCGATCGCTGGTCGGCGGAAACGGAGATCCTGCTCTTTACCGCCGCCCGGCGCGACCACCTCGAACGCACGATCCGCCCCGCGCTCGGGCGCGGCGCGACGGTCGTGACCGACCGTTTCGCCGATTCGACCCGCGTCTATCAGGGCATCACGCGAGGCGATCTGCGCGGCATCGTCGACCGGCTGCACGCGCTGATGATCGGGGTCGAACCCGATCTGACCTTCGTCGTCGACATCGCCCCCGCGACAGGCCTTGCCCGCGCCGCCGCCCGTAGCGACGGCGAGCAGCGGTTCGAGGGGATGGGCCTTGCGATGCAAGAGGCAATGCGGGCGGGTTTTCTGGCGCTGGCGCAGGATTTTCCGGAGCGAGTGCGGATCATCGACGGCGACCGTCCGGCTGACGCGATCGCGGCCGACATCGCGGCGCAGCTGCGATGATCGAGGCCGAACCGCCCGAGCCCGACCGCATCGAGGGCGCGCCCCACCCCCGCATGACGCAGCGGCTGTTCGGGCAGGTGCGGGCCGAGGCGGAATTCCTCGCGGCTCTTGCCGGCAATCGGCTGCACCACGGCTGGCTCATCACCGGGCCGCGGGGGATCGGCAAGGCGACGCTTGCCTGGCGCATCGCGCGCCATCTGCTTGCGGCGCCTGCAACCGGCGAAGCGGGCCTATTCGGCGCGCCAGAGCCGGCGCAGAGCCTCGATGTCGCACCCGACCATCCCGTTGTCCGCCGTATGGCGGCGCTGAGCGAGCCACGTCTGTTCCTGCTGCGCCGCCCGACCGACGAGAAGGGCGAAAAATTGCGTACCGAGATCACCGTGGACGAGGTGCGGAAGTTGTCGAGCTTCTTCGGGCTCAGCGCGGCGGATGGCGGCCGCCGCGTCGCCATCGTCGATGCGGCGGACGACCTCAACACATCGGCTGCGAACGCCCTGCTCAAGCAACTCGAGGAACCGCCCAGGGATGCGGTGCTTCTGCTCGTCGCGCATCAGCCTGCGCGCGTGCTGCCCACGATCCGCTCGCGCTGCCGGACGCTGCGGCTGCAGCCGCTTGGTGCCGATGCATTGCACGCGGCGCTCTCGGCCGCGCTCGGCCCGGATGCACCGGACCCCGAGGCGGCGCGGACGATCGCGGCGCTTGCCGAGGGCTCCGTGGGAACCGCGGTCGAGCTTGCACTTCAGGATGGTGTAGCGCTCTATGGGCGGCTCGTGGCGCTCATGGACGCGATGCCAAACGCGCCACGCGCGCCGCTCATCGCGCTCGCCGAAGAGGTCGCATCGGGGGGCGCGAAGGATCCGCACCGGCTGCGGATGATCCTCACGCTGACCGACCGGCTGCTCGTGCGGCTCGCGCGGACGGGGGCCGAAGGAAGCCCGCCTCCCGAAGCCCTTCCGCAAGAGGGCCGCATCCTTTGCCGGCTTTCGCCGGATCCGGCCGCTGGGCGGAAATGGGCCGATCTGACGGCCGACATCACCGACCGCGTGCGCCGGGGCCGGGCGGTCAACCTTGACCCCGCGACGCTTCTTGTCGATATGCTCCTGCGCATCGACGCCGCGGCGGGATCGTCCGCACAAAGGTAACCCATGCCGACCCTCCCGCCCGAGATCGTCGACAGCCATTGCCATCTGGATTTTCCGGAGCTGGCCGAGGATCTGCCCGGCGTGATCGCGCGCGCCGAGGCCGCGGGCGTGCGGCGGATGGTGACGATCTGTACCCGGCTGCGCAACGAACCCGCCGTGCGCGCCATCGCCGAGCGCTTCGCGGGCGTCTTCTATGCCGCCGGCACGCATCCGATGTCGGCCGCCGAAGAGCCGATCGCCACGCCCGAGGCGCTTTGCGCCATCGCGCGCCACCCCAAATGCGTGGGCATCGGCGAGACGGGCCTCGATTACCACTACACCGCCGAAAGCCGCACGCAGCAGATCGAGAGCCTGCTTGCCCATATCGAGGCCGCGCGGCGCACGGGCCTGCCGCTCATCATCCATGCCCGGGGCGCGGATGAGGAGATGGCCGCGATCCTGACGCGCGAGCATCGGGCGGGGCCGTTCGGGGGCGTTATGCACTGCTTTTCCTCTGGGGCGGCACTCGCCGAGGCGGCGCTCGGGATCGGGTTCTACCTCTCGATGTCGGGGATCGCGGCCTTTCCGAAATCGGCGCCCTTGCGCGCGATCTTCGCCGCCGCCCCGCGCGATCGGCTGCTGGCCGAGACCGACGCCCCCTATCTCGCCCCGCCCCCCCATCGCGGCAAGCGGTGCGAGCCTGCCTTTACCGCCCTGACGGTGGCGGCCGTCGCCCCCGACCTCGGGCTAGAGCCCGGCGAACTCGCGCGCATCACCACCGCCAATTTCGACCGCCTGTTCACCCGCGCCGCGCGCGCGAGCCGGGCCGCGTGATGGCGCGGCTCGTCTTCACCATCCTCGGCTGCGGATCGTCGGGGGGCGTGCCGCGGCTTGGCAACGACTGGGGCGATTGCGACCCGGGCAATCCCAAGAACAACCGCCGCCGCTGCTCGATGCTGATCGAGCGGCACGAGGGCCGGGGCACGACGCGGGTGCTGATCGACACCACGCCCGACATGCGGGCGCAGCTTCTCGATGCGGGTGTCGGGACGCTCGACGCGGTGGTCTATACCCATGCGCACGCCGATCATGTCCACGGCATCGATGATCTGCGCCAGATCGTCTACAACATGCGCCGCCGCCTGCCGGTCTGGGCCGACGGCCCGACGCAGGAGGCGCTCATCGCCCGTTTCGGCTATGCCTTTGTGCAGCCCGCGGGGTCGCCCTATCCGCCGATCCTCGATCTGAACCCGATCCGGGGGGCGTTCGAGATCGCGGGCGCGGGCGGCGCGATCCCCTTGCAGCCCTTCGAGGTCGGGCACGGCACGACCGACGCGCTGGGCTTCCGCATCCACGATCTGGCCTATCTGCCCGATGTCGCGACCATCCCCGAGGCCGCCTGGACGCATCTGCGCGGCCTCGACTGCTGGGTGCTCGACGCGCTGCGGCGCGCGCCGCATCCGACGCACGCGCATCTGGCGCTCTCGCTCGAATGGATCGCCCGTGCCGCGCCGCGGCGCGCGGTGCTCACGAACATGCACCTCGATCTCGACCACGCGACCGTCGCGGCCGAGACGCCCGAGCACGTCACCCCCGCCCATGACGGCATGACGATTTCCTACGACATCTGACATGATCGCACTCATCCAGGTGATCGCGCCGGTCTTCCTGCTGATCGGAGCGGGGTTCGTGATCGCGAAGGTCGGCGTGTTGGCGCCGGAGGCAATCGACGCACTTCTGCGCTTTGCCCAGGTCATCGCGATCCCGGTGCTTCTGTTTCATGCGATGTCGACCCTCGATCCAGCCCAGAGCTTCGATCCACGGATGCTCGCCTCGTTCTTCGCCGGCGCCATCCTGAGCTTCGCGATCTGCCTTGCGGGAGCACGCTATCTGTTCGGTCGGCCGATCGAAGAGAGTGTCGCCATCGGCTTTTGCGGCATGTTCTCGAACACCGTCATGCTCGCCCTCGCCGTTGGCGAGCGCGCCTATGGTGCGGCGGCGCTGCCCTCGATCTTCGCGATCATCGCGCTGCATGCGCCGGTCGGATATCTGGTGGGGATCACGACGATGGAGGCGGTGCGCAGCCGGGGACTGGGGTTCGCGCAGGCGGCACGCCGGATCGCGCGCAGCATGTTCGGCAATGTCTTCGTGCTTTCGATCGGATCGGGGCTGGTGCTGAACGTCAGCGGGCTCACCTTGCCCGAGGTGGTCACGGGAGCGATCGAGATGATGGTGCGCGCGGCCATTCCGGTGGCGATCTTCGCGCTTGGCGGCATCCTCGCGCGCTACAGCCCGGCCGGCGACATGCGGCTTATCGGGTTCGTGACAGCGGTCTCTCTCATCCTGCACCCGGCGCTGACACTGGGGATCGGGGAACTGCTCGGGGTGGCACCCGACGCGCTCCGCGCAGCCGTCATCACGGCCGCCATGGCCCCTGGTGTAAACACCTATGTCTTTGCAGGGTTCTATGGTACAGGACAGAGGATTGCGGCCGCGACCGTACTGGTTGCGACGGCAAGCTGCGTTCTGACCGGGCTCGGATGGCTCGCAATCCTCGGCTGACGGGTTAAAGCTTCGGCGCGCTGCGTCGTTTCACGGGGTGGAGGACGACATGCGCGCGGAATTCCTTGACGGCATCGACATAGGTGGCTTCCCCCGCCAGAACTTCGCGCGCGGCGCGACAGTGGTTGCCCCCGACGCGGCCGCCGACCGGCTCTGCTATGTAGCCTCGGGCAGTGTGCGCAACCCGACGAGCGGGGCGCGCATTGGACCGGGCGGCGTGCTTGCGCTGACCGAGTTTCTGGCTGACAGCCCGGCACGGGCGCCGTGGATCGCCTGCGAGCCGTGCACGGTCGCCCATCTGCCGCGCGATGCGGTGCGCGCGACGCTGCAATCGGGCGATCCGATCACCTGGACGCTGGCGCGGATCCTCGCGCTTGAGGCGCTCGGCACATCGTGACGATCCAGCCCGACCTCTCGCGCTCGGATCTGTGCCGTCTCGGGATCGCAGTCGCACAGGGCGTGGTGCGGCTCGTCCACGGCGAGGTCTTGGTGCTGCCGCGCACCGAGGTCGATCATGTCTTCGTCATCCGCCGCGGCGCGGTGCTGAGCTTCGAAGGCGGATCGGCGCGCCTTGTGGCGGCCCCCGGCGTGATCGGGTTGGGCGAGTTGATCGCGGGTGGGCGCTGGCGCAGCCTGATCGTGGCGCATGGCCCGACCGAGGTGCAGGCGCTGCCGGCGCAGATGCTTGGTCGGCGGATGGCCGAGATCCCGGCGACCCATCGCCGCCTGTTGGCCGGTCTGGCCCAGGAAGCCACGCCACATCAGCGCGCAAAGTGACCAAAGCAGCATCATGGTAAACTTTGCCAAACATTCGACGGAAGAATCGCGTGCAAAGACAAATTTTCATGGCTAGATATTTGAACGATCCAGCCAGCAGGTTGCGATGATGCCGCAAAACAGTTCCAATGCGCTCGTACCGTACGAGGCCCCCGGGTCCGTCGTCCCGCTGCATCGCGCCATGCCGGGCGATACGCCCTTCAAGCTCGTGCGCGATGATGTGGAATTGCACGACCGTGCCGAAGTGGTGAAGTTCCTGCCCGACATTCTGGGCCGGGCGCTTGCGCGCATCTGGATCGATCCGACATTCTACGCCGAGTTCAGCACCAATCCCAAGGCCTGCCTCGAGCGCGCCGGGGTCCATCTGCCCGAGGCGATCTCGATCGAGTTCTCGAAGGCCATAGCGGACCGGCCCAAGATCGTCGTCTACGAGCAGAAACCGAACTCGCGCTTCAAGGTTCGCGTCCTCTACCTCCAGCTTGTGATGATGGCGGGGAAATGATCGCAGCGCTTCGCGGCATTCTCGCCGCGCTGGCGCTTGCCTGCGGCATCTGCACTCCAGCCCTTGCTCAGGATGTCGCGGGCGATGATCGCGCGGTATTCGAAGCAGCCGCCGAAGCGATGCGCCTTCGTGACCACGCCACGGCCTTCGACCTGTTCGAGGTTCTGGCTGAAAAGGACCTGCCGGAGGCGCAGTTCATCATCGCCGGCCTCCTGTGGGAAGGGCGCGGCCGGACGCAGAACTTCCGAGATGCGCTCTACTGGGCGTGGCTTGCGAAACTCGGGACCAGCGTGGCGGTCGATGCTCTGACACTCGGGATCACGGGCGATCAGGAGTCACTCCTGGCGGCGAAGCGGGCGCTGGAAGAGAACGCGCAGACCGGACGGGCGGCGGATGCGATCATCGCGCGAATCGTGCCCTCGGTGTCGGTCGAACAGCAGGCCGAGATCGTGGCGCGCATCGCAACCCGCCTCGAAGCGCAACTCGCCGAAGGCCGTCGCGATGCGGTCATGAAATACGCCATCCTCAAGAGCGAGATCATGGCCGAACCCGATCTCGAGACGGCCTATGTCTGGTTCTCGATCGGCCGCGCGCTCGGGATCATCGGCGCGCAGGAGAAACTCGACGCGGTCGCGGACCTGATGGAAGACGAGATGCTGCTTGCCGCTCAGACCAAGGCTGCCGAGGTCTTCGCGACGTCAGCCTTCGGCAACGCAGGGGCGAACCGGAGCGTCCAGCCATGATCCGCATCCTCGCCATCGTGCTTATCGCCACCCTTGCGCCACCGCAGATCTCCGCGGCCGAGACCGCGCCCTGCCTGCGCTGGGGAACGATGCCGGGACAGAAAGGTACAGTCTGCCGCGAGCGGGCGGTTGCGCCGCTGATGTCGAACCTGCGCTGCCGGCTGCGGAGCGAGCAGGTCGACCTGAGCACCAGCAAACGGATTTGCACCTACATGCAGGCCGGTCGCGGCAAGGCCGATGTCGTGATTTCAGTCGATCCGGGCGGAAGCTGCATGCAGGCGATCCGCTGCTGAGGCGTCACTCGCTCAGCTTGCGTTCGATGTCGACCGCGGCCTGCAGGATGCGCGAATTCGCCGAGAAGGCCTGCTGGGCGCGGATGAGCGCGGTCAGATCGGCCGTCATGTCGGCATTCGACATCTCGAGCGCGCCGGACTGAACCGTGCCAAAGCCCACCTCCCCGGGGGCGCCGTAGCGCGCCGCGCCCGAGGCGATGCTTTCGCCATAGTTCGTGTCGCCAAGCGCCTGCAGCCCCGGTTCGTTCACGAACCGCGCCAGCGCCAGCCGACCAAGCGGGACGCCCCCGAGCAGACCATAATTGCCCGTCACCACCCCTTTGGAATCGATCGACAGGGCCGTCAGCGCCGCGGTGGTGCCGCCCTCGGTCGTAATCTCGGCGGGAACGCTGATCGGCAGGCCCTCGGTCGAAAGGACGGGCTGCCCGAGCGGTGTCGTGATGCGCCCGGTCTGGTCGAGCTGGAACGACCCGTTGCGGGTGAAGGATGGCCGCCCTTCGCCGCTTGTGGGCCCGAGGACGAACATCCCGAGCCCGCGGACCGCCATGTCGAGCACCTGGGTAGAGGTCTTGATCGCTCCCGGCGCATGGCTGCGCCGCGCTCCGACTTCGCGGCTACCGATCCCTGGCACGACGTTGCCGGGCATGCCGGTCGGATAGGCGTCTTCGAACTGCGCGGAAGAACGCTTGAAGCCGTTCGTCGCCCCGTTGGCGATGTTGTGCGAGATGACCGCCATGTCCTTCGATGCCGAAGCCATGCCAGTGCGGATGATCGGGATCATGGGTGTCCTCCTCGACTGTGAGCCCGGCTTGCAAGAACCGTGCCGGGAAAGCCCTACATTCTGAACTCCATCGTGCGGCACCGGACGCGGCCAACGCGCGAGTCGCTGCCAACCACGACCGACTCGCCCCCCTCGTAGCGGATCGAGACGGTGACGTCCGCGACGGTCAGTCCCTCGGCGGTCCGCTCCGTGATCTTGACGGGCGTCTCGCCTTCAGGCCGAAGCAGGCGGGCACTGTCGCCGATGCGGCGGCCGTTGACGATCAGTTCGAACGGACCGATCAGGCTCTTGTCGCAGATGACATTGAGTTGCTGGAACCGGGTCAGGCCGCCCGACCGCACCGCATGGATGACAACCGCGACCGCCACCAGCGCCATCACCACCCCAAGGATCAGGAGCGGGCGCCGCAGATCATCGGTCACGATTTCGCCTTTGCGCGGCTGCGGCCGGCAGGTGCCGCCGGCGGCGGCGGCGCCTCCGATGCGGAAGTGCCCTCGGCGGCGGGTTCGACGACCATCTCGGCCGTTCCGGCATCGATCAGGCGCTGCGCGTCGGAGTCCTTCACATCGATTGAGGTGCCACCGAAGAAGCGCATCCCGTTCACCTCGGTTTCCTGAATGATCCGCACGCGCACCCATGATGCGGTGCCACGGTCCGCCAAAGTTGCATCGTCCTCTGCACCAGGGGCGGCGTCCGAGCCGGCCTTCGGGGATTTGCGCAAGCCACCCGACAGGATGTCGCGCACGCTTGCCGGTGCCGCGCCCTTGCGGACGGCGACGAGGCGCTGGCGGACGAGCCATGTCTGCGCAGCAAGATTGCCAAGGCGCATCATTTCCTTCTTTTCGGTGGCCAGGCGGGATTTCAGCATCGCGAGCGCCTCGGAGATGCTCAGATGCTCGACAGCACCCAGAAAGCGCGCGCGCAGCGATTCCATCTCTTCGGACATTCGGGGCAGGTCGGGGTCGGGCAGCCGGCGCTCGGCGAGGCTGCGCAGCTTGGTGGCGGGTGTCACTTTTTCGTCCTCCCTCGGCGTCACTTGGCACTCTCCTTGCAAAATCCGGTCCAAGACGGGGTCTGCCGGCACAGAAACGAAGGACTTGGACGACGATGCAGGGCATACGGGATCATCTCGGAATCCACGCCTCCGCGCTCGAATTGCGGTCGCGCCGAACCGACATCCTCGCCTCGAACATCGCGAACGCCGCGACGCCGCACTTCAAGGCGCGCGACCTCGACTTCGCCAGCGAGATCCGCAAGCATCTCAATGACGGTCCGCTGACGACGACCGCCGAGAACCACCTGCCTGCGGCGATGAACGCGCGTCCCGAGCGGATTGCCTACCGCGTGCCGACGCTGCCCTCGAAGGACGGCAACACGGTCGAGCTGTCGGTCGAACAGATGCAGTTCTCGGAAAACGTGATGCGCTATCAGGCATCGCTCAATTTCGTGAACCGCAAGATCTCCGGCCTCATGTCCGCGATCAAGGAAGAGTAAGATGGCCGAGATCCGCAACGTCTTCGACATCGCGAGCAGGGCGCTTTCGGCGCAGACCACGCGCCTCAATACGGTCGCCTCGAACCTTGCCAACGCGCGCTCCATTTCGGGGTCGGAAGAAGACGCCTATCGCGCCGTTCGGCCGGTCTTCAAGACGCGCTATGCCGACGATTTCGCCGACAGCGGCCTTTCGACGACGGACGTAACGCAGATCGTGTCGCTCGATCGCCAGCCCGAGAAGGTCTACGAACCCGAGCATCCCAAGGCCGACGACGAAGGCTTCGTCTATGTCGCGGCGGTGGATACCGACGAGGAACTCGTCGAGATGCTCGAAGCCTCACGCCAATACCAGAACACGCTCGAAGTCGTCTCAACCGTGCGCGCCCTGATGATGCGCACGATCAACATGGGTCGCTGACGGGGAAACGGGGGAAAACCATGGCCACGATCGATTCATCGGCAGCAGCGTCGCAGGACGCGCTCTTTCGCAAGCTCGGGATCGCGACGCAGCAGAACGCGGCCGACCGCGGCGCCAAGGAGACACTTGGCCAGGACGATTTCCTGCAGCTCATGATCACCCAGCTGCAGAACCAGGATCCCTTCGCGCCCATGGAGAACGGCGACTTCATCGCGCAGATGGCTCAGTTCTCGACCGTCGCGGGCATCAAGGAAATCAACGAGAGCCTGACCTCGGTCACCGATCAGCTGAAGTGGTCGCGCATCGCGACGGCCTCGACCCTGCTTGGCCACTCAGTCCTGGTGCCGGGAAGCCTCGCGCGGCCCGACGCCGACGGCGAGATCCACGGCGTGCTCGATCTGCCGCAGGCCTCGAGCGATACGGTCATCACCTACACCGACGCCACGACCGGCGAGGCGCTGCACCAGCAGAACCTCGGCGCGACGGGCCGCGGCCTTCAGGGCTTCGGCTGGACCGAACTGCCCGAAGCGGTTCGTGACGGCAAGCGCCCGGTGCGGATTTCGGCCACGGTCAACTTCGGCAAGGGTCCGGAGGCGTTCGGCGCATCGGTCTATGCCAAGGTCCTCTCGGCCTCGGCCGACGGAACCGAGGCGGGCGCCGTCAAGCTCGATGTCGAGGACTACGGCGAGATTGACGCAACCAGCATCGTGCGCTTCCGCTGAGGCGGGGCAGGCAGAAGGTTAACGCGGGCCAGGCGCGCCGCGCTCGAAGCACGGAAAGGGAAGAACGATGTCATTCTATACCGCTCTCACGGGTCTGAACGGGGCGCAGGCGGACATCTCCGCGACCTCGAACAACATCGCCAACGTCGGCACCACGGGCTTCAAGCGGTCGCGCGCGGAGTTCGGCGACATCTTCGCCACCTCGCCGTTGCAGAACGCCTCCTCCTCGATCGGCTCGGGCACGATCCTCAAGGGCATCACGCAGCAGTTCACCCAAGGCAACATCGCCTCGTCGCTGAACGCGCTCGACCTCGCGATCTCGGGCCAGGGCTTCTTCACGCTCAAGCCCTCGGTGACCGCGACCCAGACCGTCTACACCCGCAACGGCTCGTTCAGCGTCAACAACGAACGCTATGTCGTCGACAGCGCGGGCCAGTATCTGATGGTCTATCCCGTGAACCCCGACGGATCCGTGACCGCGAAGGATCTCGGCAGCGCGGGCCCGCTGCAACTTCCCGTGACAGCCGGCGACAACAAGGCGACCGAGATCATCAACCTCGGCGTGAACCTGCCCGCCGACGCCGA
>JBIKVM010000074.1:0-11980 GCA_044356825.1 Limisphaerales bacterium
GATCAGCGAATTGCGCAGCGCCTGCCACATCGAGCTGTCGTTCCACATCGCCTGAAACCACGAGGTGGTGAAGCCGCTGAGCGGAAAGGCGATGACGACGCTGTCGTTGAACGCGAAGATCGGCAACAGCGTGATCGGCGCGTAGAGAAAGACCAGATACGCGATCGTGTAGGAGAAGAGGCCGGGCGCCTTCATCGCCCGCCCCCGAGAAAGCGTCGGTTGAGCAGCAAGAAGACGATTGTCACCGCCGCGACGATGAACATGGCGCTGACCGCCAGCGCCGAGCCCAGCGCCTTGCTGTTGAGCTTGAGCATTTGCACCTCGATCGCATTCGCGATCATCGGCAACTTGCCACCGCCGATGAGGTCGGGGGTGACATAGTCGCCGACCGTGGGGATGAACACGATCAGGACAGCCGCGACCACGCCCGGCATGGAGAGTGGCAACGTGACGCGCAGGAAGGTCATGAAGCGGGACTCGCCCAGATCCTGCCCGGCCTCGAGCAGAGAGCGGTCGATCTTCTCGAGCGCCACGAAGATCGGCAGGATCGCGAAGGGGGCATAGGCGTGCGCGAGCGTCATCACCATGGCCTGCACCGAATAATTGATGGCCTGCAGCGGCGCGTCGATGATCCCGAGGCTCAGCAGACCCGAATTCACGACCCCGTTGAAGCCCAGGATCACCTTCCACAAGAAGACCCGCACGATGTAGGAGGTCCAGAACGGGATGGTGATGAGGAAGAGCCACAGCCCCTTGCGCGACGGCGCAACGTGGAAGCTGACATAGTAGGCCACCGGATAGGCCAGCGCGACGGTGATGGCCGTGACCGCCATCGAGACGCCGAGCGAGCGCAGCATCAGGAAGCGGTAGATCTCGTCGGTCCAGACGGTGATGTAGTTGGCGACGGTGAACTCCGCCACGACGGTGCTGAGGCCCCCCGCCGTTCTGCCGTCCGTCATGAAGGAAACGAGAACGACCGTCCCGAGTGGAACGGCCAAGAGGAGCGTCGCGTAGAGCGCGGTCGGACTGACAAGGGCGAGCCCCCGCCATGCCATACCCAAGCGCCCCGCCATCAGTGACCGCCGCCTGTGAAAACCGACATCATCCCCCCGCGCCCGTCATGCGCGCCATCGACAGAAAGCAGTCAAGTTGCACGTCTTGGAACGTTTGAAAAGCGTTTTTGCAGCCGGACTGGGCTCTCAGCCAGCGATCATCTCGACATTGATCGCGCGCCGTTTCAGTTCCGCGTGAAGGGCCGGCACGACGCGCGCGGCGCGCACCGCGCTTGCCAGAACTTCGCGCAAAAGGTCGGGATCGGCCCCGACGCCCGTCTCCTGCCAGACCAGGCGTTTGGTGACCCCGTCGTCATAGACGATCTCGACCGGGCCGCGCGCGCTGGCGCAAGCCGAGGAAATCGCCGCGATCCGCCGCTCCGTGAAAGGCAACCGACATCATCACCGATCGCTCCGATCCTCAATTTGCGCAAAATGAAACCTGCGGGTGCAATCCGACAGGAGCCACGCGATAAATCAAATGAATTGATGCTTCGTGTCGATTTCGGGGCGGGGGTGAGTCCGCGTTGCCACACCCGCGTCGCGTCACGCGACGCGCTTGCCCTCCGACCACACCCCGCGCAACCGAGGCAGCGGCCCTTCGTCGGCGATTCGGATGACATCGGCGCGTAGCCCGGGCACGAGGCGGCCGCGATCGGCGAGGCCCGCGGCGGCGGCGGGCGCGGCGCTTGCGGCGGCAATGCCCCGCGCCGTATCGCCGAGGATCGCGCCAAGCGCGAAGGCCCCGATCAGAAGCCCGGCGGGGACGTAATCGGACGACAACACGTCGATGAGCCCCGCCCGCGCGAGTTCCTCGGCCGCGACGTTGCCCGAATGCGACCCGCCCCGGATCAGGTTCGGCGCCCCCATCATCACCGCGATGCCATGGGCCCGGCAGGCCTCGGCGGCCGTGCGCGTCGTCGGGAACTCGGCCAGACGCACCCCATGCGCGGCCGAGCGCGCGACATCCTCGGGCGTGGTATCGTCGTGGCTGGCAAGCGCCGCACCGAGGCGCCGCGCGGCCGCGACCGCCGCCACCTCATGCCCGGGCACCTTGCGCGCGCCGAGGTCGCGCAGAAACGCCACCCGCGCCTCGAAGGCGGCCTCGGACATCCCCTCGCCCTCGCGGGCGAATGCGCGAAGCTGGCGCAGGTCGCGAAACTGGCGTTGCAGCGGGGTGTGGTCCATGAGGCTGATGAGGCGGACGTCATCGTCCGGCCCGAAGGCCTCGAGTTCCCCGGCGAGCGTCTCGGAGCAGAGCTCGGCGCGCAGGTGCAGCGCGTGGTCGATGCGCAGATGCCCCGCCGCCCGCAAGCCGGCGATCTCGGACCAGAGCGCGCGCGCCTCGGACCGCGCCATCGCCCCGCCGGCCGACGGGATGGCCCCGATCCGCAGCGCGTCGAAGACCGTCGTGATGCCCACCCCCGCAAGCTCGGCGTCATGGGCCATGATCGCGGCCGCATGGGGCCAGTCGACCGAGGGGCGCGGATGCAGGTGGCGTTCGAGATTGTCGGTGTGCAGCTCCACCAGACCCGGCGCCACGATGTCGCCCGCGCAGTCGATCGCGCCCGCCGCCCGGCTCGGGGCGCGGTTTGGGGCGCAGTTCGGGGCGCAGTTCGGGGCGCAGTCGATCTCGGCGATCCGTCCCGCCCGCAGCACGATGGTGCCCTCGGCCATCCCCTCGGGCAGGCAGAGCCGGGCGCGGGTCAGGATCGTCTCGGGGGCGTCGGTCGCGGGCATGGCACCTCTCGCCTCGGGCAGGTCGGGCGGATATAGGTCACACGATTCCCGACCGACCGCCAGAGCCGGAGACGCAAGATGGCCGACCCCGACGCGCCCGAGTGGACGCGCCACGCGATCTACTGGCGCCCCGACCCCGGGCCGCTCGCGGATTTCGGGGCGGCCTGGCTCGGGTGGGAGCCGCGCACGGCCACCGCCCCGCCCCCGCCCGCCGATGCGCCGGCGGCGCGCGAGGGTTGGACGTCTACGCCCCGAAAATACGGGCTGCACGGCACGCTCAAGGCCCCCTTCCGGCTGGCCGCCGGCACCTCGGGCGCGGCGCTGGGGGCGGCGGCGGCGGGGGTCGCGGCCGACGCGGCGCCCGTCGTGCTGCACGACGGGCTGCGGCTGGCGCGGCTCGGCGGGTTCCTCGCGCTCGTGCCCGCGGGGCCTGCCCCGGCGCTCGCGGCGCTGGCGACGCGCATCGTGGCCGAGCTCGACCCCTTCCGCGCACCCCTGACCGAGGCCGAGCGCGCCCGCCGCCACCCCGAGCGGCTGAGCGCGGCCGAGCGCGCGAACCTCGACCGCTGGGGCTATCCGCATGTGATGGCCGAGTTCCGCTTTCACATCACGCTCACGGGCGCGCTCGAACCGGCCGAGGCGGCGCGGGCTGAGGCGGAACTCGTGCCCCGCGTCGCGCCCTTCGTCGGCCGCCCCTTTGCGATCGGCGCGATCTGGCATTGCGCCGAGGGGCCGGGCGGGCGCTTTTGCGACATCGCGCGCCACGCGCTCGCGGGCGGTGCCGCATGACCCCGGTCCGGCTGCAGCGGATGGCCGATGCCGAACCCGGCGCGCACGGCCACGACTGGGTGATCGACGTCCGCTCACCGGCCGAATACGCCGACGACCATCTGCCGGGCGCGATCAACCTGCCCGTGCTCGATGACGCCGAGCGCGCGCGCGTCGGCACCGTCTACAAGCAGCAAAGCCCCTTCCTAGCCCGCAAGATCGGGGCGGCGCTGGTGGCGCGCAACGCCGCGCGGCACATCGAGGACACCCTCGCGGAGTTCGACGGGGGCTGGCGGCCGCTCGTCTATTGCTGGCGGGGTGGGCAGCGGTCGGGGTCGTTTGCCACCATCCTCGCGCAGATCGGCTGGCGGGTGGGCGTGCTCGAGGGCGGCTACAAGAGCTGGCGCCGCCTCGTGACCGAGACGCTCGAGGCGCCGGTCGCGCCGCCCGTCGTCGTGCTCGACGGCAACACGGGCACGGCCAAGACGGCGGTGCTCGCGCGCCTCGCCGAGGAGGGCGCGCAGGTCATCGACCTCGAGGCGCTGGCGCGCCATCGCGGCTCGGTCTTTGGCGAACATGCCGATGGCCAGCCCAGCCAGCGGCTGTTCGAGGGGCGACTGGCGCGCGCGCTCGCCGCGGCCGATCCGGCCCGGCCCCTGATTATCGAGGCGGAATCGGCCCGGATCGGCGCGCTGCGCGTGCCCGGGCGGCTCTGGCGTGCGATGGTCGAGGCGCCCCGGATCGAGATCGCGGCCCCGGTTCCGGCCCGTGCGCGCTGGCTGGTCGCCGCCTATGCCGACATCGTGGCCGACCCCGCGCGCCTGCTCGCGACGCTCGAACGCCTGCGCGCGCTCCACCCGGCCGAGAGGATCGCGGGCTGGGGCGCGCTGGCCGCGGCGGGGCGCTACGCCGACCTAGCCGAGGCGCTGATGGTCGACCACTACGATCCGGGCTATGCCCGCGCCCGCGCCCGCGGCCGCGCCGCCGACCGGGTGATCGCGACCGATGCCCTCGGCCCGGCCGACATCGACCGGCTGGCCGGGCAGGTGCAGGCCGCCGCCGAGGCCCTTGCGGCCGCGCGCGCAAACGCCTAGATCGGCACAGTCCCAAAGGGGTCCGAGAGAGCATGGAAAACGTCATCCTGACCGTCCACCTGATCCTTGCGCTCGGGCTCGTCGTCGTGGTGCTGCTTCAGCGTTCCGAAGGGGGCGGTCTGGGCATGGGCGGTGGCGGTGGTGGGGTCGTGACGGGGCGGCAGGCCGCCACGGCGCTGGCAAAACTCACTTGGGGTCTCGCGGTGGCCTTTATCGTGACATCTGTCGGGCTCACGGTTCTTGCTGCCCGCGATGCCGCGGCCCCCTCCGTTGTCGATGGCGCCGCAATCGAGGCGCCGGCTGCCGAAGGCGCTGGTGGCCTTGCGCCGGGCGCGGACCTCTTGCCGCCTGCTCCGGATGCGGCGCCTGCCGCGCCGGCCCGCGCAGACTGAATACGCACACAATCCATAGATCTGGTGGCCTGTCCGTGCCCCCTGATCTTGTGATCCGCGTTGCGGGCCCCTGCGGATCAGGCTAGGGTGAGATCCCGTGGTGCCCGGCGGATTCGCAATCCGTCGCACGCCGCAAGAGGCAAGGATCACGGGGGCCCCGCATGGCGCGTTACGTCTTCATCACTGGCGGCGTGGTGTCATCCCTCGGCAAGGGGCTGGCCTCGGCGGCGCTGGGCGCGCTGTTGCAGGCGCGCGGCTACACGGTGCGGCTGCGCAAGCTCGACCCCTATCTCAACGTCGATCCGGGCACGATGTCGCCCTTCGAGCACGGCGAGGTCTTCGTCACCGACGACGGCGCCGAGACGGACCTCGACCTCGGGCATTACGAACGCTTCACCGGCGTTTCGGCGCGGCGGACCGACAGCATCTCGGCCGGGCGGATCTATTCGAACGTCCTCGAGAAGGAGCGCCGCGGCGACTATCTGGGCAAGACCATCCAGGTCATTCCCCACGTCACGAACGAGATCAAGGATTTCCTCGCCATCGGCGAAGGGGACGTCGATTTCATGCTCTGCGAGATTGGCGGTACGGTGGGCGACATCGAGGGCTTGCCCTTCTTCGAGGCGATCCGCCAGTTCGCCAACGACCGCCCCCGCGGCACCTGCATCTTCATGCACCTCACGCTCATGCCCTATCTTGCCGCGTCGGGCGAGTTGAAGACGAAGCCTACGCAGCATTCGGTCAAGGAGCTGCGTGCGATCGGGATCGCGCCCGACATCCTCGTGTGCCGATCCGAGCATCCGATCCCCGAAAAGGAGCGCGCCAAGATCGCGCTCTTCTGCAACGTCCGCCCCGATGCGGTGATCCCGGCCTACGACCTGCGCTCGATCTACGAGGCGCCGCTCGCCTATCATCGCGCGGGGCTCGACCGCGCGGTGCTCGATGCCTTCGCGATCAGCCCCGCGCCGCGCCCCGACCTCGCGCGGTGGGAGGATGTGATGGACCGGCTGACCAACGCCGAGGGCACGGTGCGGGTCGCGATCGTGGGGAAATATACCCAGCTCGAGGACGCCTACAAATCCATCGCCGAGGCGCTGACCCATGGCGGCATGGCCAACCGCGTGCGCGTCAAGGCCGAATGGATCGACGCCGAGATCTTCGAGCGCGAGGATCCGGCGCCGTGGCTCGAGGGGTTCCACGCCATTCTCGTGCCCGGCGGCTTCGGCGAGCGTGGCACCGAGGGCAAGATCAAGGCCGCCCGCTTTGCCCGGGAAAAGGGCATCCCCTATCTCGGCATCTGCCTCGGCATGCAGATGGCGGTGATCGAGGCCGCGCGCAATCTCGTCGGGCTGGCCGATGCGGGCTCGGAGGAATTCGACCACGAGGCGGGCGCGCGCCGCTTCACGCCCGTCGTCTATCACCTCAAGGAATGGGTGCAGGGCAACCACAGGGTGGAGCGGCGGCCGGGCGACGACAAGGGCGGCACCATGCGCCTTGGCGCCTATACCGCGCATCTCGCCGAAGGCTCGCGCGTTGCCGGCATCTACGGCGCGACGACGATCGAGGAGCGCCACCGCCACCGCTACGAGGTCGACCTGCGCTATCGCGACCGGCTCGAGGCGTGCGGGCTGATGTTCTCGGGCCTCTCGCCCGACGGGCAGCTGCCCGAGATCGTCGAGGTCAGGGGGCATCCGTGGTTCATCGGCGTGCAGTTCCACCCCGAGCTGAAATCGAAGCCTTTCGCGCCCCATCCGCTCTTTGCCGATTTCATCCGCGCCGCGGTCGAGACGAGCCGTCTCGTCTGATCCTTTGCGCAGCGCGCCCGTTCAGCCGCGCATCCTGCGGGCGCTTTCCTTCAGCGCCTCGAACTGCCCCGCCGGGCGGTGCCGCCAGAGATAGGTGGGCAGCACGGCCGCGAGGGGCGTGGGCACGATCCCGAGGTCGGCCAAGCCGCGTGCCGTCGCGTCCACGACATTGTCGTGACCGAGATTGCGTACCTGATCGCGCGTGATCATCCCGTTCGTGACGAGGCCGAGCGTCAGCGCCTGCACCCCGTCCAGCACAGTGGCCATCACGCGCGCCACCGGAAAAGGGATGTCGAGGATGATCCTGCGGCGGCGAATCTCGGCCAGCATCGTCCGCATGAGGTCGCGGAACGTTGCGACATCGGGCCCGCCGAGTTCATAGATTCCGGGCTCTACCCGTCCTGTGAGCGCCACTTCGGCCGCCGCGGCCACGTCATCGACATGGACGGGCTGGAATCGTGTCGCGCCGCCCACGACCGGCAGGACGGGCGCCAGACGCGCCATCGCGGCGAAGCGGTTGAAGAACTGATCCTCCGGCCCGAAGATGATCGAGGGGCGCAAGATCACGACCGTCGGGAATGCCGCGTGCACAGCGGCCTCACCTTCGGCCTTGCTTCGGGCATAGCCTGAGGCAGCCTCGGGATCGGCCCCGATTGCCGAGACATGCACGAGCCGTCCTACCCCCGCCGCGGCAGCAAGGCGCGCGATGCGCCCCGCTCCCTCGGCCTGCACCGTGTCGAAGCGGTTGGCGCCGCTCTCGGCAAGGATTCCCACACAGTTCACCGCCGCGTCGGCACCCTTGAGCGCAGCCGCGACCGAGGCATCGTCGCGGATGTTGCACAAGACGGGCTCGACCTGGCCAGGAACGCCGCAATTGCGCAAGAAGATCGCCTCGTTCGGGCGCCGCACGGCAACGCGCACCCGCCAGCCCGTGCGCGCCATCCGACGCACGATGTAGCGCCCGACAAAGCCCGAACCGCCGAATACCGTCACGAGTTGTGCCATGCTGCCGACCTCCAGCCTTGCGCCTTGTCCTATACCGCGCAGCCCGCGCAGGGCAAGCGCGGCGCGGCGCCTCAGGGTGTCAGCCCCTCGGGCTCGGACAGGCCGTGGCTGCGACAGGCCGCCGTCAGCGTGTTGGCCAGGAGACAGGCGATGGTCATCGGCCCGACCCCGCCCGGAACGGGCGTGATCGCACGGGCGACCGCCGCGCAACTCTCGAAGTGGCAATCTCCCACGAGTGCGGTCTTGCCGCCGTGCTCGATGCGATTGATGCCGACATCGATCACCGTTGCGCCGGGCTTCACCCAATCGCCGAGGATCATTTCGGGCCGACCGACCGCGGCCACGAGGATGTCGGCGCGCCGGCAGACCTCGGGCAGGTCGCGCGTGCGCGAATGTGCGACCGTGACGGTGCAGCTGTCGCCGATCAGGAGTTGCGCCATCGGCTTGCCCACGATGTTCGAGCGTCCGACCACGACCGCCTCGAGGCCCGCGAGGCTGCCGAGGCTGTCGCGCAGCAGCATCAGCGACCCGAGCGGGGTGCAGGGCACCATCGCCTTCTGCCCGGTGGCGAGGCGGCCCGCGTTGATGACGTGGAAGCCGTCGACATCCTTGGCCGGGTCGATCGCGTTGATGACGAGATCGGCATCGAGATGACGGGGTAGCGGCAGCTGTACGAGGATGCCATGCACCGTCGGATCGCCGTTGAGCTGCGCGACGAGCGCAAGCAACTCGGCCTGCGTGGCGGTTGCGGGCAGCTTGTGCTCGAAGCTGTTCATCCCCGCCTCATGGGTCTGGATGCCCTTGTTGCGCACATAGACCTGGCTGGCCGGATCCTCGCCCACAAGCACGACGGCAAGGCCCGGGGTGATCCCTCGAGTCGATTTCAGCCCCGCCACATGCGTGGCCACCTGCGCGCGCAGACCTGCCGCGAAGGCCTTACCGTCAATGATCTGTGCCGTCATGTCGTCGTGTCCTTCCTGTCAGGCGGACGGGCCGCGTGGGGCATGTCCGCGCGGCTGATTGTGGCCGCGCCGATCGGCCGCATATCGTCATCGGGACCGAGTCGGGCCTCCTCGCGGGCGATCGACCAGCCGATCAGCTCCCGCCAGAGCATCTCGACCAGCGCGGGCGGCAGCCCTTGCGCCTCGGCGTGGCCGCGGACGTTCGCGACCACTTCCTCGACCCGCCAGTTGATCCGCGCGGGCAGACCCTCGCGCGCCTTTACCTCGGCCGCCTGGTCGATCCAAGACGCCCGCTCGGCCAGAAGCGCCACCAGCGCCGCATCCACCCGGTCGATCGCAGCGCGCACCTGCGCCATCGTCATGCCGTCCCCGGCCGCCCGCATCCGCCCCCCTCGCGTCTCCGCGCGCATGACCTTCCCGGCACCCGTCATACCGCCCCGACCCGTGCTCCGCACTGCGGCGCAGCGTCCGGCCGCCCCCCCCCGAGGGGGCGGCCCGCGCCCGGGCGGGGGTCGATCCCCCGCCCGGGCGCAGCCCCCGGCAGCACAGGCGCCGCGGCACCCCGCCTCAGAAGAGCCCCTCGACCTCGCCCGCCGCGTTGAGGCGGATCGTCTCCGCCGCCGGCACCTTGGGCAGGCCCGGCATCGTCATGATCTCGCCGCAGATCGCCACGACAAACCCCGCCCCCGCCGACAGCCGCACCTCGCGCACCGGGATCACATGCCCCGAGGGCGCCCCGCGCAGGTCCGGATCGGTCGAGAAGGAATACTGGGTCTTGGCCATGCAGATCGGCAGATGGCCGTAGCCCGCCGCCTCCCACGCCTTCAGCTGCTCGCGGATCGAGCGGTCGGCCGACACCTCGCCCGCGTGATAGATGCGCTTGGCGATCGTCTCGATCTTCTCGAAGAGCCCCATCGCATCGGGATAGAGCGGCGCGAAATGCCCGCTGCCCCCCTCGGCCAGCGCCACTACCTTGCGCGCGAGCTCCTCGATCCCGGCCGAACCCTCGGCCCAGTGCCGGCAGAGCACCGCCTCCGCCCCCTGCGCCGCCACATAGGCCTTCACCGCCGCGATCTCGGCCTCGGTATCGGTGCCGAAATGGTTGATCGCCACGATCGCCGGCACCCCGAAGCCCTTCACATTGGCGATGTGCCGCCCGAGATTGGCGCAGCCCTTCTCGACCGCCGCCACATTCTCGGCCCCGAGGTTGGCCTTGGCCACGCCGCCGTTCATCTTGAGCGCCCGGATCGTCGCCACGATCACCGCCGCCGAGGGCGTCAGCCCCGCCTTGCGGCACTTGATGTCGAAGAACTTCTCCGCCCCGAGATCGGCCCCGAAGCCCGCCTCGGTCACCACATAATCCGCAAGCTTCAGCGCCGTCGTCGTCGCCATCACCGAATTGCAGCCATGCGCGATGTTGGCGAACGGCCCGCCATGCACGAAGGCCGGCGTGTTCTCGAGCGTCTGCACGAGGTTCGGTTGCAGCGCGTCCTTGAGCAGGACCGTCATCGCCCCCTCGGCCTTCAGGTCGCGGCAATGAACCGGCGTCTTGTCGCGGCGATAGGCCACCACGATGTCGCCCAGCCGCTTCTCGAGGTCCGCGAGATCACGCGCGAGGCACAGGATCGCCATCACCTCGGACGCCACCGTGATGTCGAAGCCCGTCTGGCGCGGAAAGCCGTTCGCGACGCCGCCGAGCGAGACGACCATGTCGCGCAGCGCCCGGTCGTTCATGTCCATCACCCGCCGCCACACGATCCGCCGCGGGTCGATGTCGAGCGTGTTGCCCCAGTAGATGTGGTTGTCGATCAGCGCCGACAAAAGGTTGTGCGCCGAGGTGATCGCATGGAAATCGCCCGTGAAGTGGAGGTTCATCTCCTCCATCGGCACGACCTGCGACATGCCGCCCCCGGCCGCGCCCCCCTTCATCCCGAAATTGGGCCCGAGCGAGGCCTCGCGGATGCACACCACCGCCTTCTTGCCGATCCGGCTCAGCCCGTCGCCAAGCCCGACCGTCGTCGTCGTCTTGCCCTCGCCTGCGGGCGTCGGGTTGATCGCCGTCACCAGCACGAGCCGCCCGTCGCGCCGCCCCGCGAGACCCGCGATGAACTCGGCCCCGACCTTCGCCTTGTCGTGGCCATAGGGCAGAAGCGACTCGGACGGAATCCCGAGCTTCGCCCCGATTTCCTGGATGGGCCGCTTCTTGGCGGCGCGCGCAATCTCGATATCGCTCTTCATGGCGTGCAGGTCCCCGATCCGCCCGCCAGCCGGACGGCTGGCATCCTGATAGCGCCGCCTGCGCGCAGGTGGCGGACAGTTTGCGACCCCTGCCGGACGGTTTGCGCCCCGTTCCGTCGGGCGCGCGGCGTCTAATTCGCCGCAGGCTCCACATAGATGCCCTGTTCCTTCAGCGCGTCGATCACTTCCTTGGGCATGTAGGTTTCATCGTGGCGGAAGAGGAGCAGAGTTGCCAAGAAGACCCCACCCTCCATTTTGCCTGTCGCAATTGTGCCCTGACCTTCGGTGAAGAGGTCCGGGCGTGGTTCAGTGCCGATATAATGGACGATCTGATCCACTGCGCCATCGGTGATCACGAACTCAAATTTTACGCCGTCAAGGGGGCCGATGGACCCCTCTCTCACAAGGCCGCCCAATCGAAAGACCTCTCCCTGCTCTGGCGGATCACTAGCGATCTGCGAGGGCGAACGGAAATAGGTCACTGTGTCCCGCATCGCATAGCCCACGAGCGCCGTCGACAGCGCGAGCGCCGCCGCCGCGAGCACGACGATCTGGATGCGCCGCTGCTTCTTCAGCCCCTTCATGGCCCCTCACGGAAACATGGCCGGCCCCATGAGGCCCGCCGTCTCGGGCAGGCCGAGCATGAGGTTGGCGTTCTGCAACGCCTGCCCGGATGAGCCCTTGGTCAGGTTGTCGATCACCGAGACGACGAGCGCGCGCCCCGGCCGGCGGTCCTCGATCACGCCGACATGGGCGAAGTTGGTGCCCCGCACGTCGCGCGTCGAGGGGAGTGCGCCAAAAGGCAGCACCCGGATGAAGGGCTCCGCCGCATAGCGCGCGGCCAGCGCGCCGTGGACCGCGCGCGCATCGCCCGCGAGATAGCACGAGGCGAGGACGCCGCGGTTCATGGGCAGGAGGTGGGGG
>JBIKVM010000267.1:0-3349 GCA_044356825.1 Limisphaerales bacterium
CCAAGGCACGACAAGGCGGATCGGCGCGCCGTTCTGGCGCGGCATCGCCTCGCCATAAAGCCCGGTCGCAAGGATGGTCAGCGGGTGCATCGCCTCATCGAGGCGCAGCCCCTCGCGATAGGGCCACTCGAGTGCCGGATAGGACAGGCCGGGCATCTGGTCGGGGCGGTTGGCGGTCTGGAAGGCGACATAGCGAGCCCCCGCCTGCACGCCGACCTTGGCAAGCAACGTGCCCAGTTCGAACCCCATCCACGGCACGACCATCGACCACGCCTCGACGCAGCGCAGCCGATAGATCCGCTCCTCGATCACCATGCCGTCGAGCAGTTCCTCGAGCGCATAGGCGCCGGGCCGATCGACAAGCCCGTCGATCGTGACGGACCAGGGCGCGGTCTCGAACCGGTCGGACCGGCGCGAGGGGTCGGATTTGTCGAGGCCGAACTCGTAGAAGTTGTTGTAGGTCGTCACATCCTCGTAGGAGGTCGGCGGCTCGTCGGTTGAAAACCTGCTCGCGGCTGACGCCGGCAGCCCGACCGCCGCGGCGCCCGCGGCGGCGATGAAGGCGCGCCGGCCGAGCCAGAGGTCGCGCGGCGTGACCTCGGAAGGCTTCGGGTCGGTCAGTTGCGGCCTGCGCCGTGGCGGAAAGATCGCGGAACGCATGGGTGTCCTCCTCGCCTGCCCCGCGCGGATGCTCATGCCGCGCGCCGGGCCTCACTTCTGCAAGGTGGCAACATAGTCCGCGAGATCGACAAGACGAGACGGCGTCGGCGTCAGGATGCCCTCATCGGTCTCGACCAGCACCGTGTCGCCCTCGAGCAGCGGGCCGAATTCGGGCATCGGCGGGTTCTCGGCTGTGCCGAGCGAATAGCCATAGACCTGCCCCATCACCCGAACCGCCGGATAGGTACCGCCGTTGCGCGCCCGCAACTGGGTCAGATCGGCCGGGCGGCGATCCCCGGCGGCGGGTCCGTCACCCTCGCCAGTCGAACCGTGGCAGGCCACGCAATACTCGTCAAAGAGCGCCTTGCCCCGCGTGATGGCGGCATCGTCCGAGCCGACATCATTGGCGCCACAGGCGGCGAGCCCGAACACGATCGCCACGAATGCAGACATGCGCGCCATTTTATTCCCCTGACCCCAGACAGGCCAGAGGTTGCCAAAGACGCGCCGCCGGGGCAAGCCGCTTCGCCGCTCAGATCGCCGCAGCGAGCGACTCGCCCGCCGTCAGTTCGCACGCGCCGCGCTGCGTCTCAAAGCGCAGAACCTTGACGACGCCATCGACGACATGCATCGCATATCGCTGCGAGCGCCCGTGGAACCCGACTGCCGGCGCGTCGAGGCCAAGTCCGACCGCACGCGTGAACGCCCCGTCGCCATCCGACAGCATGTGGATGCCCGCGGCCGTGGCCCCCGTCGATTCGCCCCACGCCTTCATCACGAACGGATCGTTGACGGCGAGGCAGATCACATCCTCAACCCCCTTGCGGCGCAACTCGGGCATGGCGCGGATAAAACTCGGGACATGGGCCTTGTCGCAGGTCGTCGAGAACGCGCCGGGCACGGCGAAGATCACGACGCTGCGCCCCTTGGTCAGACCGCCGAGCGAGAGCGTCTCGGCCCCGTTCGCACCCATGCGCAGAAGGCCAGCCTCGGGCAGCCGGTCACCCACCGATATCGTCATCTTCACCCTCATGCGTTGAAACTGTGATGAGGTGTTTATAAGTGAGACGCGCGCAATGGCCAGAGAATCGACGCAAAATGTCTGCACGCATCGTCATCATCGGGGCTGGGCAGGCAGGGCTGTCGCTGGCGGCGCGGTTGCGCGCACTCGGTCACGACGGATCAATCACCCTGATCGGCGATGAAGCCGTCCCCCCGTATCAGCGCCCGCCCCTCTCCAAGTCCTACATGACAGGCGAGGCCGGGATCGACCGCCTGCTGCTTCGCCCGCGGTCATTCTTCGACGATGCGGGCATGACGCTGCTGACTGGACTGCGCGCCAGCGCGATCGACCGCACTGCACGCGTCGTCCATGCCGGGCAGGATCGGATCGTCTACGACAAGCTCGCCCTCGCGACCGGCGCGGCTCCCCGCTCCCTTCCGGCTGCCATCGGCGGCGCACTGCCCGGCGTGCATGTTTTGCGCAATCTTGCCGACGCGGACCGCCTCGCCCCCGCCTTGCGTCCGGGCCGGCGCGCGCTGATCGTGGGCGGCGGCTACATCGGGCTCGAGGCGGCCGCGGTCTGCGCGACCCTCGGCCTGTCGGTCACGCTGATCGAGGCCGCGCCCCGCATCCTCGGCCGCGTCGCCTGCGCCGAGACGGCCGACTGGTTCCGCGACCTCCACCGCAGCCGCGGCGTCGAGATCCGCGAAGGGGTCGGGCTTGCGCGCCTCGAGGGCACGACGCACCTGACGGGCGCGGAACTGGCAGACGGCAGCCGCATCGCGGCCGATCTGGCCATCGTCGGCATCGGCGTCAGCCCCGCGACCGATCTCGCCGCCGCCGCGGGCCTGACCCTCGACAACGGCATCGCGACCGATGCGACCGGCCGCACCGCCGACCCCGCCATCTGGGCGGCGGGCGATTGCGCCTCTTTCCTCGGTCCAGGCGGGCGAATGCGGCTCGAGAGCGTGCAGAACGCCATCGACATGGCCGAGGCCGTCGCCGCCGACATGATGGGACAGGGCGCGCCCTACGCGCCGGTGCCGTGGTTCTGGTCCGACCAGTTCGATGCGAAACTCCAGATCGCGGGGCTCGGCGCGGGCCATGACCGGATCGTGGTGCGCGAGGCGACGGGCCAGGGCGGCGGCCGCTCGCACTGGTATTTCCGCGCCGGCACGTTCCTCGCGGTCGATGCCATCAACGATTCACGCGCCTACATGGTCGGCAAGCGCCTGCTCGAGGCCGGCCGCACGCCCGACCCGGCGCTGCTCGCGGACCCCGCCACGAACCTGCGAACGCTGCTCAGCTGACGTGCGCATCATCGGCGGCAGATTTCGCGGCACGAAGCTCGCTGATGTCGGCGAAGGCGATGCCGACGCCCATCTGCGCCCGTCCGCCGACCGCACGCGCGAGGCCGTCTTCAACATGCTCACCCAGGGCCGCTTCGGCGATCGGGTGACGGGGGCGCGCGTGCTCGACCTCTTTGCCGGCACCGGCGCGATGGCCCTCGAGGCGCTGAGCCGCGGCGCGGTGCGGGCGGCGCTGGTCGATGACGGCACGGCGGCGCGCGCGCTCCAGCGCCGCAACATCGAGCGGATGCAGCTTCAGGGCGCGACCGATGTCTGGCGGCGCGACGCGACCGCGCTCGGGATCAACCGCGGCGCGCCCTATTCGCTCGTCTTTCTC
>JBIKVM010000075.1:0-11943 GCA_044356825.1 Limisphaerales bacterium
CGGCCGAGAGGCGGTGCACCCCCCCGCCCGTCGCTGCGATCAGTGCCCCGAGCGGTTCGGCCGAGGCGACGGGGGCGGCGAACTCGCGCGGCGCGGCCGGGCCGAAGGCCGCGACGGCCGCGATGTCGCCCTCGGCCAGCCGATAGAGGCCCGGGACCGGCGCCGCCCAGCGCCCCTGCCAGAGGCCCGGCGCGACCTCGGAGAGCGCGACCTCGGCGGTCGCCCGATCGGGGCCGGTGATTCGCACCGCGCCCGGCGCCGCCCCCATGGTGCGCCGCGAGATCGTGACATCCTGCCCCACCGCCTCGGCCCGCAGCGTCTCTTCCTCGAGTTCGGGTTCCTTCATCATCCAGTGCGCAAGGCGGCGCAGCAACTCAAGCTGCGGCCCGCCGCCCTCATACCCCCGCCCCCAGAGCCAGATGTGATCCGAGGCAAGCATCGCCACCCGTCCCTCGCCCACCCGGTCGAGGATCAGAAGCGGGCGCCCCTCGGCACCATCCATCACGACCTGTCCGGACCTGGTCTCGACCTCGATCTGGCGGAACCACCGTCCCCAGCCCTCGGCCGGCGCGACCCGATCGAGGCCCGCCGTCACCGGATGGCGCTGCCCCGCATCGGTCAGGGCGGGGCGGAAGCCGCCCTCGATCACGCGCGCGGTCGGGGCCGCGGGCAGGATGCCCGCGAGCGGCGAGCGCCAGATGCTCTCGGCCGTGCCAAATTCCGGCCCGGCCGCGATCAGCACCGCACCTCCCCGGCGCGCATACTCGCGCATGTTCTCGAAATACTCGTTGGGCAGTATGCCGCGCCGGCGATAGCGGTCGAAGATGATGAGGTCGAATTCGTCGATCTTCTCGACGAACAACTCGCGCGTCGGAAAGGCGATGAGCGAAAGCTCCGTCACCGGCACCCCGTCCTGCTTGTCGGGTGGCCGCAGGATGGTGAAGTGCACGAGGTCGACCGCCGCGTCGGACTTGAGCAGGTTGCGCCAGACGCGCTGGCCCGCGTGGGGCTCGCCCGAGACGAGCAGCACCCGCAACCGGTCGCGCACGCCGTTGATCTGGAGCACGGCCGCGTTGTTGCGCTCCGTCACCTCGCCCGGGGCGGGGTCGATCGCGATCTGCACCACGTTCTCTCCGCCGTGAACGAGCGTGAGCGGCACCTCGATGTCCTGCCCCACCGGTACGCGCACCCTGAGCGGCGCGCCCCCCCCGATCGCGACCGAGAGCGTCGCGGTCGGCTCCGCATCGCGGGGCACGGCGCCCGCATTCTCGATCCGAAGGGCGACGCGCACCTCCTCGCCGATGATGGCAAAGCCCGGCGCGCTCGTGATCACGAGGCGGCGGTCCCAGTCCTCGGGTGCACCGGTCAGGATCAGGTGGAAGGGGGCGGGCAGGGCGGGGGCAAGGTCCGCGTCATGCACCTGCCCGTCGCTGATCGCGAAGACGCCCGCAAGACGCGCGCGCGGGATCTCGGCCAGCGCACCCTCGAGCGCGGCCATCGCCGCCGTCCCGCCATCGCCTGGCGCATCGGGAACGCGCACGATGCGCGTCTCGGTCGCGCCAAGGCGCGCGATCTCGCGTTCGAGATGGGCCAGCGCCTCGGCGGTCTGCGCGGCGCGCGCCCCGATGGTCTGGCTCGCGCTCTCGTCCACGAGGATCACCGCGATGTCGGCAAGCGGCGTGCGCTCCGCCCGTTCGAGGGCGGGGTCGGCCAGGGCGAGCACCAGCGCCCCGAGCGCGGCCAGCCGCAGCCAGCCGCCCCTGAGGCCGCGCAGGATCGCGAAGACCCCGACGCCCGCCCCGAGCAGCGCGAGCGCCGCGATCACCGGCCAAGGCAGCAGCGGCGCGAAGACAAGCGTCGAGTCGAGCACGCTCATTGCCCGAGCCTCTCGAGCAGGGCGGGAACATGGACCTGATCGGATTTGTAATTTCCCGTAAGCACATGCATGACGAGGTTCACGCCAAAACGATAGGCGAACTCGCGCTGACGCTCGCCCGACAGGCCGCGCCCCACCGGCAGGACGGGCATCCCCAGATCATCGACGGCCCACGCCCCCGCCCAGTCGCCCCCCCCGATCACCACCGGCGTCACCCCGTCGTTGAGGCTGCGGAACGGCATGCCATCGGCGCGGTCGGCCTCGGGCGGGGCGGCCTCGACCCAGACGGTCGTGCGCGGGTGGCGGCCCGGAAAATCGCTGAGCAGATAGAAGGTCCGCGTGAGCACATGATCCTCAGGAACGGGTTCGAGGGGCGGGATGTCGAGCGGCGCGGCCAGCGCACGCAGCCGCGCCTGTTCGGGCGTCGCAACGCCGCCCGCCGCCAGATCATCGTCGCGGGTGTCGAAGACGATCATGCCCCCCGCCCGCAGATAGCGCCCGAGGCGCGCATAGGCCTCGGCCGAGGGGAGGGGGCCATCGGCCGTGACGGGCCAGTAGAGGATTGTGAAGAAGTCGATCGGGTCGCGTTCGAGATCGATGCCGATGGGTGGCGCGGGCTCGACGCTCGTGCGCTGCGCCAGCACGCGCCCAAGCCCCTCGAGCCCCTTGGCCGTGATCTCGTCGACCTGCTCGTCGCCCGTCAGCACATGGGCAAAGACGAACCCCGGCGTCGCGCGTATCGCGAATTCCTCGACTGCGTCCTGTGCCCGAACCTCGGCCGCGCCGAGCACCGCCACCAGGATCGGCACCGCCGCGACCGCCCCACGCAGCCGCCCCGCGAGTGCGAGGCTCGCCACCGCATCGAGCGCGATCAGCCCGAGCGCGAGCGCGAGCGCGAGCCCCTTCAGCCCCCGCTCGGGCGGGGTCGCGAGATCCTCGACCGTGGTCCCGACGGGCCAGATCGCGGGCGCGAGCGCCGTCTCGGCCCCGATCACATTGAGCGCGAGGCGCCGCTCGCCCGCGGCATAGACGCCGGGCGGCAGGTCGCGGGTGGTGTCCCCCGCCGCCAGCGCCGCGCCGAGGCGCGCGCCCTCGACCGCCGCAAGCCGCCCGGCATCGCCCGGCCGGCCGAAGGCGTCGAGGATCTGGACCGGGGTCCACACCGTCCCCTCAAGCTCCGCCGCGTCGGGGCGGGCGCTGCGCAGGCTGACGGCCAGCCGCTCGAGCATCTGCACGAAGAGGCCCGAGAGCGGCAGGCTCGACCATTCCGCATTGGCGGTGACATGAAAGAGCACGACCTGCCCCTCGCCCAGTTCGGCGCGCGTCACGAGGGGGGTGCCGTCGGCCAGCGCCGCAATGGTGCGGGCGGGCAGCTCGGGGTCGGGTTGGGCCAGCACCTGCGCCGAGACCGTCACCTCGGCCGGGATCGCGAGGCCGGCAAAGGGCGTGCCCTCGGCAAAGGGCGCAAGCGCGCGCGGTTCGCCCCAGCTCATGGCGCCGCCGACGCTGCGGCCGCCCTCGCGCAGCCGCACGGGCAGAAGCGCATCGGCCTCGGCCCGGCCGACATCGCTCTGGGCAAGGCGGGGCCCGGCGAAGCGCAAGAGCAGGCCGCCGCCCTCGACCCATTCCCGCAGCGCCTCGGCCTCGGCCGCCCCGAGGCGCGCGACATCGGCGAGGATCACGACGTCGGGCCGCGCATCGAGGGTTTCGAGCAGCGCCCCGTCGAGCAGGTCGGCCGAAGGCGCCAGCGCCTGCCGCAGGTAGTGGAGCGGCGCGAGCAGCTCGAGCGTCTCATCCCCCGCCGCCGCCCCGGAGATGAGCGTGACCTTGCGCCGGCGCAGGCTGTCATCGCCGAGCGAGACCGCCGCGGCGCTCTGCACGCCCGAGACGGCGAAGCGCCCGATGCGGTTGCGGATCTCGGGCGGCAGGTCGAGCTCGGCCGCCGCCGCGCCCTCGGCATCGAACGCAAGCTCGATGCGCGCGAGGTCGCGCTCGGTCCCGTTCGGGTCGGGGCCGCGGGCGACGATCTCGGCCGGCGTGCCCGATGCGGGCAGGCTGCGCGCGCCAAGGGCGATGCGCCCCTCGGCAAAGACGGGCGGCGCGAGCGCGATCAGGGGCGCGCTGCCGCCGATCAGGCGCACCGGGCCCCGCGCCGCGAGTGCCGCGAAGGTCTCGGCCCGGCCCGGCCAGTCGATGCCCGAGACGAACCACACCGTCTCGAACCGTCCCCCGAGCGCGCCGGCCCATTCTGCCGCCCCCTCGGGCAGCCACGGGTTCGGGCGCAGCCCCGCGATCCGGCCCTGCGCCTCGGCGGCCGGGCCGAAGATCGGCGTTCCCGCCGCCGGCAGGTCGGTCAGCACCACGACGCCCGCGGGCTGCCCGGCGCGCGCCGAGGCTTCCAGCAGCGCCTCGAGACGTTCGGTCCGCGCGGCCCAGTCGCGGGCGTCGGCCCAGCTGCCCTCGAGCACATAGAGCACCGGATCGCGACCCGGCAGCCGCGCCTCGGGGTCGAGGACGGGCCCCGCGAAGCCCAATATCGCCAGCCCCAGCGCCCCGAGCCGCAGCAGGAGCAGCCACCACGGCGTGCGCGCCGTCTCGGCGTCGCGGTCCGCGAGGCCGAGCATGAGGGCGACCCCCGGAAAGCGCCGCCGCACCGGCGCGGGCGGCACCGCCCGCAGGAGCCACCACAGCACCGGCAGCGCCAGCAGCCCCCAGAGCACCACCGGCGCCAGAAATCCGACGGGCCCCAGGACCAGCATCAGCGCGCCCCGTCGAGCATGCGCCAGAGCCACAGCAGGACCTGCGCCGCCGGCGCATCGGTCCGATGGGTCGCGACGACGAACCCCGCACGCCGCGCCGCGAGGTCAAGCTCGGCGCGCCGCGCCGCGAGGCGACCGCCATAGAGCGCGCGCAGGTCGGCGGCCGAGCGCGTCTCGTGGCGCATCGCGCCGCCCATGCTCTCGAAGATGGTGCGCCCGGCAAAGGGCAGATCCTCCTCGGCCGGGTCGAGGATCTGCACCAGCGCCCCGCGCACGCCCTGCGCGGCCGCCCGGTCGAGCAGCGCCGCCACGGGCGCGAAGGGACCGAGGAAATCCGAGAAGAGCACCGCCTGCCCATGCGCCGCAAGGCCCGCAGGGGCCGGGGCGCCGTATTCGGCCGGGTCCGGCGGATCGCCCGCCTCGGCCAGACGCACGAGTTGCGCCCGCCCGCCGCGCGGCGCGGCGCGGCGCGCGGTCGCGGGGTCCGCCCCCGCGCCGGCCTCGGCCATGAGCCCCACCCGCTCGCCCGCCCGCAGCATGAGCGCCCCGAGCGCAAGGCCCAGAAGTGCCGCGCGCTCGGCCTTGGGCGGGCGGCTCGGCGCGCCGGAAAAGGCCATCGCCCGCGACCGGTCGATCCAGAGCATCACCATCTGTGCCGTCTCGGCCTCGCGCTCGCGCACGAAGGTCTGATCGCCCCGCGCCGAGCGGCGCCAGTCGATCAGCCGCGCGGGGTCGGCCGGCTGGGCCGGGCGGTATTGCCAGAACGCATCGCCAAGCCCCGCGCGCCGCCGCCCGTGCCCGCCGAGCGCCACCGTCGCCGCCAACTGGTCCGACGCGACCAGAAGCGCCGGCAGCGCCGCCCCGAGCGCCTCGGCCTCGGCCGTCCGCGACGGGGCGGCCGGGGCAGACATCATGCCGCCGCCCCGAGGCGGGTCGTGCGCGCGACGATCCGGTCGATCAGGCCGCCGAGATCCTCGCCCCGCGCGCGGGCCGCGAAGCCCAGCGCCATGCGGTGCCCGAGCACCGGCCGCGCCAGCGCCGCCACATCCTCGGCCGAGGGCGCGAGCCGGCCCTGCATCAGCGCGCGCGCCCGGACGGTCAGCATGAGCGCCTGCGCCGCGCGCGGCCCGGGCCCCCACGCGAGCGCCTCGCGCGCCTCGGGGTCGGCGTCGGGTTCGGTCGGGCGGCAGGCGCGCACGAGGTCGAGGATCGCCTCGACCACGCTCTCGCCCACGGGCATCCTGCGCACGAGGCGCTGCGCCGCGATCAGGTCCGCCGCGGTAAAGACCGCAGCCGCCTCGGCCTCATCCGCGCCGGTCGTCGCGATCAGGATCGCGCGCTCGGTCGCGCGGTCGGGGTAATCGACCTCGACCTGCACCAGAAAGCGGTCGAGTTGCGCCTCGGGCAGGGGATAGGTCCCTTCCTGCTCGATCGGGTTTTGCGTCGCGAGGACATGGAAGGGGCGATCGAGCGCGCGGTGCGCGCCCGAGACCGTCACCTCGCCCTCCTGCATCGCCTGCAGCAGGGCCGATTGCGTGCGCGGACTGGCGCGGTTGATCTCGTCGGCCATCAGGAGCTGGCAGAAGATCGGGCCGGGGATGAAGCGGAAACCCCGGCTGCCGTCCGCCGCGGTCTCGAGCACCTCGGAGCCGAGGATGTCGGCGGGCATGAGGTCGGGGGTGAACTGCACCCGCCCCGCGCGCAGCCCCATGACGGTGCCAAGCGTCGCGACAAGGCGCGTCTTGCCAAGGCCCGGCAACCCCACGAGCAGCGCGTGCCCCCCGCAGAGCATGGCGGCGAGCACGAGGTCCACCACCCGCTCCTGCCCGATGAAGCGCCGCGCGATGCTCGCGCGCGCGAGTGACAGGCGCTCGGCGGTGGCGTCGATATCGGCGACGAGGTCTGACCCGGTCATGGCTTGCATCTCTCCCGCGCTGTCGTGCAGCATGGGTTGATGTATGGCGCGCGGGCGAAATGGCAAAGACCGACGGCAACGCGGATGTGACCCGCCCCTCGGCCGAGGGGATCGCGGCGGCGGCCGGCAAGGCTGCCGGCAAGGGGCCGCCGCCCGTGCATCTGTGGGATCCGCCCTTTTGCGGCGATCTCGACATCCGCATCGCGCGCGACGGAAGCTGGCACTATCTGGGCACCCCCATCGGGCGCGCGCCGCTCGTGCGCCTCTTCGCCTCGATCCTGAAGCTCGAGGGGGGGCGCTATTACCTTGTCACCCCGGTCGAGAAGGTCGGGATCACCGTCGAGGATGCGCCCTTCCTTGCCGTCGATTGCACTGCCGAGGGCGAGGGTATGGCGCAGGTCGTGCGATTCGTGACCAACATCGGCGACGAGGTTGCAGCCGGCCCCGGGGCTGGGTTGCGCGCGGCGCGCGGCGCGGACGGCACGATCGTGCCCTATGTCCACATCCGCCGCGGGCTTGAGGCGCGGCTCGACCGCAAGACATTCTATCGGCTTGTTGATCTGTGCGAGCATGCGCCGGTCGATGGTGCGATGTGGTTCGGGCTGCGCTCGGGCGGGATGTTCTTTCCGCTGGTCCCGAGCGCCGAGGCGATGTCCCCCGCCTGACCTGCCGCACCGGCGAAGGTCAAGGTCGGTGAGAGCAGGGGGCCGTTACTCGTCGTGGCTCCCACAAGGTTTTCTGGCCGCCGAAGACGGCCGCGCCGCCCGCGGCGTCGCACCAGCCGTTGAGATTGCGGTTGAACGCGGTCGCATCGAAAAGCATGCCAGAGACATCGGCGCGGCCGACGTACCAGCCGCGGTTGTCTGCGGTGAACAAGATGTTGCCGTTGAACTTTGCTGCCTTGTTGAACATGTTGGTCATCGAGATATCCGGTGCCATCTCTCGCCCCGGAGCATAGTTGAACCACCCGGTCAGGTCCTGATTGAACTCCAGGGCCCCCATGAACATCCGGTCTGCGCGGGTGATCTTCGCCGTCTTCCAACCTCCGATCGGGCTGTTGAAGGCGCGCGTGCTCTCGAACATGCCCATGGTCGACTCGAGCGATGCCGTGTTCCAGGACGAGAGGTCGCCGTTGAACACCCTCGTGTTCTTGAACATCTCGTTGGCCGAGCGCAACCCCGACACGTCCCAGCCGTTCAGCGACTGGTTGAAGACGGGCGAACCCTCGAACATGTTGTCGGTGACGATGGGCCGAAGTTTCCATGTCCCGATCGCGCCGTTGAAGGCCGCCGCCGCGCGGAACATCCCCGTGAGGTCGGTGACGCGCGCCACGTCCCACCGGTCGAGCGGCTGGTTGAAGACCTTGGTCTCCGCGAACATCTCGCGCATGGTCCTGACGTTCGAGACATCGAGCCCGTTCAGCGGCAGGTTGTAGGATTGATGCCGCTCGAACATCGACGACATGTCGGTGACCTTGGCCGTGTTCCACATCGTGATGGGTTGCACGAAGCTGCTGCCGCGGAACATGCGCGCCATGGTCGTCACATTGCCCACGCTCCATGCCGAGAGATCGTGATTGAACGGAACCGGGCCCCAGTAGGGGGGATAGGTGCCGTGGTTCCGCTCAACCCAGCTATCGAACATGCCCGACATGTCGGTCACCTTCGCGACGTTCCATTCGCCGAGCGGCTGGTTGAAGGCGCGCGCGTTCCCGAACATCTCCGACATGTTCGTGACATTGCCCACGTTCCAGACGCCGATCGGCTGGTTGAACGCGATCGCCTCGGAGAACATGCCCGACATGTCGGTCACGTTGGCAACATTCCAGCCCGAGATGTTGCGGTTGAAGGCTCCATTCGCACGGAACATGTGCGACATGTCCCTGACGTTGGCGACGTTCCAGCCCGAGATGTCGGTGTTGAACCGCGTCCGGTAGGTCGAGTTGACGTAGAAGTTCGTGTTGCGCCCGTCGAAGAGGCCCCGCATCGTCGTGACGTTCGAGACATCCCAGCGGCTCAGATCCTGATTGAAGCGCTGCGCGTCGCGAAAGACCTCGACCATCGAAGTCACGCCCGAGACGTTCCACCCCCCGATCGGGCTGTCGAACTTGTAGGCGTTGTAGAACATCCGGTCCATCTTCCGCAGGTTGTCGGTTTTCCAGCCCGACAGGTTGCCCGTGAAGGACCGGGCGTTGAGGAACATGGCCGACATGTCGGTGACCTTGCGCACGTCCCAGCGCGAGAGGTCGGCGTTGAAGCAGCGGTTGTTCTTGAACATCTCGCGCATGTTGGTGACGTTCGAGACGTCCCAGCGCGAGAGGTCGAGGGTTATCTGGCCCCATGTGGCATTTGGGGCATCGTGCATCGCACAATCGAAACCGTAACCGAACTGCGATGTACCATCGATCTTGCTCTGTTCATCATAGGCGCTGAGCGGCTGGACCACCTCGAAGCGGAATATCCCCTCCATGCTGGTCACGTTCGAGGTGTCCCAGTTCTCGATGTCTTGCAGGAAGCGCTTCGTGACGCCGTTGCGCGTGTAGGTGCGAACCCCGATCGCGTAGTCGGCGAAGGCGAAATCGAGGTTGGTGACCGAGGGCGGCAGGATTGATGTCACCTCGACCGGAACAGGGGTCTGGCCCTGATACTTGTACCACAGGCTGCCGAAGACGCAGTTGATGCGGCCGAGCTGCTCGCCGAAGCTGCGGATCTCGGTCAGGAAAAAGACATCCTCGCCCCATTCGGTCGCGGTGCGGGTGCTGCCGGTGTTGTCGATCTTGCAGAGCTCGATCGGGTCGCCCGTATCGTCGCGCACCACATTGCCCGCGCCGTCGCGCAGCACCGTCATCTTCTCGCCGAACTGCTCGATGTCGCCCATGACGCGCACGACATAGGATCCGAGCGGGCGGTTATAGCTGTGCCTGAGCTTGTGGCGATCCGCCGTCGTGCCGTCGCCCCAGTCGATCCTGAGCGGTGTCCCCCCGGGCTTGGGATGGACGACCTTCGAGAGGTCGATTTCCTCGGTCGCGCGCGGTTGACCGTTCTGCAAGGCGTTGAAGGTGAAGACAAGCGTCAGGCCGGGGCAATCGCGCAACGCCACGCCGGGCGGGGGGTTTTCATAGAACGACCGCCATTCGGGTTCGGTCAGCGTCGGCACCATCACGGCCGTGTCGTAGGTGTTGGTGAGCCGCTTGCACACGTTGAAATGGTCGTATTCGACATCGCGCGCCCCGACCGCGAGGATCGTCGTGACTTGGGTCTGGGCCTGCGCGGCATCATGCGCCGCCAGCGACAGGGCGGCCGCGAGCGACAGGGCGGCAAGGCGGAGGGCATGGAACGGGCGCGGCATCGGACCCCCGGGGCATCAAATCATCGCTGCGCCGGGGCAGGCCCGGTGCCAATGCGGGCATGATACTCGAGGGACGCGCGTGCGGCAAAGGGAAGTTTCGCGCGATCAGAGAAAGCTCTGCGGATCGATGTCGATCTGGGCGCGGATCGCGCCGCGCTCGGGCACCGAGGCCACCCAGCGCGCGAGCGCGCCCTGCAACGCGACCCCCTTCGCCGCGCGGATGAGGAACCGCAGCCGGTGGCGGCCCCGGATGCGCGCGACGGGCGCGGGTGCGGGCCCCCAGACCTCGGCGCCGACGGCCTCGACCGTCGGGGCGGCGCGCGCGAGCGCCTCGGCATGGGCATGGAGCGCCTCGGCATCGGGGCCCGAGAGGATGATCGCGGCAAGGCGCCCATAGGGCGGCATCCCGGCTGCCGCCCGCGCCGCCGCCTCGGCCCGGCGAAAGGCCTCGTCGTCGCTACCCGCGATCGCGCGCATCACCGGATGGTCGGGCTGGAGCGTCTGGATCAGCGCCTGCCCCGGCACCTCGCGCCGCCCGGCCCGCCCCGACACCTGCCGGATCAGCTGGAAGCTGCGCTCGGCCGCGCGCAGGTCCGACCCCTGCAACCCCAGATCGGCATCGATCACCCCGACGAGCGTCAGCAGCGGAAAGTCGTGGCCCTTGGCGACGATCTGCGTGCCGATCACGATGTCGGCGCCCCCCGCCGCGATCTCGGATACCTCGGCCTTGAGCGCGCGCGCCGAGGCGAAGAGGTCGGAGGCCAGCACCTTCACCCGCGCGTCGGGAAAGACGGCCGCGACCTCTTCGGCCAGCCGTTCCACCCCGGGCCCGAGCGCTGCCAGCCGCCCCTCGACCCCGCAGGCGGGGCAGGCGGTCGGGATCGGGCGGCTCTCGCCGCACTGGTGGCAGACGAGGCGGCGGGCGAAGCGATGCTCGACCATGCGCGCGTCGCAGTCGTGGCAGCCGATCTGCTGGCCGCAGGCGCGGCAGACGGTGACGGGCGCATAGCCCCGCCGGTTGAGGAAAAGAAGGCTCTGCTCGCCCGCCCGCAGCCGCGCGGTCAGCGCGGCCTCGAGCGGGGGCGAGATCCAGCGCCCCGCCGGAGGGGCGTGCACGCGCAGGTCGATCAGCGCAAGTTCGGGCAGGCGCGCCGCGCCGTAGCGCGCCGGCAGCGTCAGGCGGCGATAGCGCCCCGCCTCGGCGTTGGCCCAGCTTTCGAGCGAGGGCGTCGCCGAGGCCAGCACCACCTGCGCCCCGGCACCCGAGGCGCGCAGCACCGCCATGTCGCGGGCATGATAGGTGACGCCATCCTCCTGCTTGTAGGAGGGGTCGTGCTCCTCGTCGACGACGATCAGGGCAAGATCGAGAAAGGGCAGGAACAGCGCCGAGCGCGCGCCCACGATCAGCCCCGCCTCGCCTCGCGCGGCCGCGTGCCACACCTGCCGGCGCTGCGCGGCCGCGACGCCCGAATGCCATTCGGCCGGCGCCGCCCCGAAGCGCGCCGCGACGCGGGCGATGAAATCGGCCGTGAGCGCGATCTCGGGCAAGAGCACCAGCGCCTGCCGCCCCCGCCGCAGCGCCTCGGCCACGGCCTCGAGATAGACCTCGGTCTTGCCCGATCCGGTGACGCCTTGCAGAAGGGTGGTGCCATACCCCCCCGCCGCCACCGCCGCGCGCAGGGCCGCGATCGCGCCCCCCTGCGCCTCGGAGGGGACAGCGGCCGGGCGGTCGGGGTCGAGCCGGGGCAGGGGGGCGTCGCGCGGCGCGCGCCCCTCGATCAGCAGCCCCGCCTTGACCATCGCCGCAAGCGTGCCCGTCCCGGTCCCCGCCTCGCGCGCAAGCTCGGCCGGGCCGAGCCCCGCGCCGCCGAACCGCGCGAGCGTCCCGAGCACGCGGGCGCGCGCCGCCGTCGTGCCCTCGGGCGGCATGATGGCGGCCGCGCGCAGGATGCGCCGGTCGGGCGGCGGCTCGCCCAGGCCCGGCACGCGGGTTGCGAGCCGCAGCATCGCACCCGGGGGCGAGAGGGTGTAGGCGGCCGCGCGGT
>JBIKVM010000268.1:0-3337 GCA_044356825.1 Limisphaerales bacterium
GGTGGTGACATTGCCGCTCGTGTCGCGGTCGAGCGAGGCCAGGACGTTCACCGACGTCTGCGAGCCGTTCACGAGGTTCAGGCCGTTGAACTGGGCGGCCGAGACAACGGCATCGATCTGGTCCTTGAGCGCATCGATATCGTCCTGAAGCTTCGCCCGGTCGACGTTGGGTTCCTGCGCCGCGACGATCTTCTCCTTCATCGTGGTCAGAAGGCCGGTGACCGTCTCGGTCGCCTGGCGGGCGACGGCGACGGTCGACGCCCCGAGCGCGAGGCTGTCCGAGATGGTCTTGAAGCCCGCCACATCGGCTTCCATCACCTTCGAGATGGCCCATGTCGCGGCATTGTCGGACGCGACCGAGATGCGCTTGCCCGTCGCGATCTCGGATTGCGTCTTCTGGAGGCCGGCGTTCACGCCCTTGAGGGTCTGCAGCGCGACCATCGCGCCGGAGTTCGTAAGAATGGACGACATTTTGCGTATCCTCTACGGTGGGCGCATGCTTTGCACGGGCCCGGGTTTCCGCCACCACACCGATGGCACTGTCGAGGTCTTCTGACCGTTGCGCCCAGGCGACCGGGCCGCGCCACCCCACCACGAGGTGCCAGCCGACCCTGTCGCGCGAACCGCTAAGCCTTTCCTAAGGCGTGGAGGGACGATTCCCTGCATTTGAGGCAAAAGCTGGGCCGCGGCGTGCCGAACCGGCGGCAAGTTGCGATCAGCCCCTGGGCGGCTGGCGGCGACCGGTCGGGGCCAGCACGCTGCGCGTGCCGCTTCGGTCATAGGTGCCGATGCCCTCGCGCGCCGCGGAGAGCGCACGCAGGCGTGCCCGGGCCGCCAGCACGCCCTGACGCGCCGCGTCAATGCGGGCGAGCAGCCGCACCGTGCGCTGGCGCAGCACGGCAAGGTCGCGACCTGTGGCACCGGACGCCGAAAGCGCCGCGGCGGCCTCTTCGATCTCGGCGCCAATCTCGGGCAGACCACCGGGCAATCCGCTGCGCAGCCCGGTCTCGAGCGCATCGAGCGCGGCTGCAAGCCGCCGAGCGGCGGACAGTGCCTCAGCCATCGCCGCCGCGCTTCATCATGGCATCGAAGATCATCTGCGCCAGCCCCAGCCCGCCGCGGCGCACCAGCGCCTCGGCTTGCGCGTCGCGCAGGAACGAGGCGAATCGTTCTTCGCCGATGCCGCCACCCATCGCCGAGATCGGCCGCCCGACCCCCGCGTGGGCGAGCATCTCGGACAGGAAGGCCGTTTCAAGCTCCTCGGCGCGACGGCGCAACAGCGCCGCATCGTGCGCGTCCGACGGTTTGCCTCGTGACGTGAGCGGCGACGGAGGCCGGAGCACGCCGGGACCGTCAAAGGGTGAGAGCGGGGGCATCGAACCTCGGGGCTTGGGGGCCATCACGGCGCACCATGGCGCAAGGGTCGTAAACAATCGGTAACTCCTGCCGCGCTAGGCAGGTCCGATCACCCGAATCTGCACCCCCGAGGCCCCATGCTGATGCCCGCCCCGCCCGCTACACCGTTGCCTGCCGCCGCAGCAGGGGCAGCCCCCTCGCCGCGGCCCGCGGACGCGCCCTCGGACGCGGTCGCCTCCGAATCTCAAGAGCGCGGAGCACCTGCCGCTCACGAGAGTTTCGTGCAAAGCTACGCGGACGCCGAAAGCCAGACCGCATCTGCCGCGGCCGAAAGCATCGCCGCAGCACCGGTACCCGATACCGGGGGGGCGCGCGCGCAGGCGAGCCATGCCGTGATGGTTCCGATCGATGCAGGCACAGCGCTTGTGCAGACCGGCGCGACTGGAGCTGTGGCGGAGCCCGAACCGATCCTTGCCCCGGCGGCAAGCGCCCATCCACGCGCCTTCGAGGCGGCGCCGCCGAACCCGGGGGCACCGCCCGCCCAGCCTGAGGCCGAGAGCCCGCCGACACGGCCCGATTCGCCGAAGGGTCGGGTACAGCCCGAGGGTTCGGGCATGGCGCAGGTAGTGGCGCAGACGCAAGACCCGCCGCCCGGACCCGAACCCGCAAGGGCGGCCCCCCCCCAACCCGGCGCGCCGAACCCGGTGTCCGTGTCGGCAGCAAGACCCGCCACGTCTGCGGGCACGGTCCGGAGCACCGCTTGGACGCCAGACTCACCCCCGGTCGTGCGGGTGACCGAACGGGGGAAAGACGGGGCCACGCAGACACCGCCGGGGGGCGCCCCCTTCGGCACGGAAGGACCGGACGCCGGAGAGACCCGCGCGAGCGCTGCGCAGATCGCGCGCGCACCGACCTTCCATTGGGCGTCGGCCGAGGCCGCGGCTGTGCCGCAGGCATCCTTGGCTCTGCCGGAGGGGTCGGCCTCAGCCGCACTCGTGCCCGAGGTACAGGCGGGGCGGTTGCACTCCGATGCGGCGCCCGTCGTGCGGCTGCCGGTCGGACCGGACGGGCAAGGGCCGGCACTCGGTCCCGAAGCGGCGCGCAAGATCATGGACATCGCCGTCGCAGCGATGCCGGAGGCGACCGAGATCCGCCTTTCGCCGCGTGAACTCGGGGGTGTGCGGCTGAATGTCTCGGGCGAAGGCGGGCTGGTGCATGTCGCGGTCAGTGCCGAGCGGCCCGAGACGCTCGAGTTGCTGCGCCGTCACGCTGGCGAACTTGCGGCCGAATTGCGCAGCCTAGGCTATGGCGGGGCAAGCTTTTCGTTCGAACGTGCGCCGGACCAGCGCCAGCAAGCCGGCGGGGACGAAGTGCATGCCAGCGCATCCCCCGATCTGCAGGACAGCCCGATGCCCGCCCCAACCGCAACCCGGCCGATCCGCGTGCCGGCCGGGTCGCTCGACATCCGGATCTGAGAGGACCCATGCCCGCATCCATCGCCCCCTCCTCCACCCCGAACGCAGGCGGCACCAGCGCCCAACGGACCGCAGCCGCGCCCACGCCCGCCGCCGGTAGTGGAAGGTCCAGCCTGCTTGGCGGCGATTTCGAGACCTTCCTGCGCATGCTGACGACGCAGTTGCGCAATCAAGATCCGCTCTCGCCGATGGAATCGACCGATTTCGCCGTCCAGATCGCGACCTTCGCCGGGGTTGAGCAGCAGACACTCGCGAATCAGAAGCTCGATGCGCTCTCTTCGCAACTCGGAACGTCGGGGATCGCGCGCACGGCAGGCTGGATCGGGATGGAGGCGCGCGTCGGGGGGCTTATCCACCACGCGGGCGGGGCGCGCACCCTCGCGATCGCACCTGTCGAGGGTGCCGACCAGGCCATCGTGCGGATCTCGGATGCAAATGGCGGGGCAGTTGCCTTCGTGCCCGCGCCGACGACGGTCGGCACTTTTGACTGGGACGGGATCGGCGGC
>JBIKVM010000269.1:0-3336 GCA_044356825.1 Limisphaerales bacterium
CAGCATTCTGCGGTCGGGGCGGACCATGCCGGTCAGCTTGACCTCGCCCACCCCCAGCGCATAGCCGCGCCCCGGCCAGCCGCGCCAGCCCAGGTTGAAGCCGGTCAACTGCCACAACCCGTCAAGGCCGAGGCAGCCCGGCATGATCGGGTTGCCCGGGAAATGGCAGGCGAAGAACCACAGATCGGGGTGGATGTCGAACTCGGCCACGACATGCCCCTTGCCATGCGCCCCGCCGTCGCCCGAGATCTCGGTGATGCGGTCCATCATCAGCATGGGCGGCAGCGGCAATTGCGCGTTGCCGGGGCCGAAGAGCTCGCCGCGGGCGCAGGCCAGCAGGTCTTCCTTCTCGAAGCGCGTGGGGTATGTCACTGTCCTGCCTTCCCTTCCGTGTCCGCCCGAGGCTAGCCCCCCCGCGATGCGGTGGCAAGGTCGCGGATCGGGCGGCATCGGCCGCGCGTTTTCGTTTGAATCCGGGCCCCGGGCGCGGTATTCAGAGCCCATGCAGAACACCGCCGCCCCCCCTTCGGATCTTGCCCGCCAGCGCGGCGCCGACTGGCTTGCGCGCGCGGCCCTGCGGCCGACGCGCCAGCGCGTGACGCTCGCCGCGCTGCTCGTGGGCGACGGGCAGGACCGGCATGTGACGGCCGAGGCGCTCCATGCCGCGGCGCGGGCGGCGGGCGCGCCGTGTTCGCTCGCGACCGTCTACAACACGCTGCACGCCTTCCGCGACGCAGGCCTCGTGCAGGAGGTGACGGTCGACGGGGCGCGCAGCTATTTCGACACCCGGCTCGATGAGCATCCGCATTTCTACTGGGAAGATACCGCCGATCTGACCGACGCGCCGGCCGCGGGGATGCGCATCCTCGGCCTGCCCGAGGCGCCCGCCGGCGCCGAGGTGGCGCGGGTCGATGTCGTGATCCGTCTGCGCCGCCTCTGACCGCCCCCCGGCAGGAGGATAGATGCCCCCCGTGCGCGCCTGCATCTTCGATGCCTACGGCACCCTCTTCGATGTCGCGGCCCCGGCCCGGCGCATCGCCGCCCTGCCACTTGGCGCCCCCATCGCGCCGATCTGGGAGGGGTTTGCCGAGACCTGGCGGCGCAAGCAGCTCGAATACACCTGGCTGCGCGCGATCACGGGCCGGCACGCCGATTTCCGCGCCGTCACCGCCGACGCGCTGGGCTGGAGTTTCGCGGCGCACGGCATCGACCCGGACCCGGCACTGGGCGATGCGCTGATGGCGCTCTACGATGCGCCCGACCCCCACCCCGAGGTCGGGGCGATGCTCGAGGCGCTGGCCGCGCAGGGGGTGGCCTGCGCGATCCTCTCGAACGGGACGCCCGCGATGCTCGCCTCTGCCGTGGCGGCGGCGGGGATCGGGGCGCGGATCGGCACGATCCTCTCGGTCGAGGCGGCGGGCGTCTTCAAGCCGGCGGCGGCCGTCTATCGGCTGGGCTGCGCGGCATTCGACCTGCCGGCCGGGCAGATCGCCTTCGTCTCGGCGAACGGGTGGGATGCAGCGGGGGCGGCGGATTTCGGCTATCGCACCGTCTGGGTGAACCGTCGCGGCGCCCCGGCCGAGCGGCTGCCGGGCCGGCCGGCGGCGGTTCTGGCCGATCTGTCGGGGCTGCCCGATATCATCGCCGCGTGGCGGTCGGGCGCGTGATGGTGGAGGTCTTCGCCGCCGCCGACGGGGCCCGCATCGCCTATCGCGACGAGGGGGCGGGGATGCCCGTCCTGTGCCTTGCGGGCCTGACGCGCGACGGGCGCGACTTCGACGATCTCGCCCCCCACCTGCCGCCCTGCCGCCTCGTGCGGATGGATTATCGCGGGCGGGGCGCATCCGCGCACACGGGCGCCGCGACCTATACCGTGGCGCAGGAGGCCGCCGACGCGCTCTCGCTCCTCGACCATCTCGGGATCGCGCGCGCGGCCGTGATCGGCACCTCGCGCGGGGGGATCATCGGGATGTTCCTGGCCGCGACGGCGCGGGCGCGGCTGGCGGGGCTCTGCCTTGTCGATGTGGGGCCGGTGCTCGAGGCCGAGGGGCTTGGGCGCATCGCGGCCTATGTCGGCCGCCCGCCCGCCGCGCGGACCCTGGCCGAGGCGGCCGGGATGATCGCGGCGGGCTCGGTCGGGTTCGAGGGGGTGGCACCCGAGCGCTGGCTGCACGAGGCCGCGCGGCGCTTCGTCCCGCGCGACGGCGGGCTTGGCCTCTGCTACGATCCCGCGCTGGCCGAAGCCTTCCACGCCGCGCTGTCGCAGCCGCAACCCGACCTCTGGCCGCTGTTTGGCGCCCTCGCGGGGTTGCCCGTCGCGCTGGTCCGCGGGACGGGATCGGACCTCCTGTCAGAGGCGACCGCGGCAGAGATGGCGCGCCGGCATCCCGGCCTCATCCGCGCCGAGGTGCCGGGGCGGGGGCATGTGCCCTTCCTCGACGAACCCGAGTCCGTCGCCGCGATCCGCGCCTGGCTGGCGGAGGTCGCGGCGGGCGGGGCGGGCCGCGCGGACGCGGGGCGCTGAGGGCGATGGCCCGCCGCCCCGCCATCTTCGCGGCACTGCTCGCGGCCGTGGCACTCGCGTGGATCGTGATCGCGCAGGCCGGGATCGGACTTGGCGATCTGCGCGCAGCCCTCGAACCGCTCGGGGCGTGGCGCGCGGCCGATCCGATGGCCGCGACGCTTGCGGCCTTCGCGCTCTATGTCGCCGTCACCGCGCTGTCGCTGCCGCTCGGGATCTGGATGACGCTGGGGATCGGCGCGCTCTTCGGCTTCTGGTGGGGGCTCGCCATCGTGTCCTTCGCCTCGACCCTCGGGGCGAGCCTTGCGTTCCTGAGCGCGCGCCACCTGATGCGCGACTGGGCGCGCGCGCGGCTCGGCGTGCGGCTCGAGGCGATCGACCGGGGCCTCGCGCGCGACGGGGTGCTCTATCTGCTGACGCTGCGCCTCGTGCCGGCGGTGCCCTTCTTCGCGGTGAACCTTGCCATGGGCCTCACCGCGCTGCCGCTGCGGCGCTTCTGGTGGGCAAGCCAGATCGGGATGCTGCCGGGCACCGCGATCTATGTGAACGCAGGCACCGAGCTTGCGGCGGTGCGGTTGGTTTCCGACATCGTCTCGCCGGGGATGCTCGGGGCGCTGGTGGCGCTCGGGGCGTTTCCGTGGATCGCCCGCTGGGGCGCGGGATGGCTGCGGCTGCGGCGTCTGCGCGCGCCCTGGCCGCGGCCGCGCCGGTTCGACCGCAACCTCGTCGTCATCGGGGCCGGCGCGGCGGGGCTGGTCGCGGCCTACATGGCCGCGACGCTGCGCGCCCGCGTCACCCTGATCGAAGAGGCCGCG
>JBIKVM010000076.1:0-11896 GCA_044356825.1 Limisphaerales bacterium
CGCGGCGGGCGGGCACTTCACCATGGACATGCGCCGCGCCGCCTATGCCGCGCGGACCTTCTTTGCCTTCAGGACGGTCATTCCCTGCCATTACCGCACCTTTCCGCTGCTCGAGCAGTCCGCAGCCGCCCTGCGCGAGGGTCTGCCGGGCGTCGAGGTGATCGAGCCCGAGGTGCTCGTGCCGATCGCGCTCTGACCGCACATTCGGCTTCGGCCGGGGGGCGCATCGTTTTCGCTTGAAAATATGCGCCGAGGCGCGCATCTAGCGTCGATCCGCACAGAGGCGGACCATCACGGACGGAGTGACCATGGCCAAGGAAGAACTGCTCGAATTTCCAGGCGTCGTGAAGGAACTCCTGCCCAATGCGACGTTCAGGGTCGAGCTGGAAAACGGCCATGAGATCATCGCACATACGGCCGGAAAGATGCGCAAGAACCGGATCCGCGTGCTCGCGGGCGACAAGGTTCAGGTCGAGATGACGCCCTATGATCTGACCAAGGGCCGGATCAACTATCGCTACAAGTGATGCGCCTCATCCTCGCCTCGGCGAGTCCGCGCCGGCGCGAGCTGCTCGGACAGATCGGCGTCGTGCCCGACGCGGTCGCCGGCGCCGACATCGACGAGACACCGCGCAAGGACGAGCTGCCCCGGCCCTATTGCCTGCGCATGGCGCGCGAGAAGGCCGCCGCGACGGCCGGATCGGACGATGACCTCATCCTTGCCGCCGACACGACGGTGGCGCTCGGGCGGCGCATCCTCGGCAAGCCGTACGATGCCGCCGAGGCGGCCGAATTCCTCGTGGCGCTTGGCGGGCGGCGGCACCGCGTCATCACCGCCGTCGCGCTGCAACGCGGCGGGCGGGTCTGGACGCGCGAGGTTGTCTCGAGCGTGCGGATCAAGCGGCTCTCGGACATCGAACTCAACGCCTATCTCGCGAGCGGCGAGTGGGAGGGCAAGGCGGGCGGCTATGCCATCCAGGGCCTGGCCGCCGCCTTCGTGGCCTGGATCGAAGGGTCGCACAGCGCCATCGTGGGCCTGCCGCTGGCCGAGACGGCGACATTGCTGCAGGCGGCGGGATGGCCGCTCTATCGGGGGCAGGCATGAAGGGACGGATCGTCGTTCTGGACGAGATCGCGGGCCGCAAGGCTGCCGCCCTCTTGGTCGATGGCGTGCTCGAGGATGTCTTCGTCGATCCGCCCGGCGATGACGCGCTCCTGCCCGGGGCGGTGTTCCGGGGTATCCTCGACCGGCCGATGAAGGGGCAGGGGGGCATCTTCGTGCGGCTGCCGGGCGGCACGGGCTTTCTGCGCGGCACCGAGGGCGCCCGGCCGGGGGCGCGGGTGATCGTGCAGGTCTCGGGCGTGGCCGAGCCGGGCAAGGCCGTGCCGCTGACGCAGCGCGTCCTCTTCAAGGGCCAGCTTGCCATCGTGACGCCGGGGGCGGGGGGCATCAATGTCGCGCGCCGGGTCGAGCCCGGGGCCGCCGCCGCCCTGCGCGCGCTGGGCGAGCGGGTGATGGCCGGCGCGCCCGAGGATCTCGGCCTCATCCTGCGCAGCGCGGCCGAGGGCGCCGATCCCGCCGATGTCGCGGCCGAGGCCGAGGGCTTGCGCGATCTGGCGCAGGCGGTGATGGCCGACCTCGAGGGGGGGGCGGAGCTGTTGCTCGACGCGCCCGACGCGCATGAGCGCGCGGCCCGCGACTGGGCCGAACCCGCCCCGGACGCGGTGCATCAGGGCGCGGGCGAGTTCGCCGCGCACGAGGTCGATGCGCTGATCGCGCGCGCGCTCGCGCCCGAGGTCGCGCTTCCCGGCGGCGGGTCGATGGTGATCGAGGCCACGCGGGCGCTCGTCGCGGTCGATGTCAACACGGGCGGCGACACCTCGCCGGCCGCGGCCCTCAAGGCCAACATCGCCGCGGCGCGTGCCCTGCCGCGCGAACTGCGGCTGCGGGGTCTGGGCGGGCAGGTGGTGATCGATTTCGCCCCCGTGCCCAAGCGCGACCGCCCCGCGATCGTGCAATCGCTGACGGCGATGTTCCGCAACGAGGGCGCCGAGACGAGCCTTGCCGGCTGGACGGCGCTCGGCCTCTTTGAGTTGCAGCGCAAGCGCGACCGGCTGCCGCTCGCGCGCGCGCTCGCTGGCTGGCAGCCGTGACGGCCGCCTGCCCCATCTGCCGCCGCCCCGCCCGGCCCGAGGTCCGGCCCTTCTGCTCGCGCCGCTGCGCCGATGTCGATCTCGCGCGCTGGCTCACGGGCCGCTACGTCATTCCCGGGCCCGCCCTGACCGAGGCCGACGATCCGCCCCCGGCCCCCGCCACCGACGCGGACGGGGCCTGATCGCGCCCCCTTGCGCCCCCCCCCCCTTGCGTCCCGTGGCGGCTTGGCCTATCTATCTTTCAACAGCGGCTGGTCGGGGTCCAAACCCGATCGCCCCCGGAAGAAGCAACGGGCCGCTTCGGCCCGTTTTCGTTTTCGTGACCCGAGATGAACGACCTGATCGCCAAGACAGCCATCGACCGGCGCCTCGCCGCCATCGTCGCCCCCGTCATCGAAGGGATGGGGTTCGAGCTGGTGCGGCTGCGCCTCATGGGCGGCAAGACGCGCATCCTGCAGATCATGGCCGACCGTCCCGGCGGCGGCATCGGGGTCGAGGATTGCGCCGACATCTCGACGGCCGTCTCGGCCGTCCTCGATGTCGAGGATCCGATTTCCGAGGCCTACACGCTCGAGGTCTCCTCGCCCGGCATCGACCGGCCGCTGACGCGGCTGCAGGATTTCGACCTCTGGGCCGACCACGAGGCGCGGATCGAGACGACCGAACTCATCGACGGGCGGCGGCGCTTCAAGGGCGTGCTGCGCGGCACCGAGGGCGAGGATGTCCTGCTCGAGATCGAGGAACGCGGCGAGACGCTGACCATCGGGCTGCGGTTCGAGTGGCTCTCGGATGCCAAGCTCGTGCTGACGGATGCGCTGATCGCCGAGGCGCTGCGCGCAAGCAAGGCCCCGGGCGGCGAGGGCGAGATCGACGAAGAGAGCTTCGATGCGATCGAGACCGATGAAGACGACGACACCGACGGCGAGGGGGCCCCGCCCCCCGCCCCAACGCGGCACTGACATCCAGGAGTAGCCCCATGGCGATCACCTCTGCCAACCAGCTCGAACTGCTCCAGACCGCCGAGGCGGTCGCGCGCGAAAAGATGATCGACCCCGACCTCGTCGTGCAGGCGATGGAGGACAGCCTCGCGCGCGCCGCCAAGTCGCGCTATGGCAACGACCTCGACATCCGGGTGAAGATCGACCGCAAGACCGGCCGCGCGACCTTTACCCGCGTTCGGACCGTGGTCGAGGATGAGGTGCTCGAGAATCACCACGCGCAACTGACGCTCGCGCAGGCGCAGAAGATCCGCCCCGAGGCTGCCATCGGCGACGAGATCGTGGACGAGGTGCCGCCGGTCGACATGGGGCGGATCGCGGCGCAGTCGGCCAAGCAGGTGATCCTCCAGAAGGTCCGCGAGGCCGAGCGCGACAGCCAGTACGAGCAGTTCAAGGACCGCCAGGGCACCATCATCAACGGCGTCGTCAAGCGCGAGGAATACGGCAACATCATCGTCGACATCGGCCGGGGCGAGGGCGTGCTCAAGCGCCACGACAAGATCGGCCGCGAGAGCTATCGCATCGGCGACCGCATCCGCGCCTACATCAAGGAAGTCCGCCGCGAGCCGCGCGGGCCGCAGGTCCTGCTGTCGCGCACCGCGCCCGAGTTCATGGCCGAGCTCTTCAAGATGGAAGTGCCCGAGGTCTATGACGGCATCATCGAGATCAAGGCGGTCGCCCGCGATCCGGGCTCGCGCGCCAAGATCGCGGTCATCAGCTACGACAGCTCGATCGACCCGGTGGGTGCCTGCGTCGGCATGCGCGGCTCGCGCGTGCAGGCCGTCGTGAACGAGCTTCAGGGCGAGAAGATCGACATCATACCGTGGAACGCGGACGCGCCGACCTTCCTTGTCAACGCGCTCCAGCCGGCCGAGGTGACGAAGGTCGTGCTCGACGACGAGGGCGGGCGGATCGAGGTCGTGGTGCCCGACGAGCAGCTCTCGCTCGCGATCGGCCGGCGCGGCCAGAACGTGCGGCTTGCGAGCCAGCTCACGGGGCTCGACATCGACATCATGACCGAAGCGGACGAGAGCGCGCGCCGTCAGGCCGAATTCGCCGAGCGCACGCAGCTTTTCATGGACACGCTCGACGTCGACGAGATGATGGCGCAGCTTCTGGTCTCGGAGGGCTTCACGACCCTCGAGGAGGTCGCCTATGTCGACCTCGACGAGTTGCTCGCGATCGAGGGCTTCGACGAGGCGACCGCCGAGGAATTGCAGGCCCGTGCCCGCGACCACCTCGAGGAGATGAACCGCAAGGCGCTCGAAGCCGCGCGCGCCCTCGGCGCCGAGGAGAGCCTGATCGAGTTCGAGGGGCTGACGCCCCAGATGGTTGAGGCGCTGGCCAAGGACGGCATCAAGACCATCGAGGATTTTGCGACCTGCGCGGACTGGGAACTCGCGGGCGGCTGGACGGTCGTCGGCGGACAGCGCGTGAAGGACACGGGGCTGCTCGAGAAGTTCGACGTGAGCCTCGAGGAGGCGCAGAACATGGTCATGACCGCGCGCGTCATGCTGGGCTGGGTCGATCCGTCCGAGCTTGGCGCTGGGTCCGGGGAAGCCGCCGGCGACGAGGACGGTGCGGCGTAGGAGCGGCAGGCAGGACGTGGGGCGAGGTGGCAGGACGAAGTTGCACGACGAACCCGAGCGGCGCTGCATCGCAAGCGGCGAGACGCAGCCCAAAGGCGGACTCGTGCGCTTCGTTGTCGATCCGGGCGGTGCCATCGTGCCCGACGTGGCGGGCCGTCTGCCCGGCCGGGGCATTTATGTCGCGGCCGGTCGCTCAGAGCTCGATCAGGCGGTGCGGCGCAACCTGTTCGCCCGCGCCGCCCGCGCCCCCGTCACCGTGGCCCCTGATCTTGTCGCGACGGTCGAGGCACAGATCGCGCGTCGGCTGGTCGATACGATCTCGCTTGCGCGGAAAGCGGGCGAGGCCGTCTCGGGTCTCGAGAAGGTGAAGGAGTGGCTGGTCGAGGGCAAGGCCGCGCTTCTGGTGCAGGCAAGCGACGGGTCGGTGCGCGAACGTGCCCGGCTGCGCCCGCCGGCAGGGCCAGAAAGCCTTGTGACATGCCTCACGGCGCAGGAATTGGGTTTGGCATTCGGCCGCGATCGTGCCATACACGGCGCGCTTTCGGCTGGCGGACTGGCACGGCGTGCGCTAGAGGAAGCGGCGCGTCTGTCGGGTATTCGCAGTGAAGACGGACGCGACAGCGGCGGCGATGCCGCCGGGAAGGACACGAAGGACGCATGAGCGATACGGACGGCAGAAAACCCCTCGGCCTCGGGGGCGGCACGCGTTCTGGCCAGGTGAAGCAGAGCTTCAGCCACGGCCGGACCAAGAGCGTTCTGGTTGAGACCAAGCGCAAGCGCGTTGTCGTGCCGAAGCCCGCTGCCGCTCAGGCGGCCGGGGGCGCTGCGCCTGCGGGTGCCGCGGCCGATGTCTCGCGCCGTCCGGCCGGAATTTCGGATGCCGAGATGGAGCGCCGTCTCGCAGCCCTGCGTGCCGCTCGCGCCCGCGAAGCTGAGGATGCAGCGCAGCGCGCCGAGGAAGAGCGCGTCCGCGAGGAAGACCGCCGCCGCCGCCGCGAAGAGGTCGAGGCGCGCGAGCGTGCCGAAGCTGCCGCGGCTGCCGAAGCCGAGCGCGCCAAGGCCGAGGCCGAGGCCCGCGCCCGCCGCGAGCAGGAACGCGAGGCCCGGCCTGCCGCCCCGGCCCCAACCGCTGCCCCGCGCCGCGGCGAAGGGGCCGGCCGCCCCGCACCCTCCGCGCCGGCCGCAGCGGCCCCCCCCGCGGCCAAGCCCGGCCTCTCTGCCCCGCGCAAGACCGACCGCGAGCGCGACGAGCGCAGCGCAGCCGAGCGCGAGCGCGCCGGCCGCGCCCGGGCCGACGACGCCCGCCGCACCGGCAAACTCACGCTCAACGAGGCGCTCGCGGGCGAGGGCGGGCGGCAGCGCAGCCTCGCCGCGATGAAGCGCAAGCAGGAAAAGGCCCGCGCCAAGGCGCTCGGCCTTGGCCAGAAGTCCGAAAAGCAATCGCGCGACGTGCAGCTGCCCGAGACGATCATCGTGCAGGAACTCGCCAACCGCATGGCCGAACGCGCAGCCGACGTCGTCAAGGCGCTCATGAAGATGGGCGTGATGGCGACGATGAACCAGACGATCGACGCCGACACCGCCGAGATCATCATCGAGGAATTCGGCCACCGCCCGGTCCGGGTCGCGGATTCGGATGTCGAGCAGGTCATCGACACCGTTGCCGACCGCGCCGAGGATCTCGTGCCGCGTCCGCCGATCGTCACGATCATGGGCCATGTCGACCACGGCAAGACCTCGCTCCTCGATGCGATCCGCAAGACGAACGTCGTGTCGGGCGAGGCGGGCGGGATCACCCAGCACATCGGCGCCTATCAGGTGCGCACGGCGAACGGCGCGCTCATCACCTTCCTCGACACGCCGGGCCACGCGGCCTTCACCTCGATGCGCGCCCGTGGCGCGCAGGTGACCGACATCGTGGTGCTGGTCGTGGCCGCAGACGACGCGGTGATGCCGCAGACGGTCGAGGCCATCAACCACGCCAAGGCCGCCAAAGTGCCTATGATCGTGGCCATCAACAAGTGCGACAAGCCCTCGGCCAATCCGCAGAAGGTCCGCACGGACCTTCTCCAGCACGAGGTCGTGGTCGAGGCGATGTCGGGCGAGGTGCTCGATGTCGAGGTTTCGGCGCTGACGGGCAAGGGGCTCGACACCCTGCTCGAGAACATCGCGCTGCAGGCCGAGATCCTCGATCTGCGCGCCAACCCGCACCGCGCCGCGCAAGGCGCCGTGATCGAGGCCAAGCTCGACGTCGGGCGCGGCCCGGTGGCGACGGTGCTCGTCCAGCACGGGACGCTGCGCAAGGGCGACATCTTCGTCGTGGGCGAGCAGTGGGGCAAGGTGCGCGCGCTGCTGAACGACAAGGGCGAGCGGGTGGACGAGGCCGGGCCGTCGGTGCCGGTCGAGGTGCTGGGCCTCAGCGGCACGCCCGAGGCGGGCGACACCCTCAACGTCGTCGAGACCGAGATGCAGGCGCGCGAGATCGCGACCTATCGCGAGCAGCTCGCCCGCGACAAGCGCGCGGCGGCGGGTGCGGCGGCGACGCTCGAGCAGCTCATGGCCAAGGCGCGCGCCGACCGGTCGGTCGCGGAGCTGCCCGTCATCGTCAAGGCCGACGTGCAGGGCTCGGCCGAGGCGATCGTGCAGGCGGTCGAGAAGATCGGCAACGCCGAGGTGCGGGTGCGCGTGCTCCATTCGGGCGTCGGCGCCATCACCGACAGCGACGTGGGCCTCGCCGAGGCCTCGAAGGCCCCGATCATCGGCTTCAACGTCCGCGCCAACGCCTCGGCGCGCACGGCCGCGCAGCAGAAGGGCGTCGAGATCCGCTATTACTCGATCATCTACGACCTCGTGGATGACATCAAGGCGGCGGCCTCGGGGCTGCTCAAGGCCGAGGTGCGCGAGAACTTCATCGGCTATGCCCGCATCCTCGAGGTCTTCAAGGTCTCGGGCGTGGGCAAGGTCGCGGGCTGCCTCGTCACCGAAGGGGTGGCGCGGCGCTCGGCGGGCGTGCGGCTCCTGCGCGACAACGTCGTAATCCACGAGGGCACGCTCAAGACGCTCAAGCGCTTCAAGGACGAGGTGAAGGAAGTCATCTCGGGCCAGGAATGCGGCATGGCGTTCGAGAACTACGACGATGTCCGCCAGGGCGACATCATCGAGATCTTCGAGCGCGAGACGGTCGAGCGTTCGCTCGCCTGATGGGGCGCCGGCAGATGGCGGGAGCGTTGCGCCCTGTCGTTCTGATGATCCTCGACGGCTGGGGCGTCGGCGACGGCGGCCCGGGCGATGCGCCGGCGCAGGCCGCGACACCCGCCTATGACGCGATCCGCGCGGCAGGGCCGGTTGGGCATCTGGTCACCCACGGTCCCGACGTCGGGCTGCCGCCGGGGCAGATGGGCAATTCCGAGGTCGGCCACATGAACATCGGCGCGGGGCGCGTGGTGGCGATGGACCTCGGCCAGATCGACCTCGCGATCGCGGATGGCAGCTTTGCCGCCAACCACGCCCTTGGCGATTTCGTGGCACGGCTGCGGGCAAGCGGCGGCACGGCGCATCTGATCGCGCTCGCCTCAACGGGCGGGGTGCACGGGCATCTGGCGCATATTCTCGCGGCGGCGCGGGCGCTGGTGGCGGCAGGCGTACCGGTCGCGGTCCATGCCCTGACGGACGGGCGCGACGTCGCGCCCGGCTCGGCCGCGGTCGATATCGCGGCGCTCTCCGCGGGCCTGCCCGAGGGCGCGCGGATCGCGACCGTCGCGGGGCGCTATTACGCGATGGACCGCGACAAGAGGTGGGAGCGTGTCGCCCTCGCGACCGGGGCGATCCTGCATGCGCGGGGCGAGGGGGCAGCGGACGCGGCCGACGCCGTCGCGCGCGCGGCCCTTCGGGGCGAGAGCGACGAGTTCATCCGCCCGACCGTCCTGCCCGGCTACGCGGGCGCGCGGGATGGCGACGGGCTCTTCTGCCTCAACTTCCGCGCCGACCGCGCGCGCGAGATCCTCGCGGCGCTGGCCGATCCCGACTTCGGCGATTTCGACCCGGGCGCGCGGCCGCGCTGGGCGGCCTGCCTCGGCATGGTCGACTATTCCGCCGCCCATGACCGCTACATGGCGGCGATGTTTCCCAAGCGCGCCATCGTCAACACGCTCGGCGCCTGGGTCGCGGGGCGGGGCTTGCGCCAGCTGCGGCTGGCCGAGACCGAGAAGTATCCGCATGTCACCTTCTTCCTCAACGGCGGGGTGGAGCCGCCCGAGACGGGCGAGGCGCGCATCCTCGTGCCCTCGCCCAAGGTCGCGACCTATGACCTCGCGCCCGCGATGTCGGCCGAGGGCGTGACGGCGCATCTGGTCGAGGCGATCGGGTCGGGCGCGCACGACCTGATCGTGGTCAATTACGCCAACCCCGACATGGTGGGCCACACCGGCAGCCTGCCCGCCGCCATCGCCGCCTGCGAGGCGGTGGACCGCGGCCTTGGCGCCGCCGTCGCGGCGCTGCGGGCAGCGGGGGGCGCGATGCTCGTGATCGCCGATCATGGCAATTGCGAGATGATGATCGACCCCGTGACGGGCGCCCCGCACACGGCACACACGCTGAACCCCGTCGCGGCGGTGCTGGTGGGCGGGCCCGCGGGCGCGGCCTTGCGCGACGGGCGGCTCGCCGATGTCGCGCCGACGATCCTCGATCTCATGGGCCTGCCGGCCCCGCCCGAGATGACGGGGCAGAGCCTGATCTTGCGCGAGACCACGGCGAGTTGAACGCGCGCGCGTGATACGCGGGCTGGTGCATCGCATCCGAAGTCGGTTTATAGTGTCGCCAGTGCGGCGCGGTGTCGGGAGGACTTCGATGAGACGTTATGTGATGGCCGCGCTGGGCGGGGCGGTTGCCGGCGCGCTGGTCGCGACGCAGGTCGCGGGTCCGCTGGTGGCGCAAGAGGCTTCCAAATCCTCCTCGGTCTATCAGCAACTCGACCTCTTTGGCGACATCTTCGACCGCATCCGCGCCCAATATGTCGAAGAGACCGATCCGGCCGAGCTGATCGAGGCCGCGATCAACGGGATGCTCACCTCGCTCGATCCGCATTCGGGCTATTTACCGCCGCAGGAATTCGACGACATGCAGGTCCAGACCCGCGGCCAGTTCGGTGGGCTCGGGATCGAGGTCACGCAGGAGAATGGGTGGGTCAAGGTCGTCTCGCCCATGGATGATACGCCGGCCTTCCGCGCCGGCATCCAGGCAGGCGACTTCATTACCCATGTGAACGGCGAATCGACCCTTGGCCTCACACTCGACCAGGCGGTCGAGAAGATGCGCGGCCCGGTCGGCTCCGAGATCATCATCACCGTCGTGCGCGAAGGCACGCCTGACCCCTTCGATGTCTCGATCATCCGCGACACCATCAAGCTAACAGCCGTCCGGGCGCGGCTCGAGGGGTCGACAGTGGTCCTGCGCGTGACCACCTTCAACGATCAGACCTATGACAACCTCGAGGCAGGCCTGACCAAGATCGTCGCCGAGGCGGGGGGGGCCGACAAGGTCAACGGTGTCGTGATCGACCTGCGCAATAACCCCGGAGGCCTGCTCACCCAGGCGATCGCGGTGGCGGACGCCTTCCTCGACCGGGGCGAGATCGTCTCGACCCGCGGGCGCAACCCCGAGGACGGCGAGCGATTCAACGCAAGCCCGGGCGACCTGAGCGGTGGCAAGCCCGTGGTGGTGCTGGTCAACGGCGGATCGGCGTCGGCTTCGGAGATCGTCGCCGGTGCGCTGCAAGACCACCGCCGGGCCATCGTCGTCGGCACGCAGACCTTCGGCAAGGGCTCGGTCCAGACAATCGTGCCGCTCCGTGGTGATGGCGCCATGCGACTCACGACCTCGCGCTACTACACGCCCTCGGGCCGGTCGATCCAGGCACTCGGGGTTTCGCCCGACATCATCGTTGACCAGCCGCCGCGCGCCGAAGCCGAAGCCGCCACCGAGGACGAGGCTGACCGCCCGCAGCGGACAGAGGCCGATCTGCGCGGACGGCTCGAGAACGATTCGATCAGCGAGGAAGAGCGCAAGCTGCTTGAGGAAGAGACCGCCCGCGCCGAGGCATCGGCCAAGCTGCGCAAGGACGACTACCAACTCGCCTATGCAATCGACATCCTGCGCGGCCTCTCGGCCATCGACAAGGAATGATGCCCCTCTTGGGCGATCTGCCCTATCGGCCCTGCGCGGGGGTCATGCTCATCAATCCCGGCGGGCTCGTGTTCGCCGGGCAGCGGCTCGACAGCCCGTCGCCCGCCTGGCAGATGCCCCAGGGCGGCATCGACGCGGGCGAGAGCCCGCTTCAGGCCGCGATTCGCGAACTGGGCGAGGAGATCGGCGTCGGACCCGATCTGGTGGAACTCGTGGCCGAGATGCCCGACTGGGTCATCTACGACCTGCCGCCCGAGCTTCTGGGCAAGGTCTGGGGCGGGCGCTATCGCGGCCAGCGGCAGCGCTGGTCGCTCTGGCGCTATCGCGGGACGGATGCCGATATCCGGATCGACCAGCCGCACCCCGAATTCTCGGCCTGGCGCTGGATCCCGGCCGACGAGATGCTCGCGGGCATCGTGCCCTTCAAGCAGGCGGTCTATGCGCAGGTGGTGGGCGCCTTTCGCCCCTGGCTCGCGCTCCGCTGAGGGGCGCTGCCGTCCGGTGATGGTGCGGTCGAGAAGACTCGAACTTCCACGGGAGTTACCCCACAGCGACCTCAACGCTGCGCGTCTACCAATTCCGCCACGACCGCACTGTCTTGCCGGTTCGGGGCGTATAGCCGAGCCCGCAACCCTTGTGAAGCCCCCTCGGCGGAGGCAGAAGGGGCTGAGCGCAAGGGGGCGGGCATGATCGAATGGATCGAATCCGGCGGGCTGACCGACCATGACGAAGCCGTCGCGGCGATGGAGGCGCGCGTTGCCGCGATCGCGGCGGGGCGCGCGCCCGAGGCGATCTGGCTCATCGAACATCCGCCGATCTATACCGCCGGCACCTCGGCGCGGGTCGAGGATCTTGTCGCGCCCGGGGCGATTCCCGTGCGGACGACGGGCCGGGGGGGGCAATACACCTATCACGGGCCGGGCCAGCGGGTGGTCTATGTCATGCTCGACCTCGGCGCGCGCGGCCGCGACGTGC
>JBIKVM010000008.1:0-36678 GCA_044356825.1 Limisphaerales bacterium
GCAGAGATGGCCAAGGATCCTAAGACCCCGCCCGAGATCGACATGATCCTGAGCTGGCGGAACATCGACCCCTCGCCCGCGCTTGCCGAGCTTGCCGCGACGCGCGCGCGGGCGCTCGCGCGCTTTCATCCCGGGATCTTGCGACTGCGTGCCACGATCGAGGCGCCGCGCACGCAGCATCAGCGCTCGGGCGAGGAGATCGTGGTGCATCTGCACCTCGACCTGCCAGGGCCGGATCTCGACACCACGGCTTCAGTGCGCCATTCCGACCTCGCAAAGAACGCCACCCTTGCCGTCGATGCGGCGTTCTCGAGCCTCGAGCGCCAACTCAAGGCCTTCGCGCAGCGCCAGCGCCGCGCGCAGGATATGCGGCAGCACCCCGACGTCGTGCATGGCACGCTGGTCGAGATCGAACCCGAACTTGGCTGGGGGATGGTGCGCGCCGACACGGGCGCCGAGGTCTATGTCCAGGCCGACAGCCTCGTGAGCGGCCACTGGGCCGATCTGGCACGCGGATCGCGGCTGCGCTTTCGCATCCGCGAGGGCGAGAAAGGCCCCTTTGCGACCGACGCGGCCCTGCTCTGAGCGGGGCCGCATGGGCGCGATGCCGGAAATCCGGGTGGCATCGCGCCTGCGGCGGATCAGTTGCCCGCGGGTTCCTGGATCGCCTGCAGATATGAGACAAGCTCGAGAATGCGGCTGCGCACGAGGATCTCGGAACCGAAGAGGCCCGCGTGCTCACCGATCTCGACCGTGTAGCGCCGGCCGAAGATCGGCATCGGGTTGCCATGCCCGCGCACGACCGCCCGCCCGTCGATCACCTGCATGACCTCTAGAAACGGAAAGCGCCCGTCGTTGCGCGCCGAAAGATCTGTGAGGCGCGGCACCGGTTCGCGGAACATGGTCGCAATCGGGCCGTTGCCGTCGGCCTTCTCGCCATGGCACGAGGCGCAGGCGGCCATGTATTCATCGCGCCCGCGATCGAACTCGGGGCCTGGTTCTGCGGCAAGGGCGGGCCCCGCGAGCACGGCGAGCAGGGCAAGGGCGGAAATGCGGGGCATGGCGGAACCTCATCAGGGGCTAAAGGGGTGCCGTGGCAGGTCAGGACGCGCCACCCGCGCCACAGACCGGCGGTCCGGCCTGCCGGGGCTGCCCCCCCACCACGACCCTACCCTTGTGCCACGCCCCAAGTGCGCCCGTCGGTGACGCCCCTCACGCACGGTCGACGCGAAAGTACCGATAAGACGAGCGGCGTCGCCACCGGACGGCAGTTGGTGGTGGGGGGCGGTCCAGTCTGGTATGCAACCGCTGTGGCAACCCGCGATTCCAAGAGATTTCAACGGGTAGAAAGAGAATGCAGGATCACTTCCAGAGCTGTAGCGCCATCCGCGAGGAGATATTCGAAAAGGTGACGGTGTCGAACACGCGCGATCATCTGGTGGAGTTGGATTGGGAGGCGAGTCTTGACGACATGCTCGAACTGTTTTCGCAAGACAGGGGTGGCGTATGGTGTGCGGGCGCGGCCTTTGTGCTGTTCAAGGCCTACATCGAGCGCGGCTTCGATGCGCATGTCCTGTCTTTCGGCCTCCCCGATGGCTTCAAGCACGCCACCACCCTCGTGCGGATCGGTGACGAGCTTTATCTGAACGACGCCTATCTGAACTTCGCCTACGCCGAGCCGTTCTTCGATCTCTTGCGTAAGGTGGCCGGGGGCAGAGTGCCCGCACCGATCATCGGAACGTCTCGGCGGCGTCCCGTTCTGGCCGAGGAACGCGACGAGGCGGGCTGGATCAGCGAGGTCACGGGCACCAGCCCATGGCGCGCATCGCGGCCGGGCGTGCGGCTCTACTCGGCCGAGATGTCGCTGCCAACGCTGCACGAGAAATATCGCGAGCCGGATCTGGGCGAGGCGCTCGACCGGGTCGAGGCCGAGGGGTTGCCGCGCGATCTGACGTCGCTACTGCTCTATCCCTTCGGGCTCACGGGGTCCGAGGGGTGGGTCGACGATCCGGCGTCAGACCTCAACGGTGGCCTCTATGGTCGGATCGTCGCGCAGTGCGAGGGGTTGCGCGCGCACGCTCTGCGCCGTCTTGCGGGTTGACTGGCGTCAGGCCTGCATGCGGTTGTGCTTGCGCGCCATGAACTGCTTGGCGGTCTCGACCGCCACCGCGGCGTCACGGCAATAGGCATCCGCCCCGATGGCGCGGCCGAACTCTTCGTTCAGCGGCGCGCCGCCCACGAGCACGATGTAATCCTCGCGCATGCCCTTTTCCTTCATCGTGTCGATCACGACCTTCATGTAGGGCATCGTCGTCGTGAGCAGCGCCGACATGCCGAGGATGTCGGGCTGTTCGCGGTCGATCGCGTCGAGGTATTTCTCGACCGCGTTATTGATGCCGAGGTCGATGACCTCGAAGCCCGCGCCTTCCATCATCATGCCCACGAGGTTCTTGCCGATGTCGTGGATGTCGCCCTTGACGGTGCCGATCACCATCTTGCCCATGCGGGGGGCGCCCGTCTCGGCCAGGAGCGGCTTGAGGATCGCCATGCCGGCCTTCATCGCGTTGGCGGCCAGAAGCACCTCGGGGACAAAGAGGATCCCGTCGCGGAAGTCGTTGCCGACGATGGTCATGCCCGCCACGAGCGACTTCGTCAGCACGTCGTAGGGCGTCCAGCCGCGCTCGAGCAGGATGCGCACGCCCTCCTCGATCTCCTCCTTGAGGCCATCGTAGAGGTCATCGTGCATCTGGAGCACGAGTTCGTCGTCCGAGAGGTCGGACAGGATGATCTCGTCGTCGTCGGCCATGGGGACACCTGTGCACGTTTCGCCCCTCCTTGGGGCCAAAGCCTTGCGCGAACTTGCCCTTTTGCGACACGCCGGACGCGCAAACCGACACGGGCAGGAAACGGGGGCTTGCATGTGTTCCTATTTTGTTTCTATCTGGCGGCATGGAGTTGCCCGACCCCGCCCTCCGCCTGCGCGCGCGCGGCAGCGCGACCGCCCCGGCGGGGCGGTTCGAGCGTCTGGCGAGTGTCCCCGAGCCCGACGGCTGGGCCGCGCCCGAGGCGCATCTTCTGCGCACCGAGATCCGGGAGGAGGTGCCGCGCGCGGCCCTCGCCTGGAACCGCTCGCCCGATCTGCCGTTCGACCGCAGCCTCAATCCCTATCGGGGCTGCGAGCATGGCTGCGCCTATTGCTATGCCCGCCCGACCCATGCCTGGCTCGGCCTCTCGCCCGGGCTCGACTTCGAGACGCGGCTGGTGGCGCGCCCGGGCCTCGGGCCGGCGCTCGCGCGCGAGTTCTGCGCCCGCGGCTATGCCCCCGCCCCGATCGCCATCGGCACCGCGACCGACCCCTATCAGCCCGCCGAGGCGCGCGCGCGGATCATGCCCGAGGTGCTGCGCGTGCTGGCGGAGTTTCGCCATCCCGCCTCGATCACGACGCGGGGCGCGCTGATCGCGCGCGATCTCGACGCCATCGCGGCGCTCGCGCGGCAGGGGCTGATGCGGGTGGGGGTCAGCATCACGACGCTCGACCCCGATCTGGCCCGCGCGATGGAGCCGCGCGCCCCCGCCCCCGCGCGACGGCTCGAGACGATCGCGACGCTCGCGGCCGCGGGCGTGCCGGTGCGGGTGATGGTCGCGCCCGTCATCCCCGGCCTGACCGACCCCGAGATCGAGCGCATCCTCGGCGCCGCGCGCGCCGCCGGGGCGGTGGCGGCAACCCTCATCCCGCTGCGCCTGCCCGGCGATGTCGCGGGCCTGTTCCGCGACTGGCTCGCGCGCGCCGTGCCCGAGCGGGCCGACAAGGTGATGGCACGGGTGCGCGAGATGAACGGCGGGCGCGACCACGACCCGCGCTTCGGCCGGCGGATGCGCGGCGCGGGCGTCTGGGCCGATCTGATCCGCCGGCGGTTCGAACTCGCGCTGGCGCGCGAGGGCCTCGCCGAGCGGCTGCCGGATTTGCGCTGCGACCTCTTCCGCGTCCCGGCGGCACCGGGCGCGCAACTCTCGCTCTTCTAGCGTCGGCCGCCCCGCCCGAGGTGCCGCCTGACCGGCAGATCTGCCCCGTCGTCGGGTGGCCGGTCGCAACCCTCATGCCCGCCGCGGAGAAGTCCCACGCGATCGTGCCGCACGGACGGCGGCGCCGATGCCGTGGACGCGCGCGAGATCATGGAGGGATGCGCCCGCCCGAGGGCCGAACGCTTCGCTGGCCGTGGCAAGACCCGCCGCGACAAAGACGGCAAGGACGCCCCATGGCGGAAACGCCAGCCCCGTCCGATCCGTCGGCGCTGGCTGGCGCGTGCGGCGATCATCCCCGCCGGCGGCGTTCGCGGCGGGGGGCGCCGGCATCGTCGCCGGTGCCGTCCGAGGCCGAGGAGAAGCCTCCGAGGGTGGCCGCGACGGTCTCGAGCGCCGGGCGATCTCCGCGCGGGCGCGACTCGAGCGCATCGCGCATCGCGCGCAGATGCTCGGGCATGGTGCCGCAGCAGCCGCCGATGATCCGCACCCCCGCATCGCGCGCGAGCACCGCATATTCGGCCATCAGCTCGGGCGTGCCGTCGTAATGGATGTGGCCGTCGTGGTATTTCGGGATCCCGGCATTGCCCTTGGCGACGACCGGCCGCTCCGTCCCCTGCGCGAGGAAGCCGAGCACCGTCCGCAGCAGGTCCGCCGCCCCGACGCCGCAGTTGGCGCCGAAGGCCACGGGCGGGTTCGGGAGCTTCTCGACCAGATCGACGAGAGCTGCCGAGGTCACGCCCATCATGGTGCGACCGGCGGTGTCGAAGCTCATGGTGCCGACCCAGGGCATGCCGGCCAGGGCACAGGCCTCGGCGGCGGCACGGAATTCCTCGGGCGCCGAGATCGTCTCGACCCAGAGCACATCGGCCCCGCCCGCCTTCAGCCCCTCGGCCTGTTCGTGAAAGATCTCGACCGCGAGCGCATGCGTGAGCGCCCCCATCGGCTCCATGATCTCGCCCGTCGGGCCCATCGAGCCCGCGACGATGACCGGACGCCCGGCGCGGTCGGCAACCTCGCGGCCGATCTCGGCGGCAACGCGGTTGAGTTCGGCGACCCGCCCCTGCGCCCCGTGGAGCTTCAACCGCGCGGCATTTGCGCCGAAGCTGTTCGTAAGGAACAGATCCGACCCGGCCTCTACCGCGCCGCGATAGAGACTGAGGATATTGTCCGGTTTGTCGACATTCCACAATTCCGGCGGATCGCCCGAACCCAGCCCCATGTTGAAGAGGTTCGTGCCGGTGGCACCGTCGGCCATGATCCAGTCGCGCGCGGCGAGCAGACGGGAAAGCGGATCGGTCATGTCGTACCCTGCGCGGCGGCGAATGTCTCGCGGCGCGCCCGGCCGCGGTGGGGCGCGCACGCCCTCATCTGCCACGGACGGGCGCGCAGGGCAAATGCATTCGCGCCCTTCAGGGGCTGACGATCTGCGCGCGCGCCTCGCCCTCGGCCGCGGTCAGGCGGGCGCGGATCTCGGCTTCAGTCGCGTGCCCCTCGAGATCGGCGCTGAGCTTGCGGATGATGTCCTCGTCGCCCTGCTCCTCGAAATCGGCCAGCACGACGTCCCGGGCATAGGTCTCGGCGGCCTCGCCCGTCTTGCCGAGCATACCCGCGGCCCAAAGGCCCGTGATCTTGTTGCGCCGCGCGGTGATGCGAAAGCGCGTTTCATCATCAAGGGCAAATTTCGCCTCGGCTGCGCGCTGGCGATCGTCGAACGTGGTCATGGCTGGCCCTCTGGCTGCTGCGGAAAATGCCTTCGAACGCAGATATGTGTGCGCCTGCGCGCCCCTGCAAGAGCCGCGCTGCCTTGCGACATGCGGTCGGGTGGCGTATATGCGCACCGCGGTCCGTCGCGCCCGAAGCGCGCCGGTGACCCGGCGGAGCATGCATGGCACGGCGCAAGAAGATCTACGAAGGCAAGGCAAAAATCCTCTATGAAGGCCCGGAGCCGGGGACCCTCATCCAGTATTTCAAGGACGAGGCAATGGCTGTTCCGGCCTCTGCCGTGGCTGGCGAAGGCGGCGACGGCGCGGTGGCCGAGGGGCGCGGGGTCCTTAACAACCGCCTGTCGGAGTTCTTCCTCAACGGCCTCAACGGCATCGGGGTGCCGACCTATTTCATTCGCCGCCTGAACATGCGCGAGCAACTGATCCGCATGGTCGAGGTGATCCCGCTCTATGTCGTGGTGCGCAACTTCGCGGCCGGCGAGATGTCCGAGCGCCTCGGCATCGTCGAGGGCACCGCCCTGCCCCGCCCGATCGTTGAGTTCTACTTCAACGACGAGAAGCTCGGCGATCCGCTCGTGACCGAGGAACACATCATCGCCTTCGGCTGGGCCAGCCAGCAGGATCTCGATGACATGGTGGCGCTCGCGCTGCGGGTCAACGATTTCCTCTCGGGCGTGATGCTCGGGGTCGGGATGCGGCTTGCGGATTTCCGCATCGAGGTCGGCCGGATCTGGGAGGGTGATTTCATGCGCATCATCCTCGCCGACGAGATCAGCCCCGACACCTGCCGGCTGTGGGACATGCGCGACGGCGAGGGGCCGCTGCCCGAGGGCGGGCGCGCGACACCGCGCGTGCCCGAGGATGTCTATGCCGAACTCGCGCGGCGGCTGGGCGTGCTGCCCTCGGCGGTCACGCACCCGATGCGGCCGACGCTGATCAACTGACGGGGCGACCATGCGCGCACGGGTAGAGGTGATGCTGAAGCAGGGCGTGCTCGACCCGCAGGGCGAGGCGGTGCGCGCGGCACTGGGCGCGCTCGGCTTCGCGGGGGTCGAGGCGGTGCGGCAGGGCAAGCTGATCGAGATCGACCTGGCCGCCACCGACCGTGCTGCGGCCGAGGCCGAGGTGCGCGCGATGTGCGACAAGCTTCTCGCCAACACCGTGATCGAACGCTACGCGGTCGAGATCCTCTGAACGCCGGGGAGGTCCGATGCGCGCCGCCGTCCTGCGCCGCTATGCCGAGGATCTGAGCCTCGAGACCGTGCCTGATCCCGCCTGCCCGGCGGACGGGGTGGTGCTGCGCGTGCTGTCCTGCGGGGTCTGCCGGTCGGACTGGCACGGCTGGAGCGGCGAGCATCCGCGCGTCAAGCCCGGCCAGATCCCCGGCCACGAATACTGCGGCGAGGTGGTGGCCGCCGGGCCGCTCGCGCGCTGGCGCGTGGGTGAGCGGGTGGTCGCGCCCTTCATCCTCGCCTGCGGGTCGTGCCCGGCCTGCCAGTCGGGCCAGTCGCACACCTGCCCCGACCAGCGCCTGCCGGGATTCACCGAGCCGGGCGCCTTCGCCGAATATGTCGCGGTGCCCTTCGGCCACAACCTCGCCCGCCTGCCCGAGGGGCTTTCGCCCGTGGTCGCGGCGGGGCTCGGCTGCCGGGTCACGACGGCCTGGCACGCGCTGACGGGGCGGGCGGCGCTGCAGGCGGGCGAATGGCTCGCGATCCACGGCACGGGCGGGATCGGGCTGTCGGCGATGCTGATCGGCCGGGCGCTCGGGGCGCGGGTCATCGTCGTCGATGTCGTGCCCGAGAAACTCGCCCATGCGCGCGCGCTCGGCGCCGATGCCGCGATCGATGCGCGCGAGGGCAACGTCGCGGCGCGGATCATCGAGATCACCCGCGGCGGCGCGCATGTGAGCGTCGAGGCCCTCGGCATCGCCGAGACCACGAACGGCTCGATCGAATGTCTCCGCGCGCTTGGCCGGCATGTGCAGGTCGGGATGCCCGTGGGCCACACCGCGCGGATGGAGATCAACATGAACGTGGTCTACATGCGCAACCTCGCGCTTTACGGCACGCGCGGAATGCCCGCCTGGCGCTATCCGTCGCTGCTCGCGCTTATCGACGCCGGGCGGGTCGATTTCGCGCCGCTGATCGCGCGCGAGGTCGCGCTGTCGGACGCCTCGGCCGAGTTGCGCGCCTTCAACGGCCCGACGCCGCCGGGGGTTGCGATCATCACCGATTTCGCCGCCTGAGGGAGCGCAGGATGAAGGCCGCCGTCATCACCTTTCCGGGCTCGAACTGCGACCGCGACCTTGCGGTCGCCTTTGCCGCCGCAGGCGCCGAGGTCGCGCGCGTCTGGCACAAGGACAGCGCGCTCCCGCCCGGCACCGACGTGGTGGGCATCCCGGGCGGGTTTTCCTTTGGCGACTATCTGCGCTGCGGCGCGATCGCGGCGCGCGCGCCGATCATGGCGGCGGTCGCGGCGCACGCCCGGCGGGGCGGATTCGTGCTCGGGATCTGCAACGGCTTTCAGGTCCTGACCGAGGCGGGGCTGCTGCCCGGGGCGCTGATGCGCAACGCAGGGCTGCGCTTTGTCTGCAAGCCGGTCGATCTGACCGTCGCGGGCGCCTCGCCCTTCACCGCGGGCTGGGCGCAGGGGGGGCGGATCCGCCTGCCGATCGCGCATCACGACGGCAACTATCAGGCCGGGCCCGAGACGCTCGACCGGCTCGAGGGCGAGGGGCGCGTCGCGCTGCGCTATGGTGCGAACCCCAACGGGTCGGCGCACGACATCGCGGGGGTCCTCTCCGAGAACCGCCGCGTGCTCGGCCTCATGCCTCACCCCGAGCGCGCGATCGACGCAGCCCAGGGCGGCACCGACGGCGCCGCGCTCTTTGCCGCGTTGCTTTCCTCCACCGCGGCGGCGTGAACGGGCGATCCTCTTTGCCCTTGCCGACGGTCCGGGCTAAACTGCGCGCATGCTGAAGGCGCTGAAGGCTCTTTTGGACGGCTGGCAGAGGCTGCGCGCGACGCTCGGGCGTCTGTGGTTGCGGCTGCTCGCGGTCGTGTTCGTGATCGCCGCACTCGGGACGATCTGGGTGACAAACAGCCTTCTGACCGAGCGTTTCACCGAGACCACGCGCAATCGGGCCGAACTGCGCCTCGCGCTCTATGCCGGCAATATTGTCTCTGAGATGCAGCGCAACGCGGTCGTGCCGATGCTGCTCGCGCGCGATCCGGCCCTGATCGCAGCCCTCGGGGCAGCCGACTACACCACCTCGTCCCAGCGGCTGATCTCGTTTCAGAGCGAACTCGGTACGGCCGAGATCGCCCTCATCGACAGCGACGGGCGCACCGTTGCTGCGACCGACCGCAACCAACTCGGGACGAACCACCGCCAATCGGCGTTCTTCGTCGAGGCGCTGCGCCAGAACGAGACGACCTTCACCTTCGCCCTGCGCGATGGCGGGACTTATGCCTTCAGCTTCTCGCGCACGGTCGAACGCGACGGCCGTGTGATCGGGGTCGTCGCCGTGGGCGTGGATGTGCTGCGGTTCGAACAGTCCTGGACAGGCTTTGCCGATGCGGGGTGTCGCGCTGGACGAGGCCTTGGCGCTGCGCGATCCGCCCTCGGCTATCGCGCGGGCGCTCATGGCCACGACCGACTGGGGCAAAACCGCCCCCGACACTTATCTGCGCGGCGTGGCCGTGATGCGCAGCGAGGCGCGCATCCCATTTCGCGGCTGGCGCATTGTGTCCTTCACCCGCTACGATTCGATCCGAGATCAGGTCAACACATTCATCGCGCTCGAAATAACGGGCTTTGCGATCCTGCTCGCGCTCGGCTTCTACGCGGCCTCGCGCGCGGCGAGCCGCCGCTCGCAGGCGTTCGAGCGCGAATCGGCCGAGTTGCGCGTCCTCAATGCGCGTCTCCAGCGCGCGATCGCCGAGCGCGAACGGGCCGAGAAGGATCTGGCGATGGCCGAGCAGACGATCGCGCAATCCTCGAAGCTGGCCGTCCTGGGCGAGATGTCCGCCTCGGTCAGCCACGAACTGAACCAGCCGCTGGCCGCAATGAAGACCTATCTGGCGGGGGCGCGGCTGCTGCTCCAGCGCCGCCGTCCCGACGAGGCGCTGGCCTCCTTCCAGCGCATCGACGACCTGATCGACCGGATGGCGGCGATCACGCGGCAACTCAAGTCCTTCGCGCGCAAGGGCGGCGAGGCGGTGGCCGAGGTGGACATGCGCAAGAGCGTGGGCGAGGCGCTCTCGATCATGGAGCCGCAATTCAAGCCGCGCCGGGTGCGGATCGTGTCGGTCATGCCGCGCAGCCCGGTCATGGTGATGGCCGACCGCATCCGGCTCGAGCAGGTCTTCATCAACCTGCTGCGCAACGCGCTCGACGCAACGGCCGCAAGCCCAGACCCCGAAATCGCGATCTCGCTTGCGACAGAGGGCGCCGATCCCGCCACGGCCGTGCTCGATATCCGCGACAACGGCACCGGGATCGCCGATCTGGAGAAACTCTTCGAACCCTTCTGGACGACGAAGAAGCCGGGCGAGGGGGTGGGGCTCGGGCTTGCGATCTCGTCGGGGATCGTGACGGATTTCGGCGGCCGCCTGACGGCGCGCAATGTCGAGGGTGGCGGCGCTGCCTTCGAGGTGCGCCTGCCGCTTGTGGTGGCCGGGGTCAGGGCGGCGGAATGAAGGCGGAGGAACGCGGATGAAGGTCGCGATCATCGACGACGAAGCCGACATGCGCCAGTCGATCAGCCAGTGGCTGGCGCTATCGGGGTTCGATACCGAGACCTACGCCAGCGCCGAAGAGGCGCTGCGCCGGATCGGGCAGGACTTTCCAGGGATTGTCGTCAGCGACGTACGCATGCCGGGTATGGATGGCATGGCATTGCTGCGCCGGCTGCTCGGGGCGGATTCGGCGCTGCCGGTCATCCTCGTGACGGGCCATGGCGACGTGCCGATGGCCGTCGAGGCCATGCGGATCGGGGCCTTCGACTTTCTGGAAAAGCCCTTCAACCCCGAACGGATGACCGAACTGGCCAAGCGCGCGACAACGCTGCGGCGCCAGACGCTCGAAAGCCGGGCGCTTCGGCGCGAGTTGTCGGATGGCGCGACGATCATGCACAAGCTGATCGGCACCTCGCCCGCGATGGTGCGGCTGCGCGAGGACATCTTGGACCTCGGCCAGGCAGACGGGCACCTGCTGATCGATGGCGAAACGGGCACAGGCAAGACTCTGGTCGCCCACGCGCTGCACGCGGTCGGACCGCGCGCGGGGCGCAAGTTCGTCTCGGTCGCCTGCGCAGCCCTCGCCCCCGATGCGCTGGCCGAGCGCATCTTCGGCACCGAGGGCGACGGCACGATCCCGCTGATCGAGGAGGCGCGCGGCGGCACGCTCTGCCTCGAGGACATCGAGACGCTGCCGCCGGCGCTTCAGGCGCGCCTGCTTGCCTTCCTCGATGCGCAGGGCACCCCGCCCGAGACGCGCATCATCGCGATCTGCAACGATCACGCTCCCGACACCACCGTCGAGGATGTGCTGCGCCCCGATCTTCTCTTTCGCCTCGGGGGTCACAAGATCACGCTGCCCCCCTTGCGCGCCCGGGGCGAGGATATTCTGACCATCTTCGCCACGATCGCCGGCCGCTTCGCCGAGGAATACGGCTGCGAGGCCCCCGAGGTCTCGACGCAGGAGGCGGCGCAACTCCTGCAATCGCCCTGGCCCGGGAATGTGCGCCAGCTTGTCTCGCTGGCCGAGCGGGCGGTGCTGCAGGCCCGGCGCGGGCAGGGCTCGATCGCCTCGCTCCTCATGGCCGACATCGAGGCGGCGGGGCCTGCCCGCACGACCGAGGGCAAGTCGCTCAAGGATCATGTGGATGCCTTCGAGCGGATCTTGATCGATGCCACCATGCGCCGCCACAAGGGTTCGATCGTGGCGGTGATGGAGGAGTTGGCGCTGCCGCGCCGCACCCTCAACGAGAAGATGACGAAATACGGGCTGACGCGGCAGGATTACGTCTGATCGCCCTCAGCGCGTGCCGTACATCCGGTCGCCCGCGTCGCCGAGGCCCGGGACGATGTAGCCGTGATCGTTCAGATGCGAATCGAGCGCGGCCGTCACCACCGGCACGTCGGGGTGCGCCTCGCGCATCCGCGCGACGCCTTCGGGCGCGGCGAGCAGGCACAGCATCCGGATGTGGCGCGCGCCGCGCTCCTTGAGCAGGCTCACCGCCGCAGCCGAGGAATTGCCGGTCGCGAGCATCGGGTCGACGACGATCGAGAAGCGCTGGTCGAGCTGGTCGGGCACCTTGCAATAATACTGCACGGGCTGGAGCGTCTCGGGATCGCGGTAAAGCCCGATGAAGCCCACCCGCGCGGCCGGAATGAGCTCGAGGATGCCGTCGAGCAGCCCGTTCCCGGCCCGCAGGATCGAGACGAGCGCGAGCTTCTTGCCATCGAGGATCGGCGCGTCCATCTCGCACAGCGGCGTCTCGATCCGCGTCGTCGTCAGTTCGAGGTCGCGCGTGACCTCGTAGGCCAGGAGCAGGCTGATCTCGCGCAGGAGCCGGCGGAACCCCGCGGTCGAGGTATCCTTTTGCCGCATGAGCGTGAGCTTGTGCTGCACGAGGGGGTGGCGGACGATCGTCAGATGGTCAGTCATTGGGTTTGTCCAGTCGCTGAAGGAGGCGCGCGCGCGTGGCCTCGTCGCAGAATGCCGCCTCGGCGGCGGTGCGCGCAAGGGTCAGAAAGACGCCTTCATCCCAGCCGAAGGCATCGGCGAGGCGGTCGTATTCGCGCCGCATCGAGGTGTGGAAGAAGGGCGGATCGTCGGTCGAGACGGTGACGCGAACGCCGCGGTCGAAGAAATGCCCGATCGGATGGTCGCGCCAGCGCGGGAACAGCCCGAGCGCCATGTTCGACCCCGGGCAGACCTCGAGCACGGTGCCCCGCTCGGCCAGTTCCTCAACCAGGCGCGGATCCTCGATCGCGCGCACGCCGTGCCCGATCCGCTCGGGGCGCAGGTCGGCAAGGGCCGCGCGCACGCTCTCGGGGCCTGCCAATTCGCCGGCGTGCGCGGTGATGCGCAACCCCGCCTCGCGCGCCATGTCGAAGCCATAGGCGAAGTCGCGCGGGGCAAAGGCCGTCTCGGCGCCCGCGATGCCGAAGCCCGTCACGAAATCGCCCGCCGTCTCGGCCGCGCAGCGCGCCGCCTCGCGCGCGCGCTCGGGGCCGAAGTGGCGGATGCAGGTGACGATGCCGCGCATGGCGATGCCGTCCTCGGCCTCGGCCTCGGCGGCGGCGGTGGCGATCGCGGCCAGATGGTCGCGCCATTCGTAAAGATCGCACCCCCCGCAGAAATCGGGCGAGAGGAAGGCCTCGGTATAGATGACGCCATTCTCCGCACTCTCGCCCAGCACCGCCCGCGTCAGGCGGTAATAGGCATCGGGCGTCGTCAGGACCGAGGTCGCGGCCTCGTAGACGCGCAGGAAATGGGTGAAGTCGCGAAAGGCATAGTTGCCCTTGGCATCGAAGATCCCGCCGATATCGGCGCCCGCCCGCCGTGCCATGTCGCGGATGAGGGCGGGCGGCGCCGCCCCCTCGAGGTGGAGGTGCAATTCGACCTTGGGCAGATCCCTCACAGCAGGTTCCTTCCGCGGGCGGTCCATGGCAGCCCGAGATGCGCCGCGACCGTTGCCCCGACATCGCCGAAGACGCAAGGGCCGACGGGCCCCGCACCCGCCCCCGCGATCAGCACCGGCACCCGCTCGCGCGTGTGGTCGGTGCCGGGCGCGGTCGGGTCGTTGCCGTGATCGGCGGTGAAGACCGCGATATCGCCCGGGCGCAGGAGCGCGAGGAACCGCCCCGCCCAGCGGTCGGCGGCCTCGAGCGCGCGCGCATAGCCCGCAACGTCGCGCCGGTGGCCGTAGAGGCTGTCGAATTCGACGAGGTTCGCCACGATCAGCGCGCCCTGCCCGGCCGTCCGCGCGAGATCCTCGAGGATCAGCATCAGGCCCGCATCGTCGGCCGCCTTGTGCGGCGTGCCCGTCGCGCGATGGGCGAAGATGTCGCCGATCTTGCCCACGGCGTGCACCGCGCGCCCGGCAGCCGAGGCGACATCAAGGAGCGTGGGCGACGGCGGCGCAAGCGCGAAGTCGCGCCGGTTGGCGGTGCGCGCGAAATGGCCCGGCGCGCCCGTGAAGGGCCGCGCGATCACGCGCCCGACCCGCATCGCGTGCAGCCGCGGCGCAAGTGCGGCGCACATCGCCATCAGCCGATCGAGGCCGAACGCCTCTTCATGCGCCGCGATCTGAAAGACGCTGTCGGCCGAGGTGTAGCAGATGGGCCAGCCGGTCTGCAGATGCGCGGCCCCCAGCCGGTCGATGATCTCGGTCCCCGAGGCGCGGCAGTTGCCGAGGATGCCCGCACACCCCGCCGCCGCGGCCGCCGCCGCCGCCAGATCGGGCGGAAAGGCCGGCACGCGGTCGGGAAAGACCGTCCAGTCCCAGTCGACCGGCTGGCCCGCAAGCTCCCAGTGGCCCGAGGGGGTGTCCTTGCCGCGCGAGGTCTCGACCGCAGCACCCCAGCGGCCCGTCGCGCGCGCCCCGGTCGCGTCGAACCCCGGCAGCGCCCGCCCCGAGGCCAGCGCCGCCGCCGCGCCAAGCCCGAGTGCATCGAGGACCGGCATCCGCAGCGGCCCCGCGCGCCCCCGGTCGGCCCGCCCCTCGGCGCAGGCCAGCGCGATGTGGCCAAGCGTGTCGGCCCCCGCATCGCCATAGGCCGCCGCGTCGGGCGCGCCCCCGATCCCGACCGAATCGAGCACGATGAGGAACGCCCGCCCCATCACACCCAGCCGTGGATGAGCGGGCGCGGCGCCGCCGGGCCCGGGCCCACGCGCACCGCCGCCGCCACCGCCTGCCGCGCGCGCGCCGCGCCCGCCTCATCGGCCGCATGCACGATGGCGACGGGTTCGCCCGACGCGACGCGCGCGCCCACGGGCAGGATCCCCGCCAGCCCCACGCGATGGTCGATCGCGTCGCCCTCGCGCGCCCGCCCGCCGCCGAGCGCGACGATGGCAAGGCCGAGCGCGCGGGTGTCCCAGCGCTCGATCACGCCCCCCGCCGGGGCGGGCACCGCCGCCTGCACGGGCGCGACCGGCAGATGCGCCCGCCAGCGCGCGACGAAATCGGCGGGGCCGCCCTGATGCGCGACCATCGCGCCGAAGACCTCGGCCGCCCGGCCGCTGTCGAGCGCGCGCGCGATCGCCGCCGCCCCGCCCGCGTCATCGCCCGCAAGCCCCCCGAGGACGAGAAGCCGCCCGCCCAGCACCTCGACCAGTTGCCGGAGCGCCGGGTGGGGGGCGGCGCCCGTCAGCACCTCCATGCTCGCCGCGATCTCGAGCGCGTTGCCCGCGACGGGCAGGAGCGGGGCGTCCATGCCGGTGATGCAGGCATCCGTCGGGCATCCCGCCCCGCGCGCGGTCGCGACGAGGGCGCGCGCCAGATCGCGCGCCTCGCGCTCCGTGGCCATGAAGGCGCCAGAGCCGGTCTTGACGTCGAGCACGAGCCCCCCGAGCCCCGCGGCGAGCTTTTTCGAGAGGATCGAGGCGGTGATGAGGTCGATGCTCTCGACCGTCGCGGTCACGTCGCGGATGGCATAGAGCCGCCGGTCGGCGGGCGCGATCTCGGCACTCGCCGCGACGATGGCGCAGCCCGTGGCCGCGATCTGCGCGCGCAGCGCCGCGGGCGCGATGGCGGTGCGCAGACCCGGGATCGATTCGAGCTTGTCGAGCGTCCCGCCCGTGTGCCCGAGCCCGCGCCCCGAGACCATCGGCACGAAGGCCCCGCAGGCGGCAAGCGCGGGGGCGAGCGGGATCGACACCGCATCGCCGATGCCGCCCGTCGAATGCTTGTCGAGCACCGGCCCCGGCAGATCCCACGCCAGCACGGCGCCCGAATCGCGCATCCCGAGCGTCAGCGCGACGCGCCCCGCCTCGCCCAGGCCGCGCAGGCAGACGGCCATCGCGAAGGCGCCCGCCTGCGCGTCGCTGACCGCCCCGCTCGCGAGGCCGAGTGCAAAGGCGCGGATCGCCGCGGGTTCGGGCGGGGTGCCCGCGCGGATCGCGGCGATGACGGCGCGCGCGTCGATCACGGGTGCATCTGCGCCTTGTCGAAGGCCCCGGGCAGAAGCGCGCCCACCGTCGTCTCGGCCACCCCGCCGCGCGTGGTGCAGAGCGTCACCGGCACCTCGGGCGGGGCGAATTCCGCGAGCTTCTGGCGACAGCCGCCGCAGGGCGAGACGGGCACCGGGCTGTCGGCGATGACGAGGGCGGCGGTAAAGCGCGTCTCGCCGGCCGCGACCATGGCGGCGATGGCGCCCGCCTCGGCGCAAGTGCCCTCGGGATAGGCGGCGTTCTCGACATTGCAGCCGACATGGACCGCCCCCGACGCACCCCGCAGCGCCGCCCCCACGGCAAAGCGCGAATAGGGCACATACGCGTTCGCCCGCACCGCCGTCGCCGCGCGCAAAAGGTCGTCATCCATCGCCATTCCCCCCCTTCAGGCCGGCAGCGTCGCGAAGGCGCCGGGCAGCGACACCTCGAGCAGTTCGAAATCCGGGCTCGGCGCGGCATAGCGCGTCGCCATGCCGGGCGGGATGACGAAGGCATCCCCCGGCGTCAGGCGGAAGGGCGCCTTGCCCTCGCCCTCGAGCGTCATCGCCCCTTCCATGACGAAACCGAAGAGGATGTCGGCATCGTGCCGCGCCGCGCCCCCCGCACCGCCCGCCGCGCCGCCCGCCGCGCCGTCCGCCACCGCGCGCACGACCTGCACGCCCGCGACGTTGCGGGTGTTCGCCGCGATGGTGGTGTCGCGCGCCACGAAGCCCGGCACGCGGAAGGGCGCCCACGCGGCCCCCTCGGCGCGGTGGTGGACGAAGCGCTGGCCGTCCCATTCGCGCCCCGGCACGGGGGCGTCGGTGTTGGGCAGCGTCATCCGGTGGTCGATCGTCGTCAGATGCTCGGCCGGCACGCCGATCTCGATCACCTCGATGTTGTCCGAGGCAAAGAGGACGCGGTGGCGGATCTGCGGCGGCTGGATCACGCAGCACCCTGCAGAAAGGCGAAACGGCGGGCCCTGATCCTCGTAGACGAGATCGACCCAGCCGCGATAGCAGAAGATGAGCTGAAAGCCGATGGTGTGGTAATGGACCATGTCGGGCACCGGCCCGCCGTCGGGGATGCGGATGTGGCTGGCGATGATCGCGCCGCCCAGCCGGTCGGGGATCAGGTCGCGATACTGCATCCCCGCCCGCCCGATCACCCAGGGCGCCTGATCGGCCAGGCGGCGCACGACGAAGGCGTGCTCGGTCTCGGGCAGGATCAGGGGCGGATTCGCGACATCGATCTCGATGCGCACGCCGTTCGGGGCGATGAGCGCGCGCGCCCCGCCCGCGACCGCGCCCGAATCCTCGGCGAGGATGCGGATGACGGGCGCGGGCGCCTCTGCCCCACGCTCGAGCCGCAGGCGCAGGCCATGCCCGGATATCACCGCGACGCGCGGATCGTCGGCCGGATAGATCATCTCGAGCCGGAATCCGAGGCGCTTGGCGAAGAAGTCGAGATCCTCGGTCAGCGCCGCCGAGGGCATCAGGATCTCTGCGGTGCTCTCGGTCATGCCAGCCCCCTGCCTTGGTGCGGCAAGACTGCGCGCCCGCGCGCGCCGATGCAAGCACCCGCAGCGGGCCTTGGCGCGGTTGACCCGATGGTTTAGCGTTCAACAATCGGCAAGGGGGAAGCGGATGGACGACACGCGGCACGACAAGGCGCGGCAGGCAGCACTCGACTATCACGAGTTTCCGCGCCCCGGCAAACTCGAGATCCGGCCGACGAAGCCACTCGCGAACGGGCGCGACCTGTCGCGCGCCTATACCCCGGGCGTCGCCGAGGCCTGCCTCGAGATCAAGGCCGACCCGGCGGCAGCGCGCCGCTTCACCGCGCGGGGCAATCTGGTCGCGGTCGTCACGAACGGGACGGCGGTGCTCGGGCTCGGCAACATCGGCGCGCTTGCCGCCAAGCCCGTGATGGAAGGCAAGGCCGTCCTCTTCAAGAAATTCGCCAACATCGACTGCTTCGACATCGAGCTGAACGAATCCGACCCCGAGCGGCTGGCCGACATCGTCTGCGCGCTCGAGCCGACCTTCGGCGCGATCAACCTCGAGGACATCAAGGCGCCGGACTGCTTCACGGTCGAGCGGATCTGCCGCGCGCGCATGAAGATCCCGGTCTTTCACGACGATCAGCACGGCACCGCGATCGTGGTCGGCGCGGCGGCGACCAATGCGCTCCATGTCGCGGGCAAGCGGTTCGACCAGATCAGGATTGTCTCGACCGGCGGCGGCGCGGCGGGGATCGCGTGCCTCAACATGCTGGTCAAACTCGGGGTGCGGCGCGAGAACATCTGGCTGTGCGACCTGCACGGCCTCGTCCACGAGGGGCGCGAGGCCGACATGACCCCGCAAAAGGCGGCCTTTGCCCAGCCCGGCGGGCCGCGGACGCTTGCCGAGGTGATCGAGGGCGCGGATATGTTCCTCGGCCTGTCGGGGCCCGGCGCGCTGAGCGGGGAGATGGTCGCGCGGATGGCGGCGCGGCCGATCGTCTTCGCGCTCGCCAATCCCACGCCCGAGGTCATGCCCGAGGCGGTGCGCGCTGCCGCCCCGGATGCCATCATCGCCACCGGCCGGTCGGATTATCCCAACCAGGTCAACAATGTGCTGTGCTTTCCCTTCATCTTCCGGGGCGCGCTCGACGCCGGCGCGACCGAGATCAACGACGCGATGCAGTTGGCCTGCATCGACGCGATCGCCTCGCTCGCCCGCGCCACGACCTCGGCCGAGGCGGCAGCGGCCTATAGCGGCGAGTCGATGAGCTTCGGGGCCGACTACCTCATCCCCAAGCCCTTCGACCCGCGGCTGATGGGGGTGGTGGCGACGGCGGTCGCGCGCGCGGCGGCCGAGACGGGGGTCGCGACGCGGCCGATTTCGGACCTCGCGGCCTACAAGGCGGGCCTCGACGGCACGGTGTTCCGCAGCGCCCTCATCATGCGGCCGGTGTTCGAGGCCGCCCGCAGCGCCAAGCGCCGCATCGTCTTCGCCGAGGGCGAGGATGAGCGCGTGCTGCGCGCCGCCCATGCCGCGATGGAAGAGACGGGCGACATCCCGATCCTGATCGGCCGGCCCGAGGTCGTGGCTGCGCGCTGCGAACGCGCGGGGCTGCCCATCCGCCCCGAGCGCGACTTCGAGATCGTGAACCCCGAGAGCGACCGGCGCTATCGCGACTATTGGGAGACCTACGCGGGCCTGATGGAACGCCGCGGCGTCACGCCCGACATCGCGCGCGCCGTCATGCGCACGAACACGACCGCGATCGCGGCCGTGATGGTCCACCGCGCCGAGGCCGACAGCATGATCTGCGGCACCTTCGGCCAGTATCTGTGGCATCTGAACTATGTGCGGCAGGTGCTCGCGCGGGGCCGGCTGCGGCCGGTGGCGGCGCTCTCGCTCATCATCCAGCCCGAGGGGCCGCTCTTCATCGCCGACACGCAGGTGAACCCCGACCCGACGCCCGAGCAGATCGCCGAGACGGCGGTTGCCGCCGCGCGGCATGTGCGCCGCTTCGGGCTCGATCCGGCGGTCGCCTTCTGCTCGCATTCGCAGTTCGGCAACCTCGACATCGCCTCGGGGCGCAAGATGCGCGCGGCGCTCGACATCCTCGACGGGCGCGAGGCCGATTTCGCCTATGAGGGCGAGATGAACATCGACGCCGCGATGGATCCCGAGCTGCTTGCACGGATCTTCCCGAACGCGCGGCTGAAGCGGGCGGCGAACGTGCTGATCTTCGCCAATTCCGATGCCGCGAACGGGGTGCGCAACATCCTCAAGACCCGCGGCGACGGGCTTGAGGTCGGGCCGATCCTGATGGGAATGGGCAACCGCGCGCACATCACCACCCCTTCGGTGACGGCGCGCGGGCTTCTCAACATCGCGGCGCTGGCGGGCACGCCGATCGCGCGCTACGGCTAGAGGCCGCGGCGCGCGATCAGAAATGCAGCGACAGGTCGCGGTGGTCGGCCATGCACGAGGCCATGAAAAGGGCCTGATCGCGGTTCATCTTCTCCTGCACGCGCAAGCCAAGCGTGTCGCGAATGGCCGCAACATGGGCGGCAAGCGCCGGGCGAAGGGTTGCGTCCGCGGCCGTGCGCCAAGCCAGTTGCCCTTCATAGTCGGCAACCGCCGCGTCGAACTGCTCAAGCGCGGGGGCGCGGTCCGATGATCCGAGGCCGCGGCGCACCTTGGCGAGGGCTGCGCCGATGTCGGTCGTGTTCGGCACGTCGCGCAGCCGCGCCTCGAAGGCCTTCACGGCATCCTCGGCTGCAGCCTTGTCACCCGTCTCGACCACGCTCCGCAGTGCCGCCAGATCAGGGCCGAGCGCGGCATAGGCCGCCCCGCCCTCAAGCACCGCCAGAACCGCCGCCGTCTCCTCAAAGGCGGTGTCCGCGGCGCGGCCGAAGCGGTTCGCAGCGGAGGTCTCGGCATCCATCAGCGCCTTGAAGCCGTCATGAATGGTAGTCCAGTCCGCCGGGATGCGCGACTTGAGATCCGCGATCTCGGCCTCGAGTTCGGCGATCCGCCCTTCCATCCGTGCCGCATCGTCGGGTTCAGAGCCGCGCAGACGCGTGATCGCGCCCTTGAGGCGGTCGATCTCGCGCTCATCGGCTCGGATGCGCCGCTCCAGATCGCGCACGGCGCGCAGTTGCGGGCGATACTCGGGCGTCGCGGCTACGATCGCGGCGCGGGCGGCGGTGATGGACCCGAGCAGCCCGACCGCCTCCTCGCCCGCCACAAACCCGCCGCGCGCCTGATCGGCCAGATTGTCGGGCAGGCCGGCAAGGTCGATCGCGCTTGCCGCTGCGATCGCGGTCCGCGCTGGCCCGGCCGGATCGGCGAGGCCCATCGCCATGTAGTCCTGCACACAGTAGCCAAGGCGGGGGTTGCGCGGCGGGGGAGAGGTCTCTGCCAGATAAGCGACGCGGTTGGGCAGATAATTGACGATGGGCGGCACGACCGCACAGATCGCAAGCGCCATGAGTTGCAGCCCGATGAAGGGCACGACCCCGCGATAGATCTGCGTGGTGCGCACCGATTTCGGGGCCACGCCGCGCAGATAGAACAACGCGAAGCCGAAGGGTGGCGTCAGGAACGAGGTCTGGATGTTCAACCCGAAGAGGACGCCCAGCCAAACCGCCGTCACGTTGGCCTCTGGATCGGCCAGCAGGATGGGCGCGACGATCGGGACCACGACAACCGCGATCTCGATGAAGTCGAGGAAGAAGCCCATGATGAACATCACGAGCATCACGACGAGGAACTGCCCCCAGAACCCGCCCGGCAGCGTGGTCAGGAAATTGCGCACCAGATCCTCGCCGCCGAACGCACGGAAGGCCGCGGTCAGCATCGCCGCGCCCATCAGGATGATGAAGACGAGCGATGTGGTCTTTGCTGTCTCGACCATCACCGCACGCAGCGTGTCGTCGATGCGATGGATGCGCAGCGCGCTCCACCCCAGCGCGATCAGGAGCATCGCGACCCCAACCGCCCCGATCCAGATCCCGGTCATTTCTCCGGTCGCGATGGCGGCCTTGACGTTCATGTCATCGCGCGAGATCGCATAGCCGATGACGAAGAGCGCCGCGATCGAGAGCAGCGCGGGATGGAATGTACCCGCCTGACGCGGCATCAGGCGGTAGCTCGCCATGATGAGGGCCCCTGCGGCACCGACTGCGCCGGCCTGGTTGACCGTCGCGATCCCGAGGATGATCGAGCCCAGCACCGCGAAGATGAGCGCAAGCGGCGGCACGAGCGCAAGCACGACATTGATCCAGAAGGCCGCATCGAAGCGGCCGAGGAAGGGAACCGGCGGGGCGCTGCGCGGACGGATCAGCGCGAAGACGAGGATGAAGGCGACATAGAGCCCGACCAGCAGCAGGCCGGGCAGCAACGCGCCCACGAACATCTCGCCCGCGCTCGTCGAGGTCACGGCGAAGGCCGAGGGGAGCGTCGCTTCGCCGGTTGCATCCTTGTAGAAGGTCGTGCGCAGGGTCGACGCCTGATCGGCGGCAGACCCAAGCTGGTCGGCGAGGATGATGAGCACGACCGACGGCGGGATGATCTGCCCGAGCGTGCCCGAGGCCGCGATCGTGCCGGTCGCGAGCGGGACCGAATAGTTGTTGCGCATCATCGCGGGCAGCGAGATCAGGCCCATCGCGACGACCGTGGCCCCCACGATGCCCGTCGTCGCTGCCAGAAGCGCCCCCACGACCACGACCGAAATCCCGAGCCCACCGGGCACCGGCCCGAAGAGTTGCGCCATGGTCATGAGCAGATCCTCGGCGATCTTCGATCGCTGCAGCATGATGCCCATGAAGATGAACAGCGGGATCGCGATCAGCGTGTCTCGCTCGACCTCCCAATAGATCCCGCGCAGGTTCGTGACGCCGGCCGACAGCCATTCGGACGGTCCGCCCGAATGGAAATAGGCGTCGGGCCCACCGCCAAAGAGCATCCCCGCCCCGGCCGCGAGCCCGATCGAGAGGATCGCCGCCCCCGGCAGGGCAAAGGCGACCGGATAGCCAGAGCCGAGGGCCAGCGCGATGGCGACCAGAAGGAGAATGAGAAAGACGATTTCCATCCGTGCCGCTCCCTAGTGCTGCACCGCCGCCATAACCCGGCGGCCCGGCTCGTCGCGGGCATCGGCGACGGACTCGAAGAAGGCGGAAACGAACTGGATGATCATCGAAACGGCGAAAATGCCGAGGAAGACACCCATGTGGAACTTGATGAACATCCCCATCTGTCCCACCTGGCTCACCTCGAAGTTCAGAACCGAGGTGTTGATGATCCCCGACTTGCCGTTGAGGCCGAGTGCAAGGATGAGCGCGCAGGTCCCGATCCCGAGCACGACCGCGCCGGCGGCATTCACGATGCCGCGGGTGCGCGGGCTGAAGCCGGCATAGAGCACGTCGACCCGCACATGGCCGTCATCATAAAGCGTGTAGGCCGAGGCAAAGAGGAAAAGCGCTGCATACCAGTAGCGCACGAGATCGCCCATGAACGCCTGCTCGTAGGAAAAGACGAAACGCGAGATCACGATCAGCAATTCTGCCGCGACCGTCAGCAGCGCTAGCCAGTGGACCCCGAGCGTGCGCGTCACAAGTGCGAGGACGACACCCGCGACCAAGAGCGGTCCATGCACATAGGTTCCGACATAGCGCGACAACCCGAGCCCCGCGGCGACATCGGGGCCGACGAGGGCAGGCAGCAGTTTCTCGATCCGCATGAAGGCGATCGCGGCGTCGGCGACCCCGATTAGGAACACCGCCCAGAAACAGGCCCGGACCAGAAAGAGGTTGAATCGATGGACGGCGGCCGCGTCCTCGCGCAGGGTTCGCCCGGCTGTCGCGCGCACCACGAACACCGCCCCCCCAAGGGCAAGCGCATAGAGAACCGCCGCCCCTCCGGGCTGACCCGCCGCCAATGATGCCAAGAGCCCCTCGACCACGCCGCCGAGAACGAGAGCGTTCACGACGAGGAATGCCGCCATCCCCGCAAGGATCGCCCAACCGAAGGTACGGACGGCCAGAGCCGATGCCGGCGGCGTGGGCTGGGCCGCGCGTGTCGCAGAAGCAGGGGACATGTGGGCCGCCCTCGGACGAGGCGCCGCAACCGGCACGGCGCGGATTTGTGGGAACGCGGATCCGATACCGAGGCGGACCCGCGCATGAAGATGGCAACCGGGACGGGCGCGCCGCGCCCGTCCCGGCCCTCAGACATCAGGCCTCGATGCCCAGCACGCGGTTGCGCTGGTTGACAAAGGTGATCTCGAAGCGTGCCATCATCCCGCCGATCTCGCGCAGGGTGGACTGGAACGAGTCGTCGATGCGGGTCGCCAGATCCGAGTGCGCGCGGATCTCTTCGAACGCTTCCGCAGCGGCGCGGCCAAAGCCGTCCCACACGTCATCGTTGAAGTTGCGCACCTCGACCCCGTGCTCGTTGATGAGCTTGTTGAGGTAGAGACCGTTGTTGGCCAGCGCCTCTTCGTAGCTCGCAGCCGTCTCCTCGAGGCAGGCGGCCGTGACCATCGCACGCTCCCAGTCGGTCAGCGTGGCCCACCATGCGGCGTTGATGCCCATGGCAAGGTTGCCGCCCGGCTCGTGCATGCCACCGGTGTAGTAGTACTTCGCCGCCTCGTAGAACTTCATGAAGTAGTCGTTGTAGGGGCCGACCCACTCGGTCGCGTCGATGGTACCCGAGACGAGGTTCTCATAGATCTGGCCGCCCGGCAGCGCGACGGTCGAACCGCCAAGCTTGGTGATGACCGACCCGGCGACGCCGGGGATGCGCATCTTGAGGCCCTGGAAATCCTCGGGCGTGTTGATTTCCTTGTTGAACCAGCCGCCAGCCTGCGTGCCCGAAGCGCCGCACAGGATGCCCTTGAGGCCGAAGCCCGCCGACAGTTCGTCCCAGAGCGCCTGACCGCCCTTGAACTTGATCCAGGCGTTGTGCTCGGTCGCGGTCATGCCGAAGGGTACCGAGGTGAAATAGGCAAAGCCCGGATGCTTGCCGATCCAGTAGTACTCCGCGCCGATATAGGCTTGGCTGTTGCCGGCAGCGACGTCATCGAACACGTCGAGCGCGCCGACCTTCTCGCCGGCGGCAAAGTACTCGACATTGAGCGCGCCGTTCGACAGTTCGGCGATCCGCGCCGCAAGGCGCTGCGCCGAGGTGCCAAGGCCCGGCAGGTCACGCGGCCAGGTCGAGACAATCGTCATCGACTTCGCGCCTTGGGCAATCGCGGGCGCCGCAAGGGCGGATGCAGCCACGGCGGTGCCGCCGAGGGCGGATTTCTTCAGAAAAGAACGACGATCCATCCGGTATTTCCTCCCGTTATGTCAAACTATCCCCCCCGCGACCTAGAGTCGCAGACTGGCGTGACGTATACATAGTCGTCACGTTTGCGACATCAAATCTTTTTTGATCTTGCCGCAGGGGGCAGGCTTCCCCGGTCAGCCCTTGCGCGCGGCCTTCTCGGCGATGCCCGAACGCCCCTCACGCGCGGCAAGCACGGCCTCGACCTCGGCCAGCGTGACGCCGCGTGACGCCAGCATGACGAGGAGGTGGTAGATCACATCCGCCGCCTCGGCCGCGAGGCCCGCGCGATCGCCCTTGAGCGCGGCGAAGGCGGCCTCGATCGCCTCTTCGGAGAACTTGCGCGCGCAGGCCTCGGGCCCCTGCGACATCAGTCGCGCGGTCCAGGACGTGTCGGGGTCGGCGCCCGCGCGCGCGGCGATGGTGGCGGCGAGTCGCTCGATTGCGCTCATCCCTGCCTCACTGCGATGCCGGCCGCGGCCATGGCGGCGCGGGCCTCGGCGATGGAATGGGTTCCGAAGTGAAAGATCGAGGCCGCAAGCACCGCCGAGGCGCCCCCGAGCGTCACGCCCTCGACCAGATGCGCGAGTGTCCCGACCCCGCCCGAGGCGATGACGGGCACGCCCACCGCGTCGACGACCGCGCGCGTCAGCGCCAGATCGAAGCCCGCGCGCGTCCCGTCGCGGTCCATCGAGGTGAGCAGGATCTCGCCCGCGCCCTTCGCGGCCACGGCCCGCGCGAAGCCCACCGCGTCGATGCCCGTCGCCCGCCGCCCGCCGTGGGTGAAGATCTCCCACCTGCCGGGGCCGACCGCGCGGGCATCGATCGCGACCACGATCGCCTGCGCGCCGAAGCGGTCTGCCGCGCGCGCCACGAGGTCGGGATCGGCGACCGCTGCGGAATTGAGGCTGACCTTGTCGGCGCCGGCGAGCATCAGCGCGCGCACATCCTCGACGCTGCGCACCCCGCCCCCCACCGTCAGCGGCATGAAGCACGCCTCGGCCGTCCGCCGCACCAGATCGAGCGTCGTCGCCCGGTTCTGATGCGTGGCCGCGATGTCGAGAAAACAGAGCTCATCCGCGCCGGCGGCGTCATAGGCCGTCGCCGCCGCCACCGGATCGCCCGCGTCGACGAGATCGACGAAATTCACACCCTTCACCACCCGCCCCTCGGCGACATCGAGACAGGGTATGATGCGGGTCTTCAGCATGGGCCCTCCATGCCGCGCAAAAGGGGCCTTGGCAAGCGGGCCGCGCGGGTAAAGATCGGGCCATGACGAAGCTTGTTCTGCTGCACCGTTCCGATTCGAAGTATGAGGACCAACCCGACCGGGTCTATGACTTCCCGGCCACCTACCTTGGCGCGATGCGCGAGGGTGTGGGCGACTGGGCGGTCTATTACGAACCCGTCAAGGCCGGCGCGCGGGGCTATTTCGCGGTGGCGAGGATCGCGCAGGTGATCCCCAAGCCCGGGGCCGAGGGTCGCTTCCTTGCCCTGATCGAGCCCCGCAGCTTCCTGCCCTTCGACCGCGAGGTGGCGCGCCTTGATGGCGGCCGCCCGCTCGAGGCAGCTCTGGCCGGGCCGGACGGTGCCCCGCTGGCCGGTGGCGCGCAGCAGCGCGCGGTGCGCCGCCTGCCCGAGGCCGAGTTCGCCGCCATCGTCCGGCGCGGCCTGCCGGACGATCTGGAGCGGATCGAGGCCACCCGCTATGGCCCCGCGCCGGATCTCGCGGACCCCGCCGCCCCCTTCGAGCGGCCGGTGATCGAGCGGCTGCTGAGCCGGCCCTATCGCGATGTCGCCTTTCGCCGCAAGGTGCGCGCGGCCTATGGCAACCGCTGCGCGATGTCGGGGCTGGAGCTGCGCAACGGCGGGGGCCGGCCCGAAGTGCAGGCCGCCCATATCCGACCCGTCGCGCATCAGGGGAGCGACAGTGTGCGCAACGGGCTCGCGCTGACCGGGACGCTGCACTGGATGTTCGACCGCGGCCTGCTGTCGGTGGCCGAGGACTGGAGCATCCTCGTATCGGGCAACAAGGTGTCGCCGGGCGTCGCGGAGCGGCTGATCGTGCCCGGGGGGCGACTGATCCTGCCCGCCGCGCGGCACGACTGGCCCTACCCGGACAACCTGCGCTGGCACCGCCAGAACGTCTTCGGGCAGATGGATCTCGACGGCCCGCCACCCTGGGGCTGAGGTGCCCTAATCCGCGAGCAGCCTGAGCGCCGCGCCGAGGTCGATCGCGCCGTCATAGAGCGCCCGGCCCGAGATCGCGCCCGCGATCACGCCCGTGTCGCGCAGCGCGATGAGGTCGGCCATCGACGACACCCCGCCCGAGGCGATGACCGGGATGGTGACGGCGCGGGCGAGCGCCTCGGTCGCGGCGATGTTGGGCCCGCCCATCGCGCCGTCGCGGTCGATGTCGGTATAGATGATGGCCGCGACGCCCGCATCCTCGAAGGCGCGCGCCAGATCGGGGGCCGTGATGTCGGTCACCTCGGCCCAGCCGCGTGTCGCGACCTGCCCGCCGCGCGCGTCGATCCCGACCGCGATGCGCCCCGGATGGGCGCGCGCGGCCGCGCGCACCAGCGCCGGATCCTCGACCGCGACGGTCCCGAGGATGACCCGCGCCACCCCGCGCGAGAGCCAGAAGTCGATGGTGGCGCTGTCGCGGATGCCGCCGCCGAGCTGGCAGGGGATATCGACGGCCGACAGGATCGCCTCGACGGCATCACCGTTGACAGGCCGGCCGGCGAAGGCGCCGTTCAGATCGACGAGGTGCAGCCAGCGGCAGCCGGCCGCCGCGAAGGCCGCCGCCTGCTGGGCCGGATCGCGGCCGAAGACCGTCGCGCGCGCCATGTCGCCCTGCACGAGGCGCACGCAGGCCCCGTCCTTGAGGTCGATCGCCGGGAAAAGGATCATGCCGTTCGCCTTTCGCCGCCCCTTTCGCACGAGGGGCGGGCCTTGCCAAGAACTCCCTTGCGCGATGGGCCCGGGCGCGCCGATACTGACATCAATTCCCCAATCTCCGGAGTTTCGCCGTGCGCACCCTCATCGCCGCCACCCTTGCCTGCCTCGTCGCCCTGCCCGCCGCAGCCGACCCCGTTTTCGGACGCTGGAAGACCCAGCCGGACGATAACGGCAATTTCGGCGTCATCGAATTCGAGGCCTGCGGCGAGATGATCTGCGGCACGCTGCGCGAATCCTTCGACAGCGCGGGCAAGCGCACGGAATCGGCCAACATTGGCCGCCAGATCGTGTGGGACATGTCGGCCAAAGGGGATGGCGCCTATGCGGGCGGCAAGATCTGGGCGCCCGACGACGACAAGACCTACCGCTCCAAGATGGCGCTCACGGGTGACAAGCTGTCGGTGTCGGGCTGCGTGCTGGTGATCTGCCGCGCGCAGGAGTGGACGCGGGCGGACTGAACCGCGCCCACCCTGCCCCGTTCAGACGCTCAGGCAGACGTATTTCATCTCGAGGAAATCCTCGATCCCGTGGCGCGAGCCCTCGCGGCCCAGCCCCGATTGCTTGACGCCGCCGAAGGGCGCGACCTCGGTCGAGATGATACCGGTGTTGACGCCGACGATGCCGTATTCCAGCGCCTCCTGCACCCGGGTGATGCGGCCGATGTCGCGGGCGTAGAAATAGGCGGCGAGGCCGAAGATCGTGTCGTTGGCGTAGCCGATCGCCTCGGCCTCGGTCTCGAAACGGAAGAGCGGCGCGAGGGGGCCGAAGGTCTCCTCCTGCGCGACCGCCATCGACTGGGTGACGCCGGTGATGATCGTGGGTTCGAAGAACGAGCCCCCGCGGGCGTGCCGCTTGCCGCCGGCCACGACCTTGCCGCCCTTGGCGACGGCGTCGGCGATGTGCTCCTCGACCTTCTCGACGGCGGCCATGTTGACGAGCGGGCCAAGCTCCACCGTCTCCGACAGCCCGTCGCCCACGCGCAGCTTCGCGACCGCGGCGCCGAGCTTGGCGGCAAAGGCGTCGTAGACGCCCGCCTGCACGTAGATGCGGTTGGCGCAGACGCAGGTCTGGCCGTTGTTGCGGTATTTCGACATGATGGCACCCGCCACCGCCTGATCGAGGTCGGCGTCGTCGAAGACGATGAAGGGGGCGTTGCCGCCGAGCTCCATCGAGCATTTCAGCACCTGGTCGGCCGCCTGGCGCAGCAGGATCCGCCCGACCTCGGTCGAGCCGGTGAAGGTCAGCTTGCGGATCTTGGGGTTCTCGCACATCTCGCGCCCGATGTCGGAGGCCCGCCGCGAGGTCACGACCGAGAAGATGCCCGCGGGCAGTCCGGCGCGCTCTGCCAGCACCGCGAGCGCGAGCGCCGAGAGCGGCGTCTCGGAGGCGGGCCTGCCGACGAAGCCGCAGCCCGCCGCAAGGGCCGGGCCGCATTTGCGGGTGATCATGGCGTTGGGGAAATTCCACGGCGTGATCGAGGCCACGACCCCGATCGGCTGGCGCAGGACGGTGATGCGCTTGTCGGGCTGGTGGCCCGGGATCGTCTCGCCGTAGATGCGCTTGGCCTCCTCGGCGAACCATTCGATGAAGGAGGCGCCATAGGCGATCTCGCCCTTGGCCTCGGCGAAGGGCTTGCCCATCTCGGCCGTGAGGATCCGCGCGAGGTCGTCCTGGTTCTCCATCATCAGGTTGAACCAGGCGCGCAGGATGTTGGCGCGCTCCTTGGCGGTGCGGGCCTTCCAGCCCTGCATCGCGGTGTCGGCGGCGGCGATGGCGCGCGCGACCTCGGCCCGGCCGAGGTTCGGCACCTCGCAGATCACGTCGCCGCGGGCGGGGTTCGTCACCGCGAAGGTCGAGCCGTCGTCGGCGTCGATCCACTGCCCCGCGACATAGGCCTTGGTCGCGATGAGCGAGGGGTCGCGCAGTTGCGCGCGCAGATCGGATGCGGTGTCGAGCATGGCTGCCTCCGGCATGGGACTGATGCGCGAGCCATGCATGGCGCGGCGCGGAATGTCCAGATATGGAAGGGTTCGGGCGCGCGAGGGATCACGCTGGGGACCGCATGGCGCAGGGAATGAACCGCACGGCAGGGGATGCCTATGCCAATGCCCCGACGATTGCGGGGGCGGATGGCTATCCACCGCGCTGGGCCGCGGCGGCGGCGGCGTTTCGCGCGGGCCTCGGGGGGCGCGCGCGCTGCGATCTGGCCTATGGGGCGGGCGCGCGCCAGCGATTCGATCTCTGCCTGCCCGAAGGCGCGGCGCGGGGGCTGCTCGTCTTTGTCCATGGCGGCTATTGGCTGGCCTTCGGGCGGTCGGACTGGACCCACCTTGCCGCGGGCGCGCTGGCGCGCGGCTGGGCGGTGGCGCTGCCGTCCTACACCCTCGTGCCCGAGGCCCGCATCGGCGCCATCACGCAAGAGATCGGCGCGGCCGTGACGGCGGCTGCGGCGCTGGTTGCCGGGCCCGTGGTGGTGACGGGACATTCGGCGGGCGGGCACCTCGCCGCGCGGATGGGCTGCGCCGATGCGCCCCTGCCCCCGGCCGTCGCGGCGCGGGTGCGGCGCGTCGTGCCGATTTCGCCCTTGGCCGATCTCGCGCCCCTGATGGCGACCCCGATGAACGACCGCCTCGGGATCGACGCGGCCGAGGCCGAGGCCGAGAGCCCCGCCTTCCTGCCCCGCCGGCCCGGTTGCGCCGCCCATGTCTGGGTGGGCGGGGCCGAGCGGCCGGCCTTCCTGTGGCAGGCCCGCCTCCTGGCCGAGGAATGGGACACCCCCTGGACGGTCGATCCGGGGCGCCACCACTTCGATGTGATCGACGCGCTCGGCCTGCCCGGCAGCGCGCTTGTCGCAACCCTTTTCGACGGGCTGGAGGGGGGCTGAATGGCAAACGGACTCGAGCGGCTGCGCGTCATCGTCACGGCGGGCGCGAGCGGGATCGGGCGGCGCATCGCCGAACGCTTCGCCGAGGTAGGCGCGCGCGTCTCGGTCTGCGACATCGACGCCGAGGCTGTGGCCGATCTGCGCCGCGCGCACCCCGCCATCGCGGCGGCGACCTGCGACGTCGCGGACAGTGCGGCGGTGACGCGCTGGGTCGGAGCGGCGGCCGAGGCCATGGGCGGCATCGATTGCGTCGTGAACAACGCGGGCATCGCCGGCCCGACCGCGCCCATCGCCGAGGTCGGCGACGAGGCGCTGCACGCCTGCATCGCGACATGCCTCTTCAGCCAGTTCTACGTCATCCGGGCCGCGATCGCCCATCTGCGCGCGAGCCCCGAGCCCTCGATCGTCAACATCTCCTCGGTCGCGGGCAAGGTGGGCTTTCCGATGCGCACGCCCTACGCCGCGGCGAAATGGGGCGTGATCGGGCTGACCAAATCGCTCGCGGCGGAACTCGGGCCCGAGCGCATCCGCGTCAATGCCGTGCTGCCCGGCATCGTCGCGGGCGACCGCCAGCGCCGCGTGCTCGAGGCCAAGGCGCAGCGCCTCGGCCGGAGCTTCGCCGAGGTCGAGGCGCTGGCCTTCGGCTACACCTCGATCCCAGATTACGTCACCGCCGATGACATTGCCGAACAGGTTCTCTTTCTGGCGGGCCCGGCGGCGCGTCGGATCACTGGTCAGGCGCTCGCGGTCGACGGCGACACCAAGATGCTCGTCTGACCGCAAGCCTGCGCGCGCCGGTCAGTCGTCGTCGCGGTCCTTGCCGTCGTCTTCGTCGTCGGTCTCGTCGTCCTTATCGCCCGAATCGTCCTCGTCGTCTTCATCTTCATCGTCGCCGTCCCTGTCGCCGTCATACCCATCGTGCTCGCGTGCCTCGTCGCCATCGTCGCGTTTGTCGTCGGCTGCATCGTCATCACTCGCCTCGTCGTCCCCATCGGGTGTTCCGTGGCCTTTGGTATCGTCGTCCGCGTCCTCAAGGACAAATCCCCCGCCACGGGCAATCTCGGCGATGTCGCGGGCCCGTTCGGCCTCGGATTGAAGTTCGGTCGTCTCGCGGATCAGAGCGCCGTCGGCGTTGGCGATCTCGAGTTCGAGCTTGACGAGGTTCGCGCCATAGGCGTCGATCTCGGTCGTAACCGCGCCACGCGAGACTTCGAAATGCGTGTATCCCCGAGTGCGCAGATCATCGATCCGCGCGCTTGCGAAGTCGGTTGTACCGGCGGGAAACGCGCCCAGGGCAAGGCCCACGATCGCGGCGCTGAGCTTGAAGGTCTTCATTGTGGTTTCTCCGGTCCTGAGTGTGCGGCGGCTGCCGGGACTGCCCCCTCGGGAGGGGGAAAGATCGGCACCGACGGGGGCAAGATCTGCATCGATGCCGACGGCCGCCATCGCACCAGAGCTTGCATCGCCTGGAGAGCGCACCCATAAACTAAAGTCGTATGACCTTGAGAAGGCACGGCATCGATGGCCATCGGACCAAGCTTCGAGGCGCTCCGCGACAGGGGCGGATCGCGCGGCATGGTCGCCGCCGGGATGGCGGTCCTGCTGGCCTGCATGGTGTTCTTCGGGGTCGATGTCGTGGCGGATGTCGCGCTGCACGGCTTCAGCCTTGCCCCCTACAGCAGCGCGGAGCTCGTACATCTGGGCTTCGAGATGCTGGCCGTGGGGGGGCTCGGGTATGCGGTGGTCGCGCTGCGCGCCCATCACCGGCTGCTGCGCTCCGAGGCCGCAAGCAGCCGCGAGACGATCCAGCTGCTGCGCGGCCATTTCGACCAAGTTCTGGGCAGGAAGTTCGCGCAATGGGGCCTGACAGCGGCCGAGCGCGATGTCACGCTGCTCATCATCCGCGGTCTCAGCATCGCCGATATCGCCGCCGCCCGCAGCACCGCGCAGGGCACGATCAAGGCGCAATCGACCTCGATCTTCCGCAAGGTCGGCGTGGCGTCGAAAGCCGAACTGATGAGCGTGATCGTCGACGAGTTCATCGACAGCACGAGGGAGGACGCGCGCCCCCCCTCGCCTGGCGCCTGAGCGCCCCTGCGCCGCCGATCAGGCCCCGAGCGCGCCCATCCGCACCGCGACATCGCCCATGCGGTTGGAAAAACCCCATTCGTTGTCATACCACGCGAGGACGCGGGCAAAACGCCCCTCCATCACCCGCGTCTGGTCGAGATGCAGGATCGAGGAATGCGGATCGTGGTTGAAGTCGATGCTGACGTTCGGCGCATCGGTGACGGACAGCACTCGCGCGAGCGGCCCGGCCGCAGCCGCGCGGAAAGCGTCGTTGATCTCCGCCTCGGTCGTGTCGCGCAGTGTCTCGAAGGTCAGATCGACAACCGAGACATTGGGCGTCGGCACCCGGATCGCGACGCCGTCGAGCCTGCCCTTGAGTTCCGGCAGCACCAGCGCAACGGCCCGCGCCGCCCCCGTCGTCGTCGGGATCATCGAGAGCGCCGCGGCGCGTGCGCGATAGAGATCCTTGTGCATGGTGTCGAGCGTCGGCTGATCGCCGGTATAGCTGTGCACCGTCGTCATGAAGCCGCGCCGGATCCCCACCGTCTCGTGCAGGATCTTGGCTGCGGGCGCGAGGCAGTTCGTCGTGCATGACGCGTTCGACACGACCCGGTCCTCGGGGCGCAGCGCATCGTGGTTGACGCCCTCGACGATGGTGCGGTCCGCCCCTTCGGACGGCGCCGAGACGAGGACGCGCCGCGCCCCCGCCGCCAGATGCACCGCCGCGTTGTCGCGGGCCGTGAAGATGCCGGTGCATTCCATCACCACATCGAGGCCGCCCCAATCAAGCTGGGCGGGGTCGCGCACGGCCGTCACGCGCATCGGGCCGCGGCCAGCGTCGATCCAGCCCTCGCCCGTCTTCACCTCGAAGGGCAGCCGGCCGTGCACGCTGTCGAAGCGCAAGAGATGGGCGTTCGTCTCGACCGGGCCGAGATCGTTGATCGCCACCACCTCGATGTCGCGCCGCCCGGATTCGAGGATCGCGCGCAAAACGTTCCGCCCGATCCGCCCGAAGCCGTTGATCCCGACCCTGACTGCCATGCTTGCCTCCGACACGCTGAATCCGTGGCCGCGCCTTAGCGCAAAACGTGGCCGGGGAACAGGGGCCGATCAGCGGTTGCGCGCGGGCCGGGCATTGCCCCGCAGCGCCCGCCGCCAGAGCGCGGCCGAGAGGACGGGGCGGGCGCGGCCATCGGCGCGCGGACGGCGGAACACCCGCCCGCGCGCGGCAAACCACGCTCGCGTCAGATGCGCCGCCGCCACCCCATAGCCCCCGCCCGCCAGCACGTCCGATACCCAATGCGCCCCGATCACCACGCGGCTTGCCGCCGCCGCGCAGCCGATCGCGATCAGGACACCCCGCGCCCGCGGCACAAGGAAGCCCAACGCCACCGCCACCGTCAGCGCCGTCGTCGAATGGCCCGAGGGGAAGCTGGCAAAGGCCGCCTCGAAGGAAAAGGGCGCGAAGGCGAGTGGGTCGGGCGGATCGAAGGTGCCGGGCCGGCTGCGGCCGATCATGTTCTTGACGAGCCAGACGCTGATCCCGCCTGCCGCCACCGCGACGAACAGAAACCACGCCGCGCCCTGCACCTGGCGCAGCGCCAGCGCCTGCAGCGGGCCGACGCGGCGCACCGCCACGGCGCAAAGCGCGATCGCGCCAAGCGCGGCGAAGCCCGACCATGCCGAATTCCCGACTTCGGTCAGCACGCCGAAGACCGCCCGCACCCAGGGCGCCGCCGCGCGCGCGAGCGCGGCCAGCGCGCCATCCGCCGGCAGCGCCAGCACGATGAGCGCGCCGAGCACCAGCGTCGCCCGCATCATGGCCGCAACTCGGGTTGCAACAGTTCGATCCGCACGACCCGGCCCGCCCCGATCGCCAGCCCCTCGAGTTGCTCAACCGCGGCCCAGCCCGCGGGCACATCGCCCCCGAGGTTCAGCACCACAGCGCAGGGGTCCGCGGCGAGGGTTTCGGGCAAAGGGGCGTTGGCGGGCAGCCGCGGCGTGTCACGCCCGCCCGCCCAGACAAGAGAGGGCTCGCCATAGCCGCGGCCGGCCAGGCGCGGCGCCTCGCAGCCCCGAGCGGCCGCCAGATCGCGCGCCGCCGCCGCCGCCGCCTCGGTCGGCCACAGGAAGGGCGTGCGCGCGAGCCCCGTCAGCAGGCTCGCGTTGAAGATGCCGCCTGCCAGCGCCAGCACGCCGAGGGCCGCCGCGCCCCGCCCGCGCGCCAGCAGCGCAAGCGCCCCCGCGCCGCCGGCCAGCGCCGCCGCCACCGCCGCCGCCACGGCCAGAACCGCGACCGTGGGCGCATCGGTGCGCCATTGCACGACCCCGAGCGCAACCGCGACCAGCGGCAGGGGCAGAAGCGCGACCGCGACGCCCGCGCGCCAGCCCCGCCCGACCGGCCCCGCAATCGCCACCGCGGCCGCCGCGATCAGGATGGCTGCCGCCGGATAGGTCGGCATCGTGTAGTGGAAGAGCTTCGTCGGCACCGCCTCGAACACGATCCAGGCGGGCACGATCGCGGCCAACGCGAAGCGCACGCGCGGATCGTCCCGCTTCTGCCAGACCCGGCGCGCGGCGATGGGCAGAAGTGCGGCCCCCGGCCAGAACGCCAGCCAGATCACCGCCAGATAGGTGCCGGGCGGGGCACCCTTGCCCTCTTGCCCCGCCACCACCTTGGCCGCGAGATCGCCCACCACCGCCTCGCGCCAGAACGCCCATCCGCCGACAAGGCTGATCCCGATGAGCCACGGCGCCACCAGCGCGAGCGCTGCCAGCACCGGCCACCCCGCCCCAAGCGGGCGCAGCCAGCGCAGGTCGCGCACCGCCGCCGCGTGCCCCGCGGCCGCCAGCGCGGCAAAGAGCGGCCCGATCGGCCCCTTGATCAGGACCGCAGCCCCGAAGGCGAGCCAGAAGCCCCAAGCCTCGGCCCTGCCCCCGCCCCGCCGCACCGCCAGCCGCGCGAGCGCGATGAGCATCGCGAGGATCAGCGCGAGCAGCACCGCATCCGTCTTGGCGATCCGCGCCTCGCCGCCCAGCACGAAGGCCGCGGCCATCAGCGCCCCCGCCGGCAAGCCGACCCGCACCCCGAAGAGCGTGGCGCCGAGCGCCACCGTCAGCCAGACCGACGCCATCGCCCCCGCAAGCGAGGGGATCCGCCACACCCAGAGCGGCGCCGCCGCCCCCTCGCCCGAGGCCAGCGCCGCGAGCGATTGCAGCCAGTAGATCCCGACCGGCTTCTTGTAGCGCGCCTCGTCCTGAAAGCGGATGTCGATCGGGGCACGGTCCTCGACCATCTGGCGGCTTGCCTGCACGAACAGCGCCTCGTCGCGGTCGATCACCGGCAGCCGCGCCTGACCGGGCAGCATGAGGGCGCACAGAAGGCAGATCAGCGCGATCCACCCTGCCCGCTCGCGCCCGCCCATCGCCGCCCGTCCCGCCACGCTGCCGCCCCGTCACCGCCTCGGCGCGCCATAGCGCAGCCCCTGCGCCCCGTCCATCGCCACCCCGGCGGGGATGACAGACACCCACCCCGCTGCTAGGGTGCCGCGATTCAACCTGCGGTATTGCTATGGCCAACCAGCTCCATTACGGCGACAATCTCGATGTCCTGCGCACCCTCTCGGCCGAGAGCGTGGATCTCGTCTATCTCGATCCGCCCTTCAACTCGAACGCCTCCTACAACCAGCTCTTCAAGTCGCCCGACGGCAAGACGAGTGCCGCGCAGGTCGAAGCCTTCGAGGATACCTGGCACTGGACGGACGCGGCCGCCGCCGCCTATGAGGATGTCCGCCGCCACCGCACACATTCGGACGCGGCCCAGATGATCGTCGCGCTGCGCGCGTTTCTGGGTGAGAACGACATGATGGCCTACCTTGCCATGATGGCCGTGCGGCTGATCGAGTTGCACCGGGTGCTGAAGCCCACTGGCAGCCTCTATCTGCACTGCGACCCGACGGCGAGCCATTACCTGAAGATCTTGCTGGATGCGGTGTTTGGGGCGCGCCAGTTTAGGAATGAA
>JBIKVM010000077.1:0-11881 GCA_044356825.1 Limisphaerales bacterium
ACGTTCGATTGCAAAAGCGGCACGATCTTCGGCCGCGAGGTCGTGCCCGAGGTGTGCAGGATCAGCGCGACGTCATCGGGTCCGGGGGCGGCGGTGTCGGGCGCGCCCTCCGCGCGCGTCTCGGCCCGCAGGCGAAAGGCCCCGGCCGCCTCGCCCGCCTGCAGCCGCAGCACCGCCAGCCCGTGCGCGCGCGCCGCATCAAGCGCCGGCCCCTCGTGCCCCTCGGGCAGGATGATCGCCTTCGCGCACAGGTCGGTGAGGTAGAAGTCGAACTCCTCGCGCCGATAGGCGGGGTTGAGGGGGGCGGTCGTCGCGGCCTGCGCCACGGTGATGAAGGCGGCCGCCATCTCGGGCCCGTTCGGCAGCACGATCGCTACCCGGTCGCCCCGCCCGACGCCCGCCGCTGCCAGATCGGCCCTGACTTCGGCCGCGAGCGCGCGCAGGGCCCCATAGCTCAGCCACGGCCGGTCTGGCGCGCCGAAGGCCGGGGCGTGGTCGGGGTGGGCTGCCAGAAGTGCGACAATCGTGGTCATGGCTCGGATCCTCCCATCCTTTGAGCGCGGCTTTTGCGCAATTCGGCCGGCGGGTGCAAGCGATCAGGCGTCGGACCCTGCCAGGGCAAAGACCCGGTCGGGGTGCAGGAGCCCGCTCATGTAGCGCCCGATCGCGACCGCGCGCCCCTCGAAGCTGGCCCACGCGACATCGCCAAAGCCCGCGTCGGTCGAAAGCACCTCGCCGGGGTTGCCGTTGCGCAGCCGCACCGCGCCGCCCGGGGTGCAGCGCGCCTCGGGCAGGCCGGCAAGCGCGGCCTCGAGCGGCATCAGATGCGCGCGCAGCACGGCCGCATCCGCGATCGCCTCGGGCTCCACCGCGCGGGCCAGATCGAACGGCCCCGCCCAGACCCGGCGCAGCGCGGTGACATGCCCAAGACAGCCGAGCGCGGCCCCGAGGTCGCGCGCGATGGCGCGCACATAGCCGCCCTTGCCGCAGGCCATGCGCAGGCGCGCGTGGTCGGGGTCGGGCCGCGCCGTCAGCACCAGTTCCGCGACATGGAGCGGCCGCGCCGCCAGATCCATCCCGACACCCTCGCGCGCGAGGGCGTAGGCGCGCGCGCCCTCGACCCGGACGGCCGAGAATTGCGGCGGCACCTGCGCGATATCGCCGCGAAAGGCGCCAAGCGCGGCCTCGATCTGCGCGTCGGTCGGGCGCTGCGCCGAGGTCGCGAGGATCTCGCCCTCGGCATCGTCGGTGCTGGTCGCGGCCCCGAAGCGGACCGTGAATTCATAGCATTTGTCGGCGTCGGTGACGAAGGGCACGGTCTTCGTCGCCTCGCCCAGCGCGACCGCGAGCAGCCCCGTCGCGGCGGGGTCGAGCGTGCCCGCATGGCCCGCCTTCTGGGCGTCGAGCGCGCGGCGCACCGTGTTGACGACATCGGTCGAGGTCAGGCCCGCGGGCTTGTCGATCACGATCCAGCCCGAAACCGGCTGCCCCTTGCGCCTTCGCGACATGCTGTCCCCTTTTCCCGAAGCCGGGCGCAGATAGCCCCATCAGCGCGGCACGACAAGCCCGAGCACCGGCCCCATCGGCCAGCCCGCATCGCTGCGCCCGAGCCCCGGCGCGTGCAGCCGCGAGATCTTGCCATCGAGATAGAGCGCGCGCGGCAGCCCGAGCGCGTCGCGAAAGAACCGCGCGAAGGTGTCAAAGTTCACCGGCGCATCCGAGATCGCGAGCATCGCCCGCCCCCCCGCCGCATCGACGCCCACGCCGTTGCGCAGATACCGCGAGGCGGAGCCGGGAATGAACCGCGGATGCAGCGCCCCGTCGATCACGAGCATCGGGCCCGATTGCGTCGCATCAAGGCAGGCTGGGGCGCGGGCGACATATTCCGTCGTCTCGAAGATCGCGAAGCGGGGCGCGGCCCCTTGCGCGAAGATGCAAAAGACGCCGTTGGGCAGCATCCCGAAATTGCCCGGCCCCGCCCGCGTCACCGGCGCGCGCAGGGCAACGCCGCGCTCGACATGGGCGCCGACCGGGCTGCGGTCGGGATGATACATCCCGCCGTTCATCGCGAACGCAAGCCGCGCCCCCTCGGCCGAAAGCAGGCGGTCGATCCGCTCGAACCCGCCGAGCGGCAGCCCGTCCGCCCCCCGCAGGAAAAGGCGCAGATCATCCCCCGCGCCGGCCTCGCAGACGGTAAAGGGGATCTCCTCGAAGCTGACCGCCCGGCAGGGGTCGGCGGCGGCGGGCGCGCCCGCCGATGCAGCCACCAGCGCGGCAATGCGCAGAAGGCGCATCGCGTCAGGCCGTCTCGTCGGCCGGGGGTTCGAGGTCGCGCGCGACGGCCGGATCGGCGAAAAGCCGCCGCGCCGCGTCCATCCGGTCGAAGGTCTCGTCGATCTCGAATCGCAGATCGGGGCTGACCTTGAGCGCGAGCGCCCGCGACACGACATGGCGCAACGCGCCCCGGTTGCGCCTGAGCGCCTCGAGCGCCTCCGCCCGCCCCTCGCCGCCAAGCGGCAGCACGAAGGCGGTGGCAAGGCGCAGGTCGGGCGACATGCGCACCTCGCCCACGGTGATGGAAAACCGCGCAAGCTCGGGATCGTGGACATCGCCGCGCGCCAAGGCCTCGGACAGGCAGCGCCTGACCGTCTCGCCCACGCGCAACTGGCGCTGGCTCGGACCTTCGGCGGATTGGTGGCGCGGCTTCGACATGGGCCCGGTCTAGCGCGTCTCTGCGCCGGGGAAAACCGCCTTTCGCGCGCGCCCGCTTCACATGCGCGGCAGGGCGGTCTATGCCGGGGGCATCCGACAGGGGGGGGCGCAGATGGACGGTCGTGCGGGGGTTGTCATCGCCGGGGCATCGGGCCGCATGGGCCAGATGCTGATCCGCACCCTGCCCGAGGTGCCGGGGCTCGGGCTGCACGCCTGCCTCGAGCGGCCGGGGCACCCCTGGATCGGGCAGGATGTGGGCGTGGCGATGGGCGGGGCGCCGCTCGGCGTCCGGGTCGGGGACGACCCGCTCGAGGCGCTGGTGCACGCGCGCGCGCTCATCGACTTCACCACCCCCGCCGCGACGGTCGCGCATGCCGGGGTCGCGGCGCAGGCGCGCATCGTGCATGTGATCGGCACGACCGGCTTCGACGCGGCCGAGATCGCGGCGCTGACGGCGGCCGCGCGGCATGCGGTGATCGTGCGGGCGGGCAACATGTCGCTCGGCGTCAACCTGCTCGCGGGGCTCGTGCGCAAGGTCGCGGGCGCGCTCGGGCCCGAATGGGACATCGAGATCGTCGAGGCCCACCACCGCATGAAGGTCGATGCGCCCTCGGGCACCGCGCTGATGTTCGGCGAGGCCGCCGCCGCGGGGCGGGGCGTTCAACTCGCGGATGTCTCGGACCGCGGGCGCGACGGCATGACGGGGGCGCGCCGGGCGGGCGACATCGGCTTTGCCGCCGTCCGCGGCGGCGACATCGTGGGCGAGCACGACGTGATCTTTGCCGCTGCGGGCGAGCGGATCGTGCTGCGCCATGTCGCGACCGACCGGGCGATCTTTGCCCGCGGGGCGCTCCGCGCCGCCCTCTGGGGCCTCGGGCAAAAGCCCGGCGCCTATGACATGTCCGACGTCCTCGGCATCTGAGATGCCCCTGCACCTGTGGCTGCGCGCCGAGTCGCGCCCGACCGAGCGCCGCACCCCCCTGATGCCCGAGGGCGCGGCCGCGCTGATCGCCGCCGGCGCCCGCGTCAGCGTCGAGGGCAGCGCGCACCGCTGCGTGCCCGTGGCGCGCTATGCCGAGGTCGGATGCGCCATCGTGCCCGCCGGTTCCTGGACGGACGCGCCCGCGGATGCGCTGATCCTCGGCATCAAGGAATTGCCCGAGGGGTCGGCGCCCCTGCGCCACCGCCACGCCTTTTTCGCCCATGCCTTCAAGGGGCAGGCCGGGGCAGGGGCGCTGCTCGGCCGGTTCGCGGCGGGCGGGGGCGCGCTGCACGATCTCGAATATCTGACGGACGCCGAGGGGCGGCGGCTGGTCGCCTTTGGCTATTGGGCGGGGTTCGCGGGGGCGGGGGCGGCGCTTGTCGCCTTCGCGGCTGGGCTCGCGGGGGAGGCGGCGGGGCAGGCGGTGGGGCGGGTGGCGGGGCCGCTCGCGCCCTTCGCCGACCGCGACGCGATGGTTGCGGCGGTGCGCGCGGCCCTCGGCCCCGCGCGGCCGCGGGTGCTGGTCATCGGCGCGCTCGGGCGGACGGGGCGGGGGGCCGCGGACCTCTGCGCGGCGGCGGGCCTGCCGGTCACGCGCTGGGACATGGCCGAGACGGCCTCGGGCGGGCCCTTCCCGGAGGTGCTCGCGCATGAGGTCATGCTCAACTGCATCGTCGCGGGGCCGGCGACGCCCGTCTTCGTGCCCGCCGATGCGGGCGGGCGGGCGCGCGCGCTGCGCGTCGTGGGCGACGTCGCCTGCGATCCGGGCGCGCCCTGGAACCCGATCCGCGTCAACGACCGGCTGACCGACTGGCAGGCGCCGGCCCGGCGCGTCCACGCGGACCCGCCGCTCGATGTGGTGGCGATCGACAATCTGCCCTCGCTCCTCCCGGCCGAGGCGAGCGGGGATTTCGCGGCGGGGCTTCTTCCCCTTTTGCAGGATTTCCCCGGCCACCCGGCATGGGGGCGGGCGCGGGCGGCCTTCGAGGCGGCGGTGCGCAGCGCCTAACGCCCGACGCCCGTGTAATCGACGAATCCCGCCGCCAGCGCGTCGGCGCGCGCATAGACGTTGCGCAGATCGGCCATCCGCGGCACCGCCATCACCTCGGCAAGGCGCGGCAGGTCGAGGGCGCGGAACTCGTTCCACTCGGTCAGGATCACGAGGGCATCGGCCCCGGTGGCGGCCGCATAGGGGTCGCCCTCCCACCGGACGCCGGGCATGAGCGCCTCGCCCTCGCGCCGGCCCTGTGGATCGACGACGACGACCTCGGCGCCCTGCCCCACCAGCGCGGGCACGATCGTCAGGGCCGGCGCCTCGCGCATGTCGTCGGTGTTGGGCTTGAAGGTGACGCCCAGGACCGCGATCCGGCGCCCCGCCACCCGGCCCGCGCAGAGGTCGACGATCTTGTCGATCATCCGCCGCTTCACCGCCTCGTTCACCTCGATCACGGCCTCGGTGATGCGCAGCGCGACGCCGTGATCCTGCCCGATGCGGGCCAGCGCGCGGGTGTCCTTGGGAAAGCACGATCCGCCATAGCCCGGGCCGGCATGGAGGAACTTGTTGCCGATCCGCCCGTCGAGGCCCATGCCATGCGCCACCGCCTTCACATCCGCCCCCACCCGCTCGCAGAGGGTCGCGATCTCGTTGATGAAGGTGATCTTGGTCGCGAGAAAGGCGTTCGCGGCATATTTGATCATCTCGGCCGTCTCGAGGTCGGTGACGACGATCGGAAAGTCGCGCAGATAGAGCGGGCGATAGACCTCGGCCATGACGGCGCGCGCGCGGTCGCTGTCCACGCCCACCACGATGCGGTCGGGGCGCATGAAATCGTCGATCGCGGCCCCCTCGCGCAGGAATTCGGGGTTCGAGGCGACATCGACCTCGGCCGCGGGACCGGCGCGGCGCAGGATCTCGGCAATGCTGCGGTTGGTGCCGACCGGGACGGTGGATTTGGTGACGACGACGGCGGGGCCCCTGAGCGCGCGCGCGATCTCTTCGGCGGCGGCGAAGACATGGCTGAGGTCCGCATGCCCGTCGCCGCGCCGCGACGGGGTGCCGACGGCGATGAAGACCGCGCGCGCCTCGGCCACCGCCGCCGCCAGATCGGTCGTGAACCCGAGCCGCCCGGCCGCGATGTTGCGCGCCATGAGCGATTGAAGCCCCGGCTCGTAGATCGGCACCTCGCCAGCCCGGAGCCGCGCGATCTTGGCGGCGTCGCGATCGACGCAGACGACCTCATGGCCGAAATCCGACAGGCATACCCCCGAGACGAGCCCGACATAGCCTGTCCCGACCATCGCGATCTTCATCGGAAATCCCCTGCGCGCCAATTCCCTCGCATCGTGATGGACCGCACCGTGCGCCCTGTCAACGCGCCCCCCTCAGAAGCGGGTCGCGGCATAGGGGGCCAGATCGCGCGCGGGCGCGCGCCCGGCGATGCAGTCGGCCACAAGCTCGGCCGTGACGGGGGCGAGGGTCAGGCCGATGTGCCCGTGGCCATAGGCGTGGATGACCTCGCCGCCCGCGCGCGAGGGGCCGATCACCGGCAGGCTGTCGGGGATCGAGGGGCGAAACCCCATCCAAGAGCGGTGGGGGGCGGGCAGGTCGGGAAAGATCGCGCGCACCCCTTCCTCGAGCCGGGCCAGACGGTGGGGCGAGGGCGGCGCCGCGGTGCCGCCCAGTTCGACCGTGCCGGCCGCGCGCAGCCGCCCCGCCATCGGGCAGAGATAGAAGCCCCGCGCCGAGGGGCAGGTCGGGCGCGTGAGGCGCGGCGCGGCCATGTCCCATTCGAGGTGATAGCCCCGCTCGGTCTCGAGCGGGATGCGGTCGCCAGCGGCCCGCGCAAGCGCCCGCCCATGCGCGCCCGCCGCGATCACCACCCGCCGCGCGCGGATCCGCAGCCCCTCGCCCGTCAGCACGACGCCGCCCGCATCGCGCGCAAGCCCCGTTGCCGCCGCGCGCAGGAACCGCGCCCCGCCGGCGGCCACGGCGGCGGCGAGCCGGCCCACCATCCGGCCGGGGTCGGAGAGGAAGATCGCCTGCGGGAAATAGGCCGCCCCCGCCGCCGGGGGAAGGTGCGGCTCCATCGCCGCAAGCCGGGCCGCGTCGATCACCTCGACCGCGACGCCAAGCTCGCGCCGGAACGCCAGATCGGCCCGCGCCCCCCGGAGCGCGGCCTCGCTCTCGTAGTAATAGAGGCAGCCGTCGGCGCGGATCAGATCGGCCCCCCCGATCTCGGCCGCGAGCGCGCGCCACATGGGCCCCGCGCCCGCCGTCAGGGCCGCGATGGCGCGCGCGTTGCGCTCGGCCGCGCGCGGCAGCGATTGCACCGCGAAGCGCATGAGCCACGGCGCGAGCGAGAAGATCGCCGCCCGCCGGATCGCGAGCGGCGAGTCGCGATCGAAGAGCAGCGAGGGCAGATTGCGCAAGACCGAGGGCGTGCCGACGGGCTGCACCGCGTAATCGGCGATCGTGCCCGCATTGCCGTAGGAGGCGCCCGACCCGGGCTCGGCCGGATCGATCAGGCAGACCTCGTGCCCCTCGGCGAGCAGCCGCAGCGCGATGGCAAGGCCCACGACACCCGCGCCGATGATGGCGATCTCGGCGTCGTGGCCCCTGTTCTGGGCGGCTGCGGCCAAGGTCAGCCCATGCAGGCCTGAAAGAGCGCGCGGGTGTTCTCGCGCGTCATCTCGACCGGGTTGCCGCCGGCGGTCGGGTCGACGATCGCCATCTCGGTCAGGTGGTCGAGGCGCGATTCCTCGACCCCCATCGCGGCGAGGTTCTTGGGGATCGCGAACATCTCGCGCATCTCCATCACCCGCGCCACGAAGCCGTCGAACCCGCCCCTGATGCCGAGATAGGCGGCCGCGCGGGTCAGGCGCTCCTCGACCGCGGGGCGGTTGAAGGCGAGCACCCAGGGCATGACGACGGCGTTCGTCGTGCCGTGGTGGGTGTTGTAGACCGCCCCGATCGGGTGCGAGAGGGCATGGATCCCGCCCAGCCCCTTCTGAAAGGCGACCGCCCCCATCGCGGCGGCGGCCATCATCTGGGCGCGCGCCTCGATGTCGGTGCCGTCGGCATAGGCGCGCGGCAGGTAGTCGTTGACAAGCCGCAGCCCCTCGAGCGCGATGCCCTGGCTCATCGGGTGGAAGTAGGTGCTCGAATAGGCCTCGAGGCAATGGGCGAAGGCGTCGAGCCCGGTGCCGGCGGTGATGGCCTTGGGCATCCCGACCGTCAGCTCGGGGTCGCAGATCGTGACCGTGGGCCTCAGGCGGGGGTGGAAGATGATCTTCTTCACATGCGTCGCGGAGTTCGTCAGCACCCCCGCCCGGCCGACCTCGGAGCCGGTGCCGGCCGTCGTCGGCACGGCGATGATCGGGGCGATCCGGCCCGCGTCGGCGCGCGTCCACCAGTCGCCCACATCCTCGAGATCCCAGACCGGGATCGTCTGCCCGACCATGAGCGCGATCATCTTGCCCAGATCGAGCGCCGAGCCCCCGCCAAAGCAGATGACGCCGTCGTGCCCGCCATCGCGATAGGCCGCGATCCCGGCCTGCATGTTGATGTCGGTCGGGTTGGGATCGACGCCCGAGAACATCGCCCGCCCGAGCCCGCCCGCCTCGAGCACATCGAGCGCGCGCGCCGTGATCGGGAGCGCCGCGAGCCCGCGGTCGGTGACGAGCAGCGGCCGGCTGATGCCCGCGGCCTTGCAATGGGTGGCAAGCTCGGCGATCCGGCCGGCGCCGAACTTTACCGCGGTGGGGTAGGACCAGTTGGCCTTGGGCGAGGTCATTTCGTCACCTTCTTGAGATGGTAGGATTTCGGCCGCGTGACCGACAGGAACCCGAGCGGCGAGAGGCTGCCGCCCCGGCCGGTGTCCTTGCAGCCCGTCCAGCAGAGCGCGGGGTCGAGATAGTCGCAGCGGTTCATGAAGACGGTCCCCGTCTCGATCCGCGCGCCGATCTCGGCGGCGATGGCGGCATCCTGCGTCCAGAGGCTTGCCGTCAGGCCATAGGGGCTGTCGTTCATCAGCGCCACGGCCTCGTCGTCGCCCCTGACCGGCATGATGCCGACGACGGGGCCGAAGCTTTCCTCGCGCATCACGCGCATCCGGTGATCGACGTTCACGAGCACCTGCGGCGCGAGATAGGCGCCCCCGTCATCGGCGGGGAAGCGGGCGGGGTCGATCAGGCCCTTCGCCCCGGCGGCAAGCGCTTCGGCGACATGCTCGCGCACGACGGCGGCAAAGCGGCGGTGCGCCATCGGGCCCAGGGTGGTGTCGTGCTCGAGCGGATTGCCGAGGCGCTGGCCCTCGACCCAGGCGACGGCGCGGTCGACGAAGCCCCGATAGAGGCTTTCGTGGACATAGATCCGCTCGATCCCGCAGCAGCACTGGCCCGAGTTGAACATCGCCCCGTCCATCAGGCTGTCCACCGCCGCGTCGAGGTCGGCATCCGCGCGCACATAGCCCGGATCCTTGCCGCCGAGTTCGAGCCCGAGCGGGGTAAAGGTGCCCGCTGCGGCACGCTCCACCGCCTGCCCGCCCGCGACCGAGCCCGTGAAGTTCACGAAATCGAAGGCCCGCGCCCCGATCAGCGCCTCGGTCGTGGGATGGTCAAGCACGATGTTCTGGAACACATCCCGCGGCACCCCGCCCGCGTGCAGCGCCTCTGCCAGCCGCTCGCCCGCAAGCAGCGTCTGCGAGGAATGCTTGAGGATGACGGCATTGCCCGCGATCAGCGCCGGCACGATGGTGTTGATGGCGGTCAGATAGGGATAGTTCCACGGCGCCATGACGAAGACGACGCCGAGCGGTTCGCGCTCGATCCGCCGCTCGAACCGCTCCGACGCCTCGGCCACGAGGGGCGCGAGCGCCGAGGCCGCGATGTCGGCCATGTAGCCCGCCCGTTCGTTGACGCCGCCGAGCTCGCCGCCATAGCGCACGGGCCGGCCCATCTGCCAGGCAAGCTCCTCGACGATGCGGGGCTTCACCTCGCCCAGGGCCACCACGCCTGCGCGCACGATCGCGACGCGATCGGCCAGGGGCCGGGCGGACCAGGCGGGGCGGGCGCGGCGGGCGGCCGCGACGGCATCGGCCGCCGCCTCGGGGCCGAGCGGCACCCGTTCGGCATAGACGCGCCCGTCAACGGGCGAGATCAGTCGGATCGGCTTTGTCATCCTGTCCTCGCTTCGGGCGCGCGCGCCCGTTCCTCATGCCCGCTCGAGACCGCGGCGCACTTCCCAGTCGGTCACGACGCGGTCGAACTCGCTCACCTCCCAGCGGGCGGCGTGGGTGTAGTGCTCCACGACCCCGTCACCGAAGGCCGCGCGCAGCATGGCCGAGCCATGCAGCAGATCGGCCGCCTCGCGCAGGGTCTTGGGGATCTCGCGGATGCCGTCGGTGCGATACATGTCGCCGCGCATCTCGGGCTCGAGCTCCATCTTCTGCGCGATGCCGTTGAGGCCCGCCGCCAGCAGCGCCGCCGAGGCGAGGTAGGGGTTGAGGTCGGCGCCCCCGATCCGGCATTCGACGCGGATGGCCTTCGTCCCCTCGCCGCAGACGCGGAAGCCCGCGGTGCGGTTGTCGGCCGACCAGACGGCCTTGGTCGGGGCAAAGAGCCCGACGCAGAAGCGCTTGTAGCTGTTGACGTTCGGGGCGAGGAAGGCCGCGATCTCGCGCGCATGGGCAAGCTGGCCCGCGAGGAAGTGCTTCATCAGCGCCGACATGCCGTGCGGGTCGGCCGGGTCGCGGAAGGCGGGCTGGCCGTCGAGCGTCCAGAGCGACTGGTGGATATGCGCCGACGACCCGGCGCGGCGATGGTCGTATTTGGCCATGAAGGTCGCGGTCTTGCCGAAGGACCAGGCGACCTCCTTGGTTGCGGTCTTGATGATCGTGTGGGTGTCGGCGGCATCGAGCGCATCCGAATAGCGCACGTTGATCTCGGCCTGGCCGACGTCGGCCTCGCCCTTGGTGTTCTCGACGACGATGCCCGAGCCATAGAGGCCGTTGCGCAGCGCGCGCATCAGCGGCTCCTCGCGGGTCGAGAGGAGGATGTTGTAGTCCTCGTTGTGCGCGATCACCGGCACGAGGGCGCCATAGCCCTGATCGCGCAGGCTTTCGTAGCTGTTCTCGAAGACGAAGAATTCGAGCTCGCTCGCCATCATCGGGGTCAGGCCCATCGCCTCGGCCCGGGCGATCTGGCGCTTGAGGATGGCGCGCGGCGAATGGGCGACCTCGGCGTGCGTGTGATGGTCGAGCAGATCGGCGAGCACGAGCGCCGTCGCCGGCTGCCAGGCCGCGCGGCGCAGCGTCTTCATGTCGGGCTTCACGATGTAGTCGCCGTATCCCGCGGCCCAGCTGGTCGCGGCATAGCCCTGCACCGTGTTCATCTCGATGTCGGTCGCGAGCAGGTAGTTGCAGCAATGCGTCTCTTCCCAGCCCCCCTCGACGAAGAAGCGGGCATGAAAGCGCTTGCCCATCAGGCGGCCCTGCATGTCGACGGCAGCGACGATCACGGTGTCGATCTCGCCCGCATCGACGAGGGCGGCGAGGGCGGCGAGGGTCAGGTTGCCGGGCATGGTTCCTCCTCGGAAGGCTTGCGGCGCCCGGTCACCATGCCAAGCCGGCGCAGGCAGGGCAAGGGGCGGCGGGGTTCGGGGGCGGGCTTGCGGGCCGGGCGCGGCGGCGCTAGGACACGGAATCCCTGCCCCGAGCCCCGCGGACGACCCGCCCATGAGCCCCAGGAAACGCGCGACGCTGACGGGGTTCCTCGCCGTGCTCCTGTGGTCGGGGCTTGCCGCGCTGACGGTGGCGACGGCGCCGGTGCCGCCCTTTCTGCTCAATGCGCTGACCTTCGCGATCGGGGGGGCAATCGGGCTTGGCTGGATCTTCGCGCGCGGTCAGGTGGGGCAGGTGCTCTCCCTTGGCTGGCGGGTGCATCTCTTCGGCACGGCGGGGCTCTTTTGCTATCATGCGCTCTATTTCACGGCGCTGCGTCTGGCGCCGGCGGCAGAGGCGAGCCTCGTGTGCTATCTCTGGCCGCTCTTCATCGTTCTGGCCGCGGCGCTGACGCCCGGCGCGCGGCCTGGCCCCGGCACCTATGCGGGCGCGGGGCTTGCCTTCGCGGGGGCGGCGCTCGTGCTGCTGGGCGGCGGAGGTGGGGAAGGACCGAACGGGGGGCTCGGGG
>JBIKVM010000078.1:0-11870 GCA_044356825.1 Limisphaerales bacterium
AGCATCCGCCCGAGATTGCGCCCGGCGAGGATGTGGACATGCAGGTGCGGCACCTCCTGCACCCCGTCGCGGCCCGCGTTCGCGATCATGCGGAACCCGCCGCCACCGGCCCCGGGCCGTACGCCCAGCATCTCGCAGACCTGCCCGATCGCGCGGGTGAAATCCACAATCTCGGCCTCGGTCGCGCCGGCCGCGAAATCATCGAAGCCCACATAGGGCCCCTTGGGGATCACGAGCACATGATCGGGCGCCTGCGGGGCGATGTCGCGGAAGGCGAGGCTGTGGGCGGTCTCGAGCACCTTGGTGCAGGGGATCTCGCCGCGCAGGATGCGGGCGAAGATGTTCTGGGGATCATAGCTCATGAGTCTCAGTCCTCGAAGAAATGGGCGTTGCGGGCCAGCGCTTCGGCTGCAGTATCGTCGAGTTCGAGCAGTTCCGCCAGAAGGGGGGCTGTGACAGCCGGCGGCGCACCCTCGCGCCAGATCCGCAGCCGGTCGCCGCAGAGCGCCCGCAGGCGCGCGATCTCCTGCGCGCATTCGGCCCGCAACGCGTCGAGGAGCGAACGGGCCAGTCCGGCCGCGGGATCGGTCACGATGCCGATGCGCGCCGCATGCCCCAGCAGGTAGTCATCGCTGAGTCCGCAGTCGAGCAGCAGCACCTTCACCTCCGCCTGCGAGGCAAGAATCGCCCCCAGTATCTCGACCGATGCCGGATCGAGGCAGAGCGCGATCCGGTCGCTCCGCGCGATGTCGGCCACGAGGCGCAGGATTGACAGCGGATGAGCGGCGCACCGCGCGGGGCTGGCGGCAATCCCGCCCAGATCGGGCAGATGGGCGTCACCCTCGCCGAAGAGAAAGCCCAGCGCCGTCATCGTGCCCGCAGCGGCGATGGCAGAGCGCAGCCGCTTGGCGACATGCCATTTCTTCGCGACAATGACCAGGATGCGGTGCCCGGGTTCGAGGGACGCCCCGCCCTCCCACGCGGCCGCGCCGTGGCGCAGCCCCTCGCGCCCCATCCGGCGCACGAAGGAGATGAGCGCATGGCCATCGGAGGCAACCGGGGGCTGCGGCGCATCGGAGGCGTAGAGCGCGCGCAGGCGCGCCTTCAGCCCATGCGCCGAAGGCGCGATCTTGCGCGCGAATGCGTGGTCCTGACGCACCAGCATGTCGTGGTGATCGTCGTGGAAGACGACGGGCATCCCGTAGTCGGTGAAATCGAGAAAAGTCGGTGGACGGCGGTCGATTTCCACTTCAGGTACAAGGTGATGCACGAGGGTCTGAAAAAATGTCTCGTCCGGGATCCAGGTCGTGCGGAAGAACCGCAAGACGTCGCGCCGCGCGCGGATGAAGGCCAGCACCCGCTCGAGCGTGGCGCGCCGCAGGCACCACCACTGCGAGCCGACCCGGATGCGCATCCGCGCGGGCATGGCGCGCCGCAGCCCGAGACGGCGCTGCACCCAGAGTGCACCGTAGAAGAGGCGGCGCTGCGTGCGTTCGTTGAAGGGGTGGCGAAAGACGAGACGCTCCTCGACCAGCCCGGTGCGGATCCAGCCTGAAGTCAGGAAGTCGGCGCATTCGATCCGGTCGCGGCCGTCGGCATCGAGCCGGGCGCGGATCAGAGCGGCGGGCTTGATCGGCCAGCAATCGCCCGAGATGAGGAAGAAATGCGTGGCCTCGGGAAAGGCCGCGATGGCGGTCTTCGCGGTTTCGAGCGTCGCTGCGACAAGGCTCCAACTGCCCCAGCCGCAGCGGTGGCGGCGGGCGGCGAAGGTCACGCCCGCGACGCCCTCAAGACCCGCCCGCAGCGCGGCGTAATCGCCACGCGACGAACCGGCATCGTAATGAATCGCGACGAAATCCCCCTGCCCCGCCAGCAGCCGCGCCTGCGCGACGATGCCTTCGGGGTTGCGGTGGCAAAGCAGAAGATAGGCAATCCGCGCCATGGTGCCGCGAGCAAGGGAAACATGCATGGCACCGGGCCACGCGCGACCGTGCCCCCGAACGGCTTAGCGAAGGATGAACGGCCGCGCCGCCTCCCGACGCCATCGCCGATGTGGCTCCATCATGGGTAGAAAGTCAAACGAGATTACGCGCAGGAATAGATTATTTCTCCCCTCTGGCGCGCCGTTTCAGTCGCCCGCGAGCATTAGCCCCTCAACCAGAAGGCTCGGGACCCGGATCGAGAGGTGCATCCGCGCATCGTTGGCGGGGATGATTCGCGGCAGGAACTCGCGCAGGTTGCCCGCGATGGTGCACCCGTTGACGGCGTGCACGACCTCGCCGCCCTCGACCCAGAGGCCGCTCGCCCCGCGCGAGTAATCGCCCGTGGTGGGGTTGATCGTCGATCCGATCAGCCCCGTGACGATCAGCCCCCGCCCCATCATCCGCGCCAGCGCCGCGCGATCCGCGCTGCCTTGCGTCAGGTCGAGGTTCGTCGTCCCCGGGCTCGGCGGGCCCGAGGTGCCGCGCCCGGCGTTGGCGGTGCTCTGCATCCCGAGCTTGCGCGCCGTCGCGAGGTCGAGGACGTAGGACATCAGAATCCCGTCCGCCACGATGTCGCGCGGCCGCGTCGCGAGCCCCTCGGCATCCCACAGCCGCGAGGAGGACATGCGCGGCCGGTGCGGATCCTCGCGCAGCGAGAGGCCGCGCGGCAGCACCTGCGTGCCCAGCGCGTCGCGCAGCCAGCTTGCCCCGCGCGCCACCGCCCCGCCGTTCGCCGCGCCGACAAGGTGGCCGATCAGCGAGGATGCCACGCGCTCATCGAAGATGACGGGGAATGCCCCGGTCGGCGGGCGGCGGGCGCCGGCACGCGCGAGCGTGCGCTCGGCCGCAAGGCGCCCGACCTCGGCCGGGGTGGGCAGGTCGGCCTGCCAGACGCGCGATTCGCCCGCCCAGTCGCGCTCCATCCCCGTCCCCTCGCCTGTGATCGCGGTGCAGGAGACCGAGCGGCTGCTGCGGCTGAGGCCGGCCGCGAAGCCGTTGGTCGCGGCCATGTGCGCGTGGCGCAGCCCATAGCCCGCATGCGCGCCATCGACCTGCGAGATGCCCGCGATCGCAAGCGCCGCCGCCTCGGCCTCGGCGGCGTCGCGCTGCAGATCGGCGGGCGCCGGTTCGGGGGCGGGGTCGCAGGGCTGAAGCGTCGCGCCCTCGCGCAGGGTGGCAAGTTCGGCCGGATCGGCAAGGCCCGCCGTCGGATCCTCGGGCGCCTCGCGCGCCATCGCCACCGCGCGCTCGGCCATCTCGGCGATGGTGCGCGCCGAGGTGTCCGAGGCCGACACGCAGGCCTGCCGCCGCCCGATCAGCACCCGCAACCCAAGATCAACGCCGTCCGCGCGCTCGGCATGTTCGAGCCGCCCGCCCCGCACCTCGACCGAGACGGAAGACCCCGCGACGGCCAGCGCATCGGCCGCATCCGCCCCGGCACGCCGCGCGGCCTGAAGCATCGCCGCCGTCAATCCTTCAAGATCGTGGGCCATGGGGTGTCCTTCCTTCCTCGATGGTGGCGCCGCGCGGGGTCTGGTCCATCGCCCGCCGTGGGGATTAGATGGGGCTCAGATGCGAAAGGAAAACCCGATGGTCAAGGATGCCCATGTCGTCATCACCGGCGCGAGCCGCGGAATCGGCGCGGCGGCGGCGCACACCTTCGCCGAGGCGGGCGCGCGGGTGACCCTGATCGCGCGCAGCCGGGCCGCGATTGCGGAGCTTGCCGCCGAAATCGGCCCCCGGGCGCGGGCGGCCGTGGCGGATGTGGCGGACGCGCGCGCCCTTGGCGCCGCGATCGGCGCGGCCGAGGGCGCCTTTGGCCCGGTCGCGGTGCTGATCAACAACGCGGGCGTGATCGAGCCCATCGCGCGCATGACCGAGGCCGACCCCGAGGCGTGGGGCAGGGCCATCGACATCACGCTCAAGGGCGTCTTTCACGGGATGCGCGCGGTGCTGCCCGGAATGATCGCGCGCGGTCGCGGCACGATCCTGACTGTCGGCTCGGGCGCCGCCCACGACCCGCGCGAGGGCTGGAGCAGCTATTGCGCGGCCAAGGCCGGGGCCTTCATGCTGACGCGCGCCGCCCACCTCGAGGCCGGGGCGGCGGGGGTGCGCGTCCTCAGCCTCTCGCCCGGGACGGTCGCGACCGAGATGCAGCGCGCCATCCGCGCGAGCGGGATGAACCCGATCAGCCAGCTCGACTGGTCGGTGCATGTGCCGCCCGAATGGCCGGCGCGCGCACTTTTGTGGATGTGCGGGCCCGAGGCGGACGAATTTCGCGGCGCCGAGGTGGTGCTCCGCGACGGCGCGATCCGCGCCCGCATTGGCCTCAGCGCATGAGCGCGACGACCGATTTCGCCGTCATCGGCGCGGGCATCGTGGGCCTTGCGACCGCGCTCGAATTGCAGCGGCGCGCGCCCGCCGCGCGCCTCGTCGTGATCGAGAAGGAAGCCGAGCCCGCCCTGCACCAGACGGGCCGCAATTCGGGCGTGATCCACGCGGGCGTCTATTACACCCCCGGCAGCGCGCGTGCCCGCTTCTGCCGCGAGGGCAAGACCGAGATGGCCGATTTCTGCACGGCCGAGGGGATCGCGTGGGAACGCTGCGGCAAGCTCATCGTCGCGGTCGATGCGCCCGAGGCCGCGCGGCTTGCGGCGCTCGCGCGGCGGGCGGCCGAGAACGGGGTCGAGGTCGAACCCCTGACGGGCGCCGAGGCCCGCGCACTCGAGCCCGCGATCGCGGCCGAGGCGGCGCTGTGGTCGCCCTCGACCGGGATCGTCGATTACGGGGCGGTGGCGCGGCGCATGGCGCGCATCCTGGCCGACCGGGGCGCCGAGTTCCGCTTCGGCACCGCCGTGACGGGCGCGACCGAGGGGGCGCAGGCGGTCGGCCTTCGGCTTGCCGACGGGGGGCGGATCGAGGCCGGGCGGGTCGTCGTCTGCGCGGGGCTCCATGCCAACCATATGGCGCGCGCCTTCGGTGCCGAGGTCGATTTCCGCATCATCCCCTTTCGCGGCGAATACTACCGCATCCGCAACCAGCCCCCCGACCTCGTGCGCCGACTGATCTATCCGGTTCCCGACCCCGAGCGCCCCTTTCTGGGCGTCCACCTCACGCGCAAGCTCGACGGGGGGCTCACGGTCGGGCCCAATGCCGTGCTCGCGGCCGCGCGCGAGGGCTACGGGCGCGAGATCTCGGCGCGCGACCTTGCCGAAAGCCTCGGCTATGGCGGGTTCTGGCGGCTTCTGGCGCGGCACGGGCGGGCAGCGATCGACGAGGCGCGCGGATCGCTCTCCAATGCCGCCTATCTGGCCAAGGTGCGCCGCTATTGCCCGCGGATCGGGATCGACGATCTCGTGCCCTATCGCCCCGGCATCCGGGCGCAGGCGGTCGGGCGCGACGGGCGGATCCTCGACGATTTCCTCTTCGTCGAGACGCGGCGCAGCCTGCATGTGTGCAACGCCCCCTCGCCCGCCGCGACGGCATCGCTGCCGATCGCGCGCCATGTCGCCGACAGGCTGCTGGGGCAGGCTTGACAGCGCGCAGGGCGCCCATCAGGGTGATCGAACCCTCAAGAGGTTTCCAGACATGAATTGGGCACGCTTCCGCCAGACCTCGGCGCTCTGCTTGGCAACAACTGTCGGTGCGTGGATCGTCGCTGCGCCCGTTTTGGCACAGACCGCCGAAGCACTCTATGGTGACATCGCGATCGCGGCAGGCAGCGCGGGCCCAATCGCGACCGTTCCGCTCGACGCGGGTGGGGCGGATGACGCGTCGGTGTACGGTGCCGGGTGCATCGGATATATCAACGCCGCCCAACCCGACCTCACGCTGACGCTCGACGGGCCGGTAACGCAACTGCGGGTGGGGGTACGATCGGGGTCGGATACGACCCTTCTGGTCCTGCGCCCCGACGGCTCCGCGATCTGCAACGACGACAGCGATGGCCTGAACCCTGCGGTCGACATTCCCAAGGCAATGGCGGGAACCTATTCCGTCTGGGTCGGTGTCATCGAAGCCACCATCACCACGGCGGAGGTCGATATCACGGCCGGCGCGGCAGGCACGGGAGGAATCGCTGCACCGACCCCCGAGGCGGCGCCGCCGGTGGACCGGTCCCTGCCGCTCGAAGCCGTTGCCGGCAGCGCGGCCGAAGCCCGGGGCCGCGCCGTTCTCGCCAGCATCGAAGAGGCGCGGCAGGCCATCGAGGTCGAAGCCGGCAGCCCCGTCCTGCTCGAGACGTCGCGACCCGTGGCTGCGCTGGAGTCCGGCGCGGGCACGCGGATCGAGTTTCCGGACCTCGTGCTCGACCTTGAGGACATTCGGCTCGAGTTCGGCACCGTCGTGCTGAACGCCGAACCCGGATCGGGCAATGAGACCGCATGGGAACTGATCGCGCCCCCGCGCATCGCCGTGACCGAGAATGGCGCCCAGGTCGGAGAGATCGTGTGGGCCGACGCACGGATCACATGGCGCCATGACGAGGCCCTGCAGGCCATCACGGGGACGGACATCGACGTGCGCGAAATCGCCCTCCGCGCGGTTGACGATCCGTCGTCGTTCTCGATCGGCCGGATGCGCCTGTCGTCCGACCTCGTGGCGGATGCGAACGGGCGCTATGGCGGGCCCGGCCTGTTCGAGATGAACGACATCGCCGTCGACAGCGAGGCCGGGCGGCTGCGCATCACGCGGTTCGGCTTCGAGACCCGCTCCGAGGGGGCAGATCTTGGCGCCGTGAACGCGCTCAACGAGGCGCTTCAGTCGGTCGATCCGGACGATCCGTCCGCGGTGTTCGACACGGCGCTCGCCGCGATACTCTCGGCCGAATGGGGAGCAACCGAGGTTTCCGTCTTCATTGAGGGAATCGACGGAATCGATGACACCGGCGCGCCGATCAGGCTCGGGAGCGCACGCTTTGACATCGGCACCGTCACGAAAGACGAGTTGACCGAACTCTCGATCGGCGCCGCGCTCGGAGGGCTTGACATCAACGATCCCGACATTCCCGAGGGGCTGCGCTCGGGCGGGATCGACCTTGGCCTGACCTTCGAGAACTTTCCGCTGCGCGCGATCCTCGCCTCGCAGGTGGGCCTCGATCCGACCGATCCCGAGCAGCAGGCGCTCATGGGGCAGATGGCGCTTGGCGCGTTGATGGAATCAAGCCCCGCGATCCGCATCGACAGCCTCGATGTCGATACCCCCGCCTTCGGCATGACAACCCGTGGACGGCTGGCGATGGCGGGGCTTCTGGCACCCGAGGGGCGCTTCGAGTTGACGCTGCGCGGCCTCGACACGATGATCGCGGATGCCCAGTCCGGCGCGCTCGGGGCAACGTTCGGGCCAGACGAGGCCGCGGGGCTCATCTTCCTGCAGGGGCTTGGCAAGCCCGCCCCGAACGGTCCGGCCGGCGCGCTCTTTTACGACATCGAGATCACGCCCGACATGGCGGTCCGGGTAAACGGGGTCGACGTCTCGCAGTTCGGACAGTAGGGGGCGCACCGCCTGCCGTCCTGCACGGCGGGCGGACGTCAGCGCGCGGCGCGAATCTCGGCCACGCGCCGCACCGCGGCGCGGGCGTTGTCCGCGATGCGCTCCCACCGCCCGGCGGCAATGTCGGCGCGCGTGGCAATCCAGGTGCCGCCCACGGCGCGCACCTCGGGGATCGCGAGCCAATCGCCGAGGTTCTCGGGCGTCACCCCGCCGGTCGGGTTGAAGCCGAGGCCCGTGTGGGCATAGGGGGCCGCGATCGCGCGCAGCATCGCAGGCCCCCCCGCCGCCACGGCTGGGAAGAACTTCACCATCGCGCAGCCGTGCCGCAACGCACGCTGGATGTCTGTCGGGGTCATGATTCCCGGCGCAAAGGGCAGACCCCGCCGCCGCGCATGGGCAAGCACCGGCTCGTCGATGCCCGGCGAGAGCGCGAAGCGCGCCCCTGCATCGCGCGCCGCGTCGACCTGGGCCTCGTCAAGAACTGTCCCCGCGCCCACGAGCAACTCGGGGCGGTGCGTCGCGATGGCCGCGATGGTGTCACGCGCCGCGGCCGTTCGGAAGGTGATCTCTGCCACCGGCAAGCCGCCAGCGATCAGCGCATCCGCGAGCGGCAAGGCTGCGGCGGCATCGTCAAGCGCGATGACGGGCACGACGGCGTGGCGGGAGATCTCATCAAACATCGTCGCCCCCTTGCGATCCGGCGGGGCACGGACAGGGCCCCGGACCCCAGATCACGTGCACCGCATCGGGGCAGCCGTCAACCTCTGGCCGATTGGAAGGGGATCGTTCCGGGCTGCGTGAGGGAATTTGGTGGAGCCAAGCGGGATCGAACCGCTGACCTCTTGAATGCCATTCAAGCGCTCTCCCAACTGAGCTATGGCCCCACCGGAGGTCTGCCGGGCGCTGGCGTCCGACAAGCGTCGTCTAGACGGACGCGCGGATCAGCGCAAGCCCCGATTGCGGTCAGGCTTCCTCGTCGCCGCCCGCGACATCGGCGAGATCGTCGAGCGAGACGCTCTCCTCGCCATCGTCCTCGAGCAGTTCGTCATCGAGTTCCGTATCGTCCGCGACCCCGCCCTCGATGAGATCGTCCTCGAGATCCTCGTCGACAAGGCCAGCGGCCTTGATCTCCTTCTCGGGCACCGCACCGGTCACCCGGCGGCGGATCGAGTCGAGATCGACAACCTCTCCGGTATACGGGCTGACGACGGGTGTGCGGTTCAGGTCGTAGAAACGCTTGCCGGTTGTCGGGCAGACGCGCTTCGTGCCCCACTCTTGCTTGGGCATGGCGATGATCCTCGAATGGATGCGTCGGATGGGGCGCGATGCCACAGGCCGCGGGTCGTGTCAAAGGCTTTCGCGCGCCCGCCGTCAGCGCCAGGGGTCGAGGATCGTGTCGATGACATGCACCACCCCGTTCGAGGCTTCGATGTCGGTCTTGACGATGCTCGCGCCGTTCACCTTTGGCCCGCCGGCAAGCGTGATCGTAATCGTGCCGCCCTGCAGGGTCCTGAGGGTCATGCCTTCGGTCAGGTTGGCGGCCAGGAGCTTGCCTTCGACCACATGGAACCCGAGCGTCGCCGAGAGGCGCGCGGCATCGGCGAGAAGCTGCTCGAGTTCCCCGCCCTCCTCGATCTTGCCGAACGCGGTCTCGTTCGGGGCGAAGATGGTGAAGGGCCCCTCGCCCTGCAGAGCGGGCGCGAGGCCTGCCACATCGATCGCCTGCACAAGGCGCTGGTGCGTGCCCGTCGCCGCGAGGGCAGCGACGATATCCTGCGCGGCGGCTGGTCCGGCGAGCGCGAGCGTCGCAACGGCGCCGGCAAGGCCAAGGACGGTTCTGCGAAGCATGTGACAATCTCCTTCTGGACGAAACTGCCGCAAGTATGGCCCATCTCTTGGTTCACACAAGGCGTGCCGTCACCGGTACCGAGATCTTGCTGGTGCTTTGCGCGCGCCACCGAAGCGGCTAGAAGGGCGGATATGACCGACCTTTTCGATCCCGCACCCGAACGCGACCCGGGCGCGCCCGCGGGCCCCCGCCCGCTCGCCGACCGGCTGCGGCCGGCGCAACTTGCCGATGTGGTGGGCCAGTCGCGCGCGCTGGCCCCCGACGGTCCGATCGGGGCGATGGTCGCCTCGGGGCGGATGGGGTCGGTCATCCTCTGGGGGCCGCCCGGCGTCGGCAAGACGACGATCGCGCGCCTGATCGCGGCCGAGACCGATCTCGCCTTCGTCCAGATCAGCGCGATCTTTTCGGGCGTGCCCGAATTGCGCAAGGTGTTCGAAGCCGCGCGCGCCCGCCACGCCGGCGGGCAGGGGACGCTTCTGTTCGTCGATGAGATCCACCGCTTCAACAAGGCCCAGCAGGACGCCTTCCTGCCGCTGATGGAGGAGGGGATCATCACCCTCGTCGGCGCCACGACCGAGAACCCCTCGTTCGAACTGAACGCGGCCCTGCTGTCGCGGGCGCAGGTCGTGGTGCTCGACCGTCTGGCCGAGGATGATCTCGCGGCCCTCGTCGCGCGGGCCGAGGGGGCGCTTGGGCTTCGGCTGCCGCTCGATGCGCCGGCACGCGAGGCGCTGGTGGCGATGGCCGACGGCGACGGGCGCGCGCTTCTCAATCTGGTCGAGCAGGTGGCGGGCTGGCGCCTCGCCGCCCCGATCGGGCCCGAAGAGCTTGGCCGGCGCCTGATGCGGCGGGCGGCCGTCTATGACAAGTCGGGCGAGGGGCACTACAACCTGATTTCCGCGCTGCACAAGGCGGTGCGCGGCTCGGACCCGGACGCGGCGCTCTATTGGCTCGCGCGGATGCTCGAGGGGGGCGAGGATCCGCGCTTTCTCGCGCGGCGGATCACGCGGATGGCGGTCGAGGATGTGGGCCTCGCCGACCCCGCCGCGCAGGCCCACTGCCTGCACGCCTGGGAGGTCTACGAGAGGCTCGGATCGCCCGAGGGGGAACTCGCGCTGGCGCAGGCGGTCGTCTATCTCGCGCTCGCGCCGAAGTCGAACGCGGCCTATGTCGCCTACAAGGCCGCCCGGGCCGAGGCGCGCCGGTCGGGGTCGGCCCCGCCGCCCAAGCACATCCTGAACGCACCGACCAGGATGATGAAGGATCAGGGCTACGGCGCGGGATACCTCTATGACCACGACGCCGAGGACGGCTTTTCGGGGCAGGACTATTTCCCCGACGGCATGCGCCGCCCCGTCTTCTATACCCCCGTCGACCGCGGGTTCGAGCGGGAGTTGAAAAAGCGTGTCGAATGGTTCGTCCGCCAGCGCGCCCGCCGCCAAGGGGGCGGTTGAGCGCGAGGCAGACGGATTGTACATGATGCGATATCGTACTATGTTGTTCGATATCGCATCATGTGGAGGCCGCCATGTCCCTGTCCCGTCGCCAGACCCTCGCCATCGTCGGTGGGGGCACGATCCTAGCCGCGACTGCAACGCTCGGCGTGATCGCAACCCGAGAACCACGCACCGCCACCCTGCCCTGGGCCGCCGCCGGACAGGGCGAGGATCCGCGCCGGCGCGCGCTCAGCTTCGCGCTGCTCGCACCCAACCCGCACAACCGCCAGCCCTGGCTTGCGGACCTGCGCGAGGAGGGTGTCGTGACACTCCTGGTCGATACCGCGCGCCTCCTGCCCCATACCGACCCCTTCAGCCGCCAGATCACCATCGGGCTTGGCTGTTTTCTCGAGCTCATGCGGATGGCCGCGAGCCATGACGGCCAGCGCGTCACGATCACGCCCTTCCCTGAGGGCGAGGATGCGGCCGCACTCGATGCCCGGCCCGTCGCGCGCGCGGTCTTCACCCCGGATGCCTCGGTCGAGCCCGACCCGCTCTTTGCCCATGTGCTCGACCGCCGGTCGAACAAGGAACCCTATGACACGGGCCGCACGCTTGCGGCCGACATCCTCGCGCGGCTCGACGTGGCGCGGCACGGCCGGTTCGGCGGCACGATCGAGCCCGCCGAGGTCGCGGACTGGCGCGACCTGACGCGCGAGGCGCTGCGCATCGAGATCGAGACGCCGCACACCTACCGCGAGTCCGTCGACCTCTTCCGCATCGGCCGCGCCGAGGTCGATGCGAACCCCGACGGCATCGACTTCAGCGGGCCGATGTTCGAACTGATGTCGGCCACGGGGCTCTTCACCCGCGAGGTGGCGCTCGATCCCTCCTCGCAGGCCTATCAGGCGGGGATCGATTCCGTCTTTGCCAATGCCGATACTGCCATGGGCCATGTCTGGCTCGTGACCGACGCCAACAGCCGCACCGACCAGATCGCAAGCGGGGCAGACTGGCTGCGCATCAACCTCGCCGCGACCGCGGCCGGCTTGGCCTTCCAGCCGCTGAGCCAGGCCTTGCAGGAATACCCCGAGATGGCGGCGCTTTATGCCC
>JBIKVM010000079.1:0-11774 GCA_044356825.1 Limisphaerales bacterium
GAGGGGGGCGCGGCGGGTCAATCCGCCCTAACCCTGCCTTAACCTCCGGCTGCGAGGGTCAGCATCGGTCCTGCCGGGGTCTCTCATGCGCGCCGTGCTGCTGTTCCTCCTCCTGCTCCTGCCCGCCTTGGCCGGGGCGGCGCCGCTTGGGTTAACGGTGGCGACGTCGAAGGCGGTGGTGGTGGACACCTCCGGGGGCGTGCCGCGCGTCTGGCTCGATTTTGGCGGTGGAGAGAGCCGGGCCGCGACCTATCGCGGCGGGTCGGGGACGCAGGTGCTGGAGTTCGCCTATGACGTCGTGGCGGGGGATTTCGCGCCCTCGGGGATCATCGCGGCGGGCGAGATCGACCTCGCCGGCGGGTCCATCCGGGATGCCGCCGGGAACCCGCTGACGCTGAGCTTCACGCCGCCGGACCTCTCGGGGGTGAAGGTCCAGACCTACCGCGCCGCCTGGACGACCGACCCGGTCACCGCCGCCAACGCCGCCAGCGCCGCCTTCCAGATCACCAAGCCCCCGCCCGGCGCGACCTTCGCCTGGCAGATCACCAGCGACGGCGGCGGCACCCTCTCCGGCTCCGGCACCATCGCCGCGAGCCCCCACCCCGTCACGGGCCTCGACCTGAGCGCGCTGGCCGACGGCACGCTGACGCTCACCGTCACCCTCACCACCCCCGCCGGCACGGGCGCGGCGCGGACGGCGACGGTCGCCAAGGCCACCGACTGGTGCGACGACCCTGCCCTGCTCGCAAGCGCGAGCCCCGGCGCCGCCTGCGCGGACGGCTCGATCTATGCCGGAAGCCTGAGTGGAACCTACCTGATCACGCACATCGCGGGCTGCGGGCATGAGCCGGGCGGCACAAATAGCACAAAGGCCAGCGCGGCATTCACGCCAACATGCACGGGAGCGACCGACAGCCTCACGAAGCAGTGGTCCACCAACAGCCAAGGCGCAGATGAAGGGGCTACTTCGCTGACCGACGGCAGGTTGAACACAAATCAGCTTATGATCGATGCCCAGCGCCAAAACCCCGCTGCAGCTTATTGCCACCACATGGAGCTGAACAGCCGGACGGACTGGTATCTGCCCGCGAGGGACGAGATGATCGTACTGTACATCAACCGTACTGCCATTGGGGGCTTTGCCAGCGATTGGTACTGGTCCTCTTCGCAAGCCACAGGTGCAGAGGCTCGGAGGCAGCATTTCTCAAATCATCAAGGCAACGGCTTCAAGCACACCAGCCTTCTCCTCCGCTGCGTCCGAAGGGTGAGTTAACGATGTGCTCTTTTGGCCCCCAATCGCCGCACAGATCTGCGATTCACGCCGTCCTCCTCGCCCTCCTTCTCCTCCTACCCGCGCTCGCCGGGGCGAAGCCGCTCGGGTTCTCGATCGGGACCTCGAAGGCGGTGGTGGTGGACACCTCCGGGGGCGTGCCGCGCGTCTGGCTCGATTTTGGCGGGGGAGAGAGCCGGGCCGCGACCTATCGCGGCGGGTCGGGGACGCAGGTTCTGGAGTTCGCCTATGGCGTCGTGGCGGGGGATTTCGCGCCCTCGGGGATCATCGCGGCGGGCGAGATCGACCTCGCGGGCGGCGCCATCCGCGACGTGGCGGGGAATCCGCTGACGCTCACCTTCACCCCGCCGGACCTCTCGGGGGTGAAGGTCCAGACCTACCGCGCCGCCTGGACGACCGACCCGGTCACCTCGGCCAACGCCGCCAGCGCCGCCTTCCAGATCACCAAGCCGCCCCCCGGCGCCACCTTCGCCTGGCAGATCACCAGCGACGGCGGCGGCACCCTCTCCGGCTCCGGCACCATCGCTGCAAGCCCCCACCCCGTCACGGACCTCGACCTCTCGGCGCTCGCCGACGGCACGCTGACGCTGAGCGTCACCCTCACCACCCCCGCCGGGACGGGCGCGGCGCGGACGGCGACGGTGGCGAAATTCATGCCCTGGAGCCCGGCGCTCTTGCCGGCGCTGGCGCTCTGGCTCGACGGGGCGGACCTCGACGGCGACGGGGTGGCGGAGGGGCTCTCGGAGGGCGGGCAGACGGGCGGGGCGGTGGCGGCCTGGGCCGACAAGTCCGGCGCGGGGCGGTCGGTCGGACAGGGAACGGCCGCGAACCGCCCGACCCTGATCCTGAACGGCATCGGCGGGGCGCCGGCGCTTGCCTTCGACGGCGGCGACTTCCTCACCGGCTCACCGGGCATCTTCGCGACCTCGGACCTGATCACGGTCGGGATCGTCGCGACGTTTGCGGACACGACGAGCAGGCGGCAACTGTTCGAGTTCGCGCCTGCCACCACCTGCTGCAATAACTTCTACATCGAACAGAACACCTGGAACACCGCAGGTTCGCGCTACGGCTTCTACGCAAGCAGCAACTCCATCGACTCCTCGGTCCCGACCTCGGCGGGGCCGAAGCTCTTCACGCTGATCGCGGACACACGTGTTGGCAACATGATCCTGCCCAACACCGTCTATGCGGTCGATGGCGCCGTTGCGACGCTGACATTCAGGTCCGCTGCCGGAGGTGGAGACTACGACGGCTTCCGCAACTTCACCTGGTTCGGGATCGGCGCAGCGGGCTTCTGGTCGGGCATGCATCAGGGCCGCATCGCCGAGGTGGTGGTGGCGAACACGCTGGCGGATGAGGGCGACCGCCAGCGGCTCGAGGGGTATCTCGCGTGGAAATGGGGATTGCAGGGGAACCTGCCCGCCGACCACCCGTGGAAGGCCGCGCCGCCCTGAGGCGTCAGAAGTCGATCGCGAGTCCCTTGCGTTCCCAATCGCCATAGCGTGCAGGGTCGGGGCCGTCGCGGCCGCCGAGTTCGGCGGGTGCGGGCGGCAGGGCTGCGCGGGCGGCGCGGCGCGCCTCGGCCTCGGCGAGGGCCCGCTGGGCCTCGGGTGGCAGGGAATCGGGCGCTAGGGCTGCGGGTTTCGCTCCGGGGTCGGGCAACGGTCGATCCTCTTGCATGCCCTGCGCCGCTCTCTGGCAGGGACCCTGGCTGCGTGATAGGGCGCAGAGATGGTCGGAGCAAGGCAAGAGAGCGGGCGCGGTCCCGTGCGCGGGAACGACGCGGTGCGGGGCGGTGCGCTTGGCATCATCCGGGGCGTGCTCGAGGGGCGCGCGGCGATCGGCGATCAGGTGGCGGCGGGGGTGCTCGGGGCGCTCGACCCGGCGGGGCGGGCGCGGGCGCAGCGGCTGGCGATCGCGGCGCTGCGGGGGATGGCGGCGGCCGAGGCCGCGCTTGCCCCCCATCTCGCGCGCAGGCCCGATCCGGCGTTGCGCGCGCTGCTGCTGCTCGGTGCCTCCGAGGTGCTGGCCTCGCCCGCAGGCGCGCATGGCGCGGTGGCGGCGGCCGTCGATCTGGCGCGCACGCTGCCGGGCGGGGCGGCCAAGGCGGGGTTCGTCAATGCCGTGCTGCGGCGCGTGGCCGCGGGCCCGGTGCCCGTGCCCCCCCCGCCCGAGCTGCCCGGCTGGATGCGCGCGCGGCTGGTGGCGCGATTTGGCGCGGGGCCGGTCGGGGCGACCGAGGCCGTGTTCGCGCAACCCGAGGTGCCGCTCGACCTGACGCTGCGCGACCCGGGGACGGCGGCGGCATGGGCAAAGGCGACGGGGGCCGAGGTTCGGCCGACGGGCGGGCTGCGGCTCAACCGGGCGGGGCAGGTCTCGGCGCTGCCCGGCTATGCCGAGGGCGCCTGGTGGGTGCAGGATGCGGGCGCGGCGGCGGTGGCGGGGGCGCTCGGGCCCGTGGCGGGGCGCGATGTCCTCGACCTCTGCGCGGCACCGGGCGGCAAGACCATGCAGCTTGCGGCGGCGGGCGCGCGGGTGGTGGCGGTCGATCCCTCGGCCCGGCGGATGGCGCGGCTGGCCGAGAACCTCGCGCGAACCGGGTTGCGCGCGCGGTGCGTGACGGCGGATGCGCTGACGGCCGATCTGCCGCGGGCAGACGCCGTGCTGCTCGATGCGCCCTGCACCGCGACGGGGACAATCCGCCGCCACCCCGAACTGCCGCTGATCCGGCAAGAGGCCGACCTCGCGGCCCTGACGACCCTTCAGGCCGCGCTGATCGACCGGGCGCTCGGCCTCGCGGTGCCGGGCGGGGTTGTCGTCTATGCGACCTGCTCGCTCCTGCCCGAAGAGGGCGAGGCGCAGATCGCGGCCGCCCTGGCGCGCGCCCGGGCCGGGGCCTGCGCGCCCTTCGCGGTCGAGCCGATCGCGCCGCCCCCCGGCCTGCCCGAGGCCGCGACGCCCGAGGGCTTCCTGCGGATCTGGCCCCACCACTGGGCCGCGCGGGGCGGGATCGACGGCTTCTTCGTCGCGCGCCTGCGCCGGGGGCCCGACACCACCCCTTGACCTCGGCGGCGCGCACCGCGATGTAACCCCATCTGCCCCTGCGGAGCGGCTCCATGCCCGAGCACGTGCACATCGGCCGCGCCCTCATCTCGGTCTCGGACAAGACGGGGCTTGCCGATCTCGGCCGCGCCCTTGCCGCGCGCGGGGTCGAGATCGTCTCGACCGGCGGGACGGCGGCGGCGCTCAGGGCGGCTGGCGTGACGGTGCGCGACGTGGCCGAACTGACCGGCTGGCCCGAGATGATGGGCGGGCGCGTCAAGACGCTGCACCCGGGCGTGCATGGCGGCCTCCTGGCGCTGCGCGACGATGCCGAGCATCTGGCCGCGATGGCCGCGCACGGGATCGGCCCGATCGACCTTCTGGTCGTGAACCTCTATCCGTTCGAGGCGGCCCTCGCGCGTGGCGCCGAGCCCGCCGAGACGACCGAGATGATCGACGTGGGCGGCCCCGCGATGATCCGCGCGGCCGCCAAGAACCACCGCTTCGTCGCGGTGCTGACCGACCCCGAGGATTACGCGGGCCTCCTGGCCGAGATGGATGCCCGCGGCGGCGCGACGGGGCCCGAGGCGCGCGCCCGCCTCGCCGCCACGGCATTCGCGCGCACCGCCGCCTATGACGCCGCGATCGCGGGCTGGCTGCAGGCGCAGGCGGCCCCCGCCGAGACCCCGCGCCGCACCGCGCTGGCGGGCCGCCTCGGCGCGCGGCTGCGCTATGGCGAGAATCCGCACCAGCGCGCGGCGCTCTATCTCGACGGCAGCGGCCGGGCGGGGGTCGCGACCGCCCGCCAGGTGCAGGGCAAGGAGTTGAGCTTCAACAACCTCGCCGATGCCGACGCGGCCTTCGAGGCGGTGGCCGAGTTCGACCCGGCCGAGGGCGCCGCCTGCGTCATCGTCAAGCACGCCAACCCCTGCGGCGCGGCGCTGGGCGCGACCGCGACCGAGGCCTATGGCCGCGCCTTCGATTGCGATCCGACCTCGGCCTTCGGGGGCATCGTCGCGCTCAACCGCCCGCTCGATGCCGCCACGGCCGAGCGCATCACCGAGATATTCACCGAAGTCGTGATCGCGCCCGACGCCGATGCGGGCGCGCTGGCGGCCTTTGCGAGGAAGCCCGCGCTGCGGCTTCTGCTGACCGGGGGCCTGCCCGATCCGGCGGCGCCGGGGCGGGTGGTCCGCACGATCGCGGGCGGGTTCCTTGTTCAGGACCGCGACGCGGGCCGCGTTCTGCCGGCGGATCTGCGCTGCGTCACGGCCCGCGCGCCCGAGGGCGCCGAGATGGCCGATCTCATCTTTGCCTGGCGGGTGGCCAAGCATGTGAAATCGAATGCGATCGTCTATGTGCGGGGGGGCGCGACAGTCGGGGTGGGTGCCGGCCAGATGAGCCGGATCGACAGCACGCGCATCGCCGCCGCCAAGGCGGCCGAGATGGGCGCGCGGCTCGGCCTCGGGCAGTCGGCGGCGGTGGGCTCGGTCGTGGCCTCGGACGCCTTCTTTCCCTTCGCTGACGGCGTGCTGGCCGCGGCCGAGGCTGGGGCGCGTGCCATCATCCATCCGGGCGGGTCGATGCGCGACGCCGAAGTGATCGCGGCCGCCGATGCCGCGGGCCTCGCGATGGTGCTGACCGGCATGCGTCATTTCAGGCACTGACATGCGCCGCGCCTATGCCATAGCCGCCGTGACCCTCGCGCTCGATCAGGCGAGCAAGATCGCCGTCGTCGACATCATGGATCTGCGCACCCTCGGCGAGATCGAGGTGGCCCCCCCCTATCTCGTGCTGCGCATGGCATGGAACCGCGGGATCAATTTCGGGCTCTTCTCGGGGGGGGGGGATGCCGGGCGGTGGATCCTCGTGGCAATCGCGCTGGTTGTGACGCTCTGGGTCTGGCGCTGGGCCGCGCGGATCTTGCGCGACCGGCCACCGCGGGCGGGTCTGATTGCCGCGTCGGCGGGGCTGCTCGCAGGTGGCGCGATCGGCAATGCCATCGACCGCCTTCTTCGCCCCGAGGCCGCCGTGGCGGACTTCATCAACATGTCCTGCTGCGGGTTTTCCAACCCCTATGCCTTCAATGTGGCCGACATCGCGATTTTTGCGGGAATTGCCGGGCTCTTGCTGCTCGCGCCGCCACCGAAGGCGTCGGAGGCAGATCAAAAACGGATTCCCCCCGGCCCGGGCATGGAGTAGAACGATGGTGTCGAAGGGGGCGCTATGGCACAGGCTATGATGAGGCGGCGGGTGGCATGGCTTGCACTGGCCATGGCGCTGGCGGGATGCTCGGATGGCGGCAGGCTGATGAACATCGGCTCGGGGGCGTCAGCACCCGACGAATTCGCGATTCTGCCAGCACGTCCGCTGGTCATCCCCGAAGACCTCGCGGGGCTCCCTGAACCCGTTCCAGGCGGGACGAACCTTGCCGCGGTGGATGCGTTGGGTGCGGGCGTGCGCGCCCTCGGCGGCGACCCGGCCGGCGGGCAATCGGACCAGGCGCTGCGGGCGCTGGCCGCGCGGATCGCCGCTCCCGACATTCGCGCCACGCTTGCGGCCGAGGATGCGGCCTTCCGTGCCGCGAACGGGCCGCGCCTGCTCGAGCGTCTGGCGGGCACCAATGTCTATTTCCGAGTCTATGCGCCCCAATCGCTCGACGCCCGCGCCGAGGCGGCGCGCTGGCGCAGCGCCGGCGTCGCGACGCCCTCGGCGCCGCCGTCCAGCCCCTGAGCCGATGCCGACCGCGCGGCGCATCGCCTGGGCCTGCCACGGGCTCCTGGCCGTCACGATCCTCTTCCTGCTCTCGCCCGCGGTTGACATCGCGGTGTCGGGCCTCTTTCACGATCCGGCGCGGGGCTTCGAACTGATCGGGGTCGGCTGGGCCGAGGGGGTGCGCCATGCGCTCTGGCGGCTCTCGATCCTGATGGTTCTCGTCTCGGCGCTCTGGCCGCTGCTCGCTCTCTGGTCGCGGCGGGGCTGGGCGCCCGGACCGCTCGGGCGCCTGCTCGGGGCCAAGGGGGGCGCGATCTGGGCGCGGTTCGCCGCCGGGCCGGGGGTGCGCGCGGGGCGGGTGCTGCGCGCGATCCCGGGGCGGGTCTGGGGTTTTTCGGCGGCGCTCTTTCTGCTGGGTCCCGGCCTCCTCGTGAATGTCATCCTCAAGGAATACTGGGGGCGCGAGCGGCCGACGGGCATCGAGGCCTTCGGCGGCGCCCATCCCTACACGCCCCCCTTCCAGATCCCCGGAAGCTGCGCGCACAATTGCTCGTTCGTCTCGGGCGAGGGGTCGGGGTCGATGGCGACCGCGCTCGTCTTCGTCGCGATCGCGTCCCATCTGCCGCGCGGCGCGGCCGTCGCGCTGATGGCGGCGGGCGCGGTTGTCGCGGTTCTGGGCGGGGGCTTGCGCGTCGCGATGGGGGGGCACTTCCTGTCGGATGTGCTGATCGGCGCGATCCTGACCTATATCCTGGCCGAGGCGCTGGCGCGGCCGATCCTCGGCGCGCCGCTCGCTTATCGGGCGACGGCCCCAAGGCAGCCCGCCCCGACCGCCACGATTTGAAACGCCCGTCCGCCGTGCACGCCCTCGGCCGCGACCCAGCGTGCCAGCACCGGGCCGGGCGTGGGGCAGGGGACGGGCTGGTTCTCGGGGCCGAACCACAGCACCGGGGCGTCCTCGGCGATCATCCCGGCCGGCAGGGCGTAGCGCAGCGCGTAATGATGCGGCACCGGCTGCCCCTCGGGCAGGGCAAAGACCGCGACATCCCCAGCCCCGCCGCGCGCCTTCGTGCGATAGAAGAGATCGGCCAGCAGCGAGCGGTCCGAGGCCACGATGACGGGCGCATCCATCCCCGCCCGCGCGACTGCGATCGCGGCCGCCGAGACCTCGGCCTGGCCGAGCTGGCGCCGCAGCACGAGCCGCCCGTCGGGGCTTCGGATCGCATCGGCCTGGGTGAAGGCCACCGGCAGCGCGAGGCAGAGTGCGAGGTTCACGGCCACCGCCCCGGCCCGCAGCGCGGGCCGCCGCCCGAGGAGGATCGCGACCGCGAGCGCGCCCGGCACATAGGCCCCGACCGCCCAGTTCGCATAGGCATGCGACGCGAGCGCCTGCGCCGTCACGATCGCGAGCGGCGCTGCCGCCACGAGCAGGAGCCCCCCCTCCGCCCCGCCACGCCGCACGGTCAGCCTCGCAAGCCCCGCCAGCAGCACGGCAAACACGATCGGCCCCGCGACCGCGAATTGCGCGGCCACGAAGACCGCCGCCCCCGACCAGTTCAGCGCGAAGCCCTGCCAGTCGGCATTCTCGGCCGTATGCTGGAAGGTCGGAAAGCCCATCAGCGCGTTCCAGATCAGGTTCGGGGCAAAGACCGCCAGCGCCACCGCCGCCGCGGTCCCGATCTGCGCGCGCGAAAGCCGCCAGTCGGCCCGCGCGAGCATCGCCGCCCCCATCCCCGCGGCCGCGAAGATGAGCGCGTACTTCGACATCATCCCGAGCCCGAGGCAGAGGCCGAAGAGCCCCGCATCCCATCGCCCGCCCCCCGCCGCCGCCCGGTGCCAGAACACCAGCGCAAAGGCGATCGCGCACATGAGCGGGGTGTCGGTCGAGACGAGGATCGACCCCAGCCCGACCGCCGGCAAGGTGGCAAAGATCACCCCCGCCCAGGCCCCCGTGACCGGGCCCGCCAGCCGCACCCCGAGCCACATGACGCCCACGGCCGTCAGCGCGTGCATCACCGGCAGCCAGGCGCGGATGGCGACGTCGCCATCGCTGCCAAGGAGTTCGGTCGAGGCGCGGATCAGCCAGCCGATCATCGGGGGCTTCGAATAATGCCCGAAGGTCAGCTCGCGCCCCCAGAGCCAGTACTGGCTCTCATCGACGAAGAGGTCGATCGCGAGCGCGGGCAGAAACGCGATCCGCCAGGCCGTCAGCCCGAGGATGAGCGCGAGCGCGCCGAGGATCGCGCTATTCGGCCGCGCCACGGCGCCGCTCGGCGTGGATGAGCCAGAGGTTGCGCGAATAGATCACGATGCCCATGCTCTGGCCGAGGATGAAGACCGGATCGCCCCGGTGCACCGCATAGCTGAAGAGCACGAGCCCCCCGCCGAGCGAGAAATACCAGAACGCGACCGGAATCACCGACTTGCGCGTGCGCTCCGAGGCGATCCACTGCACGAGGAAGCGCGCGGTGAACAGAAGTTGCCCGGCAAAGCCGATCACGACCCACCAGAATTCGCCCCAGCCCGCGACGCCGAGGAAGGACCAGACCGTTTCAATCGCCATCTCGGCGCGCCCCTCCGCTGGCGATTTCGACTGCACGCACCCTCTTGCGCCTTTTGATGAGCCACGCAACCCCCGCGAGGTCGGCGATGCCCACGAGCGCGCGCCCGAGGTTGGTATAGTTCGACCGCCCGGCCCCGCGCGGGGCATGGGCGACATCGACATGCGCGACGCGCCAGCCGTCGCGGGCAAAGAGTGCCGGCAGATAGCGGTGCTGGTGGTTGAAGAAGGGAAGCGCCAGATAGGCGTCGCGCCGAAAGGCCTTGAGGCCGCAGCCCGTGTCGCGCGTCGAATCCCCGAGCGCCGCGGCCCGGATCGCGTTCGCCATCCTCGACGCCAGCCGCTTCGAGAGGGTGTCGCGCCGCCCGACGCGCTGGCCCGCGACCAGCCCGAGCCGCGGATCGGCCGTCGGGGCCAGTAGCGGCGCGAGGATCTTGGGCAATTCCGAGGGCGGGTTCTGCCCGTCGCCGTCGAGCGTCGCGACAATCGCGCCCCGCGCGGCGTTGACGCCCGAATGCACGGCCGCCGACTGCCCGCCCGCCTGCGGATGGCCCAGCACCCTGAGCCAGGGCCGCGTGCGGCCGAGCGCCACCGCCCGCGCCTCGGTGTCGTCGTCCGACCCGTCGTTGACGATCACGAGTTCGAACGGGCCGAGCGGCGCGCAGGCAGCCTCGATCCCGGCCACGAGGGCGGCGATGTTCCCCGCCTCGTTGCGCATGGGCGTGACGATCGTGAACTGCACCATCTCGGCCCCCGCGGATTGCGCGTCCTTCTAGGCCGGTTTGCGGGGCGGGATCAATCCGCTGCGCATGCCTGCGCGGCCCGCTGTCCGAGCACATGCGCGAGCACGCCCAGCAGGGCCGCGCCCGTCACCGGACGCTCCACGGTCGCTGGGGCAGGGCGTCTTCCGGGTGGGCGGGCTTCGGCCAGGCGGATCACCGGCACCCCGTCCGGCTTGCCCCAGCGTGCGATCCGCAATTTGGCGGTGGCGACGATGACATCGGGCACGAAACCTGCGGCGCGGGCGTGCGCGCGCGCCGGCGCCGGCGCGGCCCCGACCACGACCTCTGCCCCCGCGAGTGTCAGAAGCATCTCGATCCTCAGCCGCTCGTCGCTGTCGGGCACGATCACGAGCACGCGCGGATCGAGCGGGATGCCACGCGACATCCGGCGCCCATCCGGGCTGAGCGTCACGAATGGACGATCGTTCGAAAACTTCGACACCTCAGTTGGCCACCCGGGATTGATCCTTCTGAAAAAGGCGGACATGCTGGTAAATATTCAGGATGTAAACGCCGCAAGGCAAGGGGGGCGGGGATGCGCGTTCGTCATGAGCGAACTCCGCGTCGGGGGCGACAGCGACCGGCGGAAGGGCCCGGCGCGGACCCCGTTATGCCGCCTGAGATGTTGCGCGACCTCGAAGCCCTGCGCGCGTTGCTCGGGCTGCTCAGCGAGGCTGATCGGGCGCGATTACTCGGGCTTGCGCGCCGTCTTGCAGCGGCTGCCCGTCAGCCAGACGCCGCGCCAGGTCGAGGATCAGCCGGCGGTCCTGAGGCAAGAGTTCTGCCGAAAGGCGCATGATCTCGGTGATCTGGAGATCATGATCGGATTGTGAAAACAGCGCCTCGACCCCGACGTCGAGGGCGCGGGCGATGTCGGCGAGCCGGCGCGAATTCGCAGCCTTGTTGCCGGTCTCGATCTCGCAAAGTTGAGAGCGCGACACCCCTGCGCGATCAGCCAGCGCGCGCTGCGTGAGACCGCGAGAGAGTCGGATTTCGCGGATGCGCAACACGGCGGCGGACCTTTCGGCGACAGGGCACCGGTACGACTTTCGGGATTTTCTGCCTTGATGTCAACGAAGTGCGCCAGCGGTCTGCGCCTCGAGCCAGTGCGCGAGGGCCGGGCGCACGCTGGAGGCCCCGGTTGCGATGGCACGATCGATGATGCTTTTTGCTTCAATCAGGTTGATTGATCGCAGCGCAGCCTTCACTGGCCCGATCGAGGCCGGCCGCATCGACAGCGTCCTCACCCCGAGGGCCGCGAAGGCCACTGCCTCGAGCGGGCGGCCGGCATCCTCGCCGCAAAACGACAGCGGCGTGGCGGTTTCCGTGCAGCGCTCGACGATGCGCGAGAGAAAACCCAAGTAGGCCGGATCGAGGGTGT
>JBIKVM010000270.1:0-3278 GCA_044356825.1 Limisphaerales bacterium
CCCGCGCCCGGATGCCGCAGGCGCAGCGCATCGTCATAACCCAGATGCGCGATGCGCCGCAGCGCCGCGCGCGAGGGCGCAAGCGCCAGCGCATCCTCGGCCCACGCAGCCGGGCGCGCAGCATCAAGATCGGTCGGGATCACGTTGTAATCGCCTGCAAGAACCGTCGGCTCCTCCACCGCGAGCATGGCTTTGGCACGGGCGTGCATCCGCGCCATCCAGGCCAGTTTATAATCATATTTCGGCCCCGGCGCCGGATTGCCGTTCGGGGCATAGAGGCAGGCGATGCGGACGGGTTGCCGCCCCTCGACCGTGGCCTCGATCCAGCGGGCCTGCACGTCGTCCGGATCGCCCGGCAGACCGCGGTGGAGATCGGAAATCGGCAGGCGGGAGAGAATCGCAACCCCGTTGAAGCCCTTCTGGCCGTGCGTTTCGACGCGATAGCCCAGATCCTCGATCGGACCGCGCGGAAAGCCCGCATCCTCGGACTTGATCTCCTGCAGGCAGACGACATCGGGGCGCGTCGCGGCCAGCCAGCGCAACAGCACTTCGATCCGCGCCTTGACGCCGTTGATGTTGAAGGTTGCGATCTTCATTCAGCCCCTCGCCGTCTTCGGCCGATGCTAGCGGCGATGGCGCGGCAAGAAAACCTCTTTCGCCGGTTGCGCATGGCCGGGAAAGGGGATTGAAGCGGTCTCAGGGGCTTCGGGGGCGGCATGTCCGGGACAGGGACGCAGAACAGGTCGATCGCCGCGGCGGGGGCAATTCTCGGCTATGCCGCGCTCGTGACCTATGCCGACAACTTCGTGCGCGTCATCGCCGAGCAGTCGAACCTCTGGCAGTTCCACGCCACGCGCAGCGTGTTGTCCATGGGCCTGCTGCTGATCGCGGCGCGGATCCTCGGGCTGCGCGTCAGGCCGCGCCGGTGGGGTCCGTTCATCGCGCGCAGCGCGGTACACGGATCTGCGCTGCTGATCTATTTCGGCTGCCTGGGGTTCCTGTCAGTCGCCGAGGCGGTGGCGGGGCTGTTCACTGCACCGATCTTCGTGCTGCTCATCATGCGCTTTGCCTATGGCAGGCGGCTCGGGCCGGTGCGGATCGCGGCGGCGCTTGCGGGGTTCGCGGGCGTCCTCATCGTGCTTTTCCCCGAGGGTCCAACGGTGATGAACGCGGCAGCACCTGTCGCGGTGCTGGCGGGGGCGCTCTATGGGCTGGGCAACATCGCGACGCGCGAATGGTGCCCCGAAGAGGCGACGGCAACCCTCACCGCCGGCTATTTCGGGGCGCTCGGCATCGCGGGCTTCGCGGGCCTCGGCGTGCTCTGGGCGCTGCCCGTGGCGGACGTGCCGGCGGGGGCGGCGGGTTTCCTCATGCGCGGGTTCGCGGCGCCCTCGGCCGAGGTGGTGCTTTGGACCGTCGTGCAGGCGGTGGCCTCGCTCATCGGGGTCGGGCTCCTCGTCCGGGCCTATCAGATCGCCGAGGCGAGCCGCGTCGCGGTGTTCGAATACATGCTGCTGCCCGCGGCCGCGATCTGGACCTATCTGATCTGGGACACCGGCATCGCGCCGATGTCGGCTGTCGGGATGGCCCTCATCATCGGGGCAGGCGCGGTGATGGCGCTGCGCGCCGATCCGCCAGGCCGCTAGGCCAGAAGCTGCGCGATCCGGCGCAGCGCCGCACGGTAGCCCTCGGTCCCGAGCCCCGCGATCACCCCCTCGGCGCGGGCCGAGACGTAGGAATGATGGCGGAACGCCTCGCGCCGGTGAATGTTCGAGATGTGGACCTCGATCACCGGCCCCTCGAAGGCGTTCAGCGCATCGAGGATCGCGACCGAGGTGTGGCTGTAGGCGCCGGGGTTGATGACGATCGCCGCCGCCTCGGCGCGGGCCTGCTGGATCCGATCGACAAGCGCGCCCTCGTGGTTCGACTGGAACGGCACGACCAGAAGGCCAAGCTCGCGCCCGAGCGCGACCGCCCCCGCCTCGATGTCGGCGAGGGTCTCGCGCCCGTAGACCTCGGGCTGGCGCTGCCCGAGGAGGTTGAGGTTCGGGCCGTTCAGCAGGTAGACGGTCGCGGTCATCGGTTCACCTCGGGGGCGCGGCTTGCGCCGGGCGGGGCGCTTTGCTAGGCGAAGGCTGGCGGGTGATTAGCTCAGTCGGTAGAGCGTCTCGTTTACACCGAGAATGTCGGCGGTTCGAGTCCGTCATCACCCACCATCCCCTCAGCTCGGGTCGTCGACGAAATGCTGGCGCTGCGTGCCAAGGCCCGCAATCCCGAGTTCCACCACATCACCCGCGCGCAGGAAGCGCGGCGGCTTCATCCCGAGCCCGACGCCCGGCGGCGTCCCGGTCGAGATCACGTCGCCCGGCTCGAGGGTGAAGAACTCCGACAGATAGCTGACCAGATGCGCGACGCCATAGACCATCGTCCGGGTCGAGCCGCTCTGCATCGTCTGCCCGTTGACCTTGAGCCACATGGGCAGGTCCTGCGGATCGGCGACCTCGTCGCGGGTGACGAGCCAGGGCCCGATCGGCCCGAAGCGGTCGCAGCTCTTGCCCTTGGTCCACTGGCCCGAGCGTTCCATCTGATAGGCGCGCTCCGAGACGTCGTTGCAGACGGCATAGCCCGCGATGCACGAGAGCGCCTCGGCCTGCGAGACGTATTTCGCGCGCCGGCCGATCACCACCGCCAACTCGACCTCCCAGTCGGTCTTGACCGACCCGCGCGGGATCCAGACGTCGTCGTCGGGGCCGCAGACCGCGCTTGTCGCCTTCATGAAGAAGATCGGCTCGGGCGGGACGGTCGCGCCCGTCTCGGCCGCGTGGTCCGAGAAGTTCAGCCCGATGCAGATGAACTTGCCGATGCCCGCGACACAGGGCCCGATGCGCGTTCCCGCGGGAACGGCCGGCAGCGAGGCCGGCACGAGGGCGGCGAGCCGGGCAAGGCCCGCATCCGACAGCACCTCGCCCGCGATGTCGGGCACGATGCCGCTCAGGTCCCGAATGGTGCCCGAAGCGTCGAGCATGCCGGGCCGCTCGTGCCCCGGGGGGCCGTGACGCAAAAGTTTCATGGCTGCTTCCTCCTTGCAGTCTGCGGCCTTGTTAGCGGGGGACGGGCGCTGCTTCAACCGGGGCGAGGCGCGGAATAAGGCCGTTCTTCGCGCCTGCCCCGCGACGGGCGAACGGATGCCCGCCCCCTGCCCGCCCGGGCCGGACAGAATTCCGGCCTGCGCGCGGGACGGCGTGCCAGCGTTCCGGATGGAAACCCCCACCCCAGGC
>JBIKVM010000271.1:0-3274 GCA_044356825.1 Limisphaerales bacterium
TGCGGCCTCGGGGCGCGGCGCGCAAGTCCGCCCTCAGCCGAGCGTGCCGATCGGCCCCTCGGGGCTGCCCGCGACGAACTGGCGCAGCACCGGGTCGGGGTCGGTTTCGAGCGCGCCCACATCGCCCCGCCAGCGGATGCGCCCCTCGTGCAAGAGCGCGACGCGGTCGGCGATGCGGCGGACCGAGGCCATGTCATGCGTGATGGTGATGGCGCAGACGCCCAAGTCCCGCACGATGTCGCGGATGAGCGTGTCGATCACCCCCGCCATCACCGGATCGAGGCCCGTCGTCGGTTCATCGAAGAAAAGCACCTCCGGCCCCGCCGCGATGGCGCGCGCGAGCCCCACGCGCTTCTGCATCCCCCCCGACAGCTCGGCCGGATAGAGATCGGCCACCCGCCCGGGCAGGCCCACGCGCTGCAGGCAGTCGATGGCGCGCGCGCGTGCCTCGGCCACGCCCGCCGCCCCGCGCCCGTTCAGGAGCCGGAACGCGACGTTGCGCCAGACCGGCATGCTGTCAAAGAGGGCTGCCCCCTGAAAGAGCATGCCGAAGCGGGCAAGGAAATCCGCGCGGGTCGCGGGCGACAGCACCGCGCCCTTCCAGCGCACCTCGCCCGCGTCGGGCGCGATCAGGCCGAGGATGCACTTGAGCAGCACCGACTTGCCGCTGCCCGAGGGGCCGATCACCACGAGGTTCTCGCCCGCCGCTGCCTGCAGGTCGATCCCGCGCAGCACCGCCGCGGCCCCGAACGACTTGTGCAGGTCCGAAACCCCGATCATGCCGAAAAGAACGCCTCGGTCAGGACATAGTTCGCCGCAAGGATCATGACCGATGCCCCCACCACCGCGGCCTTCGTCGCCTGCCCCACGCCCTGCGCCCCGCGGCCCGAGCGCATGCCCGCATAGGTGCCGGCAATCGCGACGATGAAGCCGAAGACCGCCCCCTTCACAAGGCCCGAGACGACATCGCCCGTCTCGAGGAACTCCACGGTCACGCGCAGATATCCGGTCGGATCGAAGCCCAGCCGCTCCACCCCCACGATCCAGCCGCCCATGATGCCGATGACATCGCCGACCGCGACAAGGACGGGCACCGTCAGCGTCGCCGCCAGCACGCGCGGCAGCGCGAGATAGCGCAGCGGATCGGCCGAGAGCGTCACCAGCGCGTCGATCTGCTCGGTCACCTTCATCGTGCCGATCTCGGCCGCGATCGAGCTTGCCACCCGCGCCGCGACCATGAGGCCCCCGAGCACGGGCCCGAGTTCGCGCACCATGCCGATGGCGACGATCGAGGGCACCACCGCCTCGGCCGAGAACCGCGCGCCGCCGGCATAGATCTGGAGCGCGAGGGCGCCCCCCGTGAACAGCGCCGTCAGCGCGACGACCGGCAGGCTCAGCCAGCCGATGGCGACGATCTGGCGGGCGAATTCGGCGCCGTGAAAGGGCGGCATGCCGAGGCGCAGCGTGACCCGCCCGGAAAAAAGCACGACACGCCCAACGCCGCGCAGCGCCCCGATCGCTGCCCGGCCGAGTGCCGCCAGGGGCGCCGCCCCCGTCATCCGCCGCCCAGATGGCGCCGCGCATAGCGCGCGCCAAGGCTCGTGAGGATCTCGTAGCCGATCGTGCCCGCCTGTTCGGCCAGCGCGTCGATCCCCTGCCGCGGGCCGAGGACAGAGAGCGCCGCGGGCACCTCGGGCAGGTCGGTGACATCGACGGTGATGAGGTCCATCGACACCCGCCCGACGACGGGGCACGGCCAATCCCCCGCCCACAGGTAGAAGGGCGCGCGCCCGTCGCCACCCGCACGGCCAAGCGCGCGCGGCAATCCATCGGCATATCCCGCCGAGACGGTCGCGATCACGCTCTCGCGCGGGGCGATCCAGCTCGCGCCATAGCCCACGGGCGTGCCCGCCGGGATTACCCGCTCCTGCACAACCGGCAGGTTGAGGGTGACGACTGGCCGCGCCTGTCCGAACGGCGCGCCGCCATAAAGCCCGATGCCCGGCCGCGTCAGTTCGAAATGATAGGGATGGCCAAGCAGGATGCCCCCCGTCGCCGCAAGCGAGCGCGCGATTCCCGTCCCGACGGTGAGGGTGTGAAAGAGCGAAAGCTGCTGCGCGTTCATGCTGTGGGCGGCTTCGTCCGCGCAGGCCAGATGGCTCATGAGCAGGAGCGGACGCTCGGGCAGGATCGTGCCCGCGACCGACCGCCAGTGATCGGGCGGCAACCCGAGGCGCGCCATGCCGGTATCGATCTGCACCGCGAAGGGGTGGCCCGGTAGCGCGGCGAAATGGCGGGTCATCTGCTCGATGCTGTTCAGCGCCGGCACGAGGCGGGCCTCGGCGATGGCGGCCGTCGCGCCCTCCATGTGGCCCGAGAGGACGAAGATGTCGGGCACGGCGCCGAGCACCGCGCGCAGCGCCACCCCCTCCGGCGCCTGCGCCACGAAGAACTGCCGGGCGCCGGCGCGGACGAGCGCGCGCGCGACCTCCGCCGCGCCGAGGCCGTAGCCGTCGGCCTTCACGACCGCGCCGGTGCGCGCGCCATGGGCGGCCCGGCCCGCGAGCGCGCGCCAGTTCGCCGCCACCGCGTCGAGGTCGATGCTGAGGTCCGCCTGCGCCATGGCCTTCGCCTGCCATCGCCGCATCAAGGGGTCAAGCGCTTTTGCTGTCGCATTTCTTGACCTCGGGCGGGGTTTGCGCTAGCGCCCCATTAGCACCGGGACACGCCCGGGGCGACCGGATGATGGGGCGCACGGCAACTGACGCGTCCCGCAGTGGTGGCCCGATGCCGCCCGAGACAGGACACGCATGACCAAGTTCTCCGACCTGAAGCTGGACCCAAAGGTCCTGCAGGCCGTCGCCGAAGCCGGCTACGAAACCCCGACCCCGATCCAGGCGCAGGCGATCCCGCCCGCCCTCGAAGGCCGCGACGTTCTGGGCATCGCCCAGACCGGCACCGGCAAGACGGCAAGCTTCACGCTGCCGCTCATCACCCGCCTCATCAAGGGGCGGGCCCGGGCGCGGATGCCGCGCTCGCTCGTGCTCGCGCCGACGCGCGAGCTTGCGGCGCAGGTGGCCGAGAATTTCGATGTCTACGCCAAGCACACGCGGCTGACCAAGGCGCTCCTGATCGGGGGCGTGAGCTTCAAGGATCAGGATGCCGCCATCGACCGGGGCGTCGATGTGCTGATCGCGACGCCCGGGCGGCTCTTGGACCATTTCGAGCGCGGCAAGCTCTTGCTGACCGGGGTCGAGGTGATGGTCGTCGACGA
>JBIKVM010000080.1:0-11739 GCA_044356825.1 Limisphaerales bacterium
CTTGACCTGCGCCGAGGGCACCGGCAGCGCGTAGCGCACCGGCAGCGGATCGGCGGCGCCGACAAGCGTCAGCGGCAGCCGCCCCCCCGCCCGCCCGTGCGCGCGCGCCCCGAAGAGCGCGAGCGGGTCGGTCACCCGCCCCATCGGCCGGCGGCGGAGCGAGGCATCGCCCGTGAAGGTCGCGCTCACGGGCGTCGTCGCCATCGCCCCCATGATGAGGCGCACGCCCGTGCCCGAATTGCCGCAATCGATCACGTCCGAGGGTTCGGCAAAGCCGCCGACGCCGACGCCATGGACCGACCATTCTCCGGGGCCAAGGCGCGCGACCTCGGCGCCGAAGGCCCGCATGGCGCGCGCGGTATCGAGCACGTCCTGCCCCTCGAGCAGGCCGGTCACCCGCGTCTCGCCGACCGAGAGCGCGCCGAGGATGAGGGCGCGGTGGCTGATCGACTTGTCGCCCGGCACCTCGGCGGTGCCGCGCAGCGGCCCCGAGGGATGGGCGGTCATCGGCTGGGGGGCGGCGGCATGGGCGGACATCGCAGAACCTCGGGCTTGGGCGGCGCAGCAATATCCGCTTGCCCCTGCGCGGTCCACTGGCGTTTTCGCGCCCGACTGCGGGCGCAAGATGCGGGACGCCCGCGGGCGCGCGCCACAACGCCTTGCGCAGCGCGTCCGGCAATGGTCTAATCCGCCGACGGATGAGGGACGCGCCCGGATGGCCGCAGACGATCTTCTCGGCAAGGCAGCCGACAGCTATGACGCCAGCGCGATCGAGGTGCTCGAGGGGCTCGAGCCCGTCCGCAAGCGCCCCGGCATGTATGTCGGCGGCACGGATGAGCGCGCGCTCCACCACCTCGCGGCCGAGATCCTCGACAATGCGATGGACGAGGCGGTGGCGGGCCACGCCAGCCGCATCGAGGTCGAGCTGCACGACGACCTGACGCTGACGGTGCGCGACAACGGGCGGGGCATCCCGGTCGATCCGCACCCGCGCTTCCCGGACAAATCGGCGCTCGAGGTGATCCTCTGCACGCTGCATGCGGGCGGCAAGTTCTCGGGCAAGGCCTATCAGACCTCGGGCGGGCTGCACGGGGTGGGGGCGAGCGTCGTCAACGCGCTGTCGTCGCATCTGCGGGTCGAGGTCGCGCGCAACCGCGAGCTTTACGCGCAGGAATTCGCGCGCGGCGTCCCGCTCGGCCCGGTGCAGCGGGTGGGGCCCGCCCCGAACCGGCGCGGCACCTCGGTGACCTTCCGCGCCGACACCGACATCTTCGGCCATCACCGCTTTCGCCCCGGCCGCCTCATGCGGATGGTCCGCTCCAAGGCCTATCTCTATTCGGGCGTCGAGATCCGCTGGAAATCGGCGCTGACCGATGCCGAGACGCCGGCCGAGGCGGTATTCCACTTTCCGGGCGGGCTCGCCGACTATCTGGCCGAGACGCTGGGCAAGGCCGAGACCTATGCCGAGCGCGCCTTCGCGGGCAAGGTGGGGTTCGCCGAGAAGTTCGGCCTGCCCGGATCGGTGGAATGGGCGGTCAACTGGACGCCCGTGCGCGATGGCTTCACCCAATCCTACTGCAACACCATCCCCACGCCCGAGGGCGGCACGCATGAGGCGGGCTTCTGGGCCGCGATCCTCAAGGGCGTGCGCGCCTATGGCGAGAGGGTGAAGAACCGCAAGGCCGAGGCGATCACGCGCGAGGATCTGACGGGCGGGGGCTGCGCGGTCGTCAGCCTCTTCATCAGCGAGCCCGAATTCGTGGGCCAGACCAAGGACCGCCTCGCCACCGCCGAGGCGGCGCGGCTGGTCGAGAACGCGGTGCGCGACCATTTCGACACCTGGCTTGCGGCCGACACGAAGGCCGCGGGCGCGATCCTCGACTTTCTCGTGCTGCGCGCCGAGGAGCGCGCCCGCCGCCGGGCCGAGAAGGAGACCCAGCGCAAGAGTGCGACGAAGAAGCTGCGCCTGCCCGGCAAGCTCGTCGATTGCACCGCCGCCTCGCGCGAGGGCACCGAGATCTTCATCGTCGAGGGCGACAGCGCCGGCGGCAGCGCCAAGATGGCGCGCGAGCGCACGACGCAGGCCCTTCTGCCGCTGCGCGGCAAGATCCTGAACGTGCTCGGGGCGGCGAGCGCCAAGATGGACCAGAACGCCGAGCTGTCGGACCTCTGCCAGGCGCTCGGGGTCGGGACGGGGACTAAGTTCCGCCTCGACGACCTGCGCTACGAGAAGGTCATCATCATGACCGACGCCGATGTGGACGGCGCGCATATCGCCTCGCTCCTGATGACGTTCTTCTTTACCCAGATGCGCCCGATGATCGACCGCGGGCACCTCTACCTCGCCTGCCCGCCGCTCTACCGGCTGACGCAGGGCGCGCGGCGCATCTATTGCCTCGACGAGGCCGAGCGCGACGGATGGCTCGCGCGCGGTCTGGGCGGACGCGGGCGGATCGAGGTCAGCCGCTTCAAGGGGCTGGGAGAGATGGATGCCAAGGACCTGCGCGAAACCACGATGGACCCGGGTACGCGCAAGCTCATCCGCGTCTCGGTCGACGAGGAGGCCCCGGGCGAGACTTCGGACCTCGTCGAGCGGCTGATGGGCAAGCGGCCCGAGCTGCGCTTCCAGTTCATCCAGGAGAACGCGCGCTTTGTCGAGGATGTGGATGTCTGACCGGATCGGAGTGGCGCATGGACGAGGCTGAACGCGACGGGATCTTTGCGGGCGAGGACCCCTTCGCCATCGCGCGGCGCTGGCTCGAGGAGGCGCGCCCCCTCGAACCCAACGACCCCGACGCCGTCGCGCTCGCGACCGTCGACGCCGAGGGGCTTCCCAACGTCCGCATGGTGCTCCTGCGCGAGATCGAGGCCGACGCCTTCGTCTTCTACACCAACTACGGCTCGGCCAAGGGGCGCGAGATCGCGGCCACCGGAAAGGCCGCCTTCGTGCTGCACTGGAAGTCGCTGCGCCGCCAGATCCGCGTGCGCGGCAGCGTCAGCCGCGAGGAAGGCCCGCAGGCCGACGCCTATTTCGCCTCGCGCGCGCTGCAATCGCGCCTCGGGGCCTGGGCCTCGCGCCAGTCCGAACCGCTTGCCTCGCGCGCCACACTCATGGCCGAGGTCGCCAAGGTCACGCTGCGCGAGGGGCCCTCGCCCGCCCGCCCGCCCTTCTGGGGCGGGTTCCGCATCGCGCCGGTCGAGATCGAGTTCTGGGCCGACGGCGCCTTCCGCCTGCACGATCGCTTCCGCTGGCGCCGCGCGGGTCCGGGCGCGCCCTGGTCGGTCGCGCGCCTCAGCCCATGAGGGGGGCGCTCCTCGCCCTTCTCCTGCTGCCCGGCATGGCCGAGGCCGCCTGCCGCCCCGACGCGGTGGAGTTGCGCGGCCCCTGGGGGCAGGCGCGCTTTGCCGTCGAGGTCGCGGACGACGCCGCCGAACGCGCCCGCGGCCTCATGTTCCGCGAGAGCCTGCCGCGTTCCTCCGGCATGCTCTTCGTCTACGAGGGCCCGCAGCGCGCGACCTTCTGGATGAAGAACACCCTCATTCCGCTCGACATGGTCTTTCTCGATCCGGCGGGGCGCGTCCTCGGCGTGCACGCCATGGCCCGCCCGGGGGATGAGACGATCATCGACGGCGGGCCGGGCGTGCGCGCGGTGCTCGAGATCAACGGCGGCCTCGCGGCGCGGCTCGGCATCGCCGCGGGCTCCGAGCTGCGCCACCCGGCCTTCGCCGAGGGCCCGCCCGCCTGGCCCTGCGACTGACGCCCCGCAACTGACTCCCCGCGACTGACGACCTGCGGCGCGCGGACATGGTCGGGCGGACATGGTCGGGGCGAGAGGATTCGAACCTCCGGCCTACGGTACCCAAAACCGTCGCGCTACCAGGCTGCGCCACGCCCCGACGCCTCCTTCTAGCCCGCTCCGCGCAGGTTGGAAAGCGCACCGCTTCACCCCGCCTTAACCGCGGCCATGCGAGGGGGGGGCATGCGTGTCCTGCTCGCCCTCCTGCTTTGCCTCCTGCCCGCCTTGGCCGGGGCGAAGCCGCTCGGGTTCTCGATCGGCACATCGAAGCCCGTGGTGGTGGACACCTCCGGGGGCGTGCCGCGCGTCTGGCTCGATTTCGGGGGCGGCGAGGTTCGGGCCGCGACCTATCGCGGCGGGTCGGGGACGCAGGCGCTGGAGTTCGCCTATGACATCGTCGCGGGGGATTTCGCGCCCTCGGGGATTATTGCGAGCGGCGAGATCGACCTCGCGGGCGGGGCGATCCGGGATGCCGCGGGGACCCCCCTGACGCTGACCTTCACGCCGCCGGACCTCTCGGGGGTGAAGGTCCAGACCTACCGCGCCGCCTGGACGACCGATCCGGTTACCTCGGCCAACGCCAATGCGGCGGCGTTCCAGATCACCAAGCCGCCCCCCAGCGCGAGTTTCGCCTGGCAGATCACCAGCGACGGCGGCGGCAGCGTCTCCGGCTCCGGCACCATCGCCGCGAGCCCCCACCCCGTCACCGGCCTCGACCTCTCGGCGCTCGCCGACGGCACCCTCACCCTGACCGTCACCCTCACCTCCCCCGCCGGCACGGGCGCGGCGCGGACGGCGACGGTGGCGAAGTCCTCGGCGTGGAGCCCGGCTCAATTGCCGGCGCTGGCGCTCTGGCTCGACGGGGCGGACCTCGACGGCGACGGGGTGGCGGAGGGGATGGCGGAGGGCGGGCAGACGGGCGGGCAGACGGGCGGGGCGGTGAACGGCATCGGCGGGGCGCCGGCGCTTGCCTTCGACGGCGGCGACTTCCTCACCGGCTCACCGGGCATCTTCGCGACCTCGGACCTGATCACGGTCGGGATCGTCGCGACGTTTGCGGATACGACGAGCAGGTATCAACTGTTCGATTTCGGCGCAGGCGCGGACCATCGCGCCTTTATGATCGAACAGAACACATGGCAGACCGTGGGCCAACGCTACGGCCTCTATTCATGGGCGCCGGGGGGCGGGACGGCCGATTCCTCGATACCGACCTCGGCAGGGCCAAAACTCTTCACGCTGGTCGCGAACACCGCCACCGGCAATCCGATGGTTTCGAGCACGACCTATGTCGTCGACGGCGTGGTGGCGACGCTGCAAATACGCTCCAACTCCGGCATCTATTCGAGCCTTCGCGACGCGCCAAGTTTTTGGATAGCACTTCCGCCAAGCGATCACACAAGGCTCAACGGCCGCATCGCCGAGGTGGTGGTGGCGAACACGCTGGCGGATGCGGGCGACCGCCAGCGCCTCGAGGGGTATCTCGCGTGGAAATGGGGATTGCAGGGGAACCTGCCCGCCGACCACCCGTGGAAGGCCGCGCCGCCCTGAGGGGGCGGGCATTCCGATCGTCTGAGACGTGCGATACCGGCGGCGGGCCTTTGCTGCGGTCAGGCCATGAAGTGGACGACGTTCAGCTCGCCCGACACCGCGAGATCGCCGAGCCGGCCGTCGTGATTGACCCCGAAGATGCCGCCCGTCGCGTAATCGATCGCGAGGGCGTAGGCCTCGCTCCCCGGTTCGGCCTCTCCGCCGCGGCGGTCCTGGAATGTCCCGTCGCCGTCGTTGTCGAGCACGAGGTAGCCCCCCGACCCGAGCGCGCCGATGATGTCGATGTCGCCGTCGCCATCGAAATCGGTGAGGCTGATGAAGATGATCCACTGGGCGTCGTCGTCGAAGCCCGAGATCCCGCCGGCGCTGCGATCCTCGAACGACCCGTCGGGCTTCTGGACCAAGAGCTGGATGGCTCTACCCGTATAGAAGGGTTCGGCCGAAGTCTGGCTCATGACGATGTCGGGCAGCCCGTCTCCGTTGATGTCGCCCGCCTGGACATCGATCGTGATCGAGGCCGCGCCGAAGACGGCATCGGGCAATTCGCGTTCCAGTACGAAATCATTCGCGGCGGCATCGAAGCGCAGGATCAGCGATCGCGAATATGCATCCATCCCCAGGATGAGTTCCTCCTGGCCGTCCCCGTCGAGATCGGCGAACTGGGCGGAGGTGTACTTGTTGTTGGCACCGGGCGACGCCTGATTCCAGTCGAAGATCGCGGGATCGAGATCGACCTTCTGGAAGGCGGTTCCGCCCTGGTTCAGCAGCAGATAGGGCTTCACGTTGTCTCGACCCCAGATGTTGCCCACATAGATGTCGGCAAAGCCATCGCCGTCGACATCCGTAGCGGCGGCGGAATGGGTGAAATCGCTGAGCGCGGGCAGAAGGCCGGAGGCATCGATCAGCGTGCCGGTACCGGTCGAGAGGATGAGGCCGTTTGGCTCACCGGGGAAGGGGTCGGTATCATAGCCGTGCGCCGCGATGAAGGCGTCGAGGATACCGTCGTTGTTGAAATCGGCCGTGACGACCTCGCGGGGGTGGACGTAACCGCGCGCGAACGCGGTATCGGACACCTCGCCGGCATCGCCGTCGTTCAGGATGACAACGGGATGGAACTTGATATCGGGACTGGGCGGAAAATTTCCCGGCAGGATGATGATGTCGCTCTCGCGATTGCCGTCGATATCGGTCGCGAACGTCATGAAACTCTGGGGTGCCTGCCCGTCGGCCGTGCCGACACGCACGTTGCGGATCGTGAAGACACCGCCGTCGGTGCCCCCTGATCCATCCTGGGTGCCACCGCCGCACGCCGCAAGGAGGAACGCAGGCGGGAGCACAGCAAGGCGTTCCGCCCGGCGAAGACCGCCGCTCTCGCGGCGATGAGGGGGCTTTGCGATCATCGGCATCCGGGTCGTTTCCCTTGTTGGCAAATCGTTGCTGCGAGACCGCGGAGGTGCGCGGGACGCCGTCGCGACGGCACCGGGCGGGATCGCAGATGGGACCGGGTGCCACGTTCTCGCCATGCGCACAAGTGCTTGCGGCACCGGCGGGATCGGCGCCGCTCCGGAAAAGACGCGCGGCGGCCGACGCGCCGGCGCTGACGGCCGGAGCGGGCACCGAACCCCGGCATGGACACCCGCCGCGCCCGCGCCTAGGATCGCAGGCCTGCGCGGAGGGGATGATGGCGGCGGTTCCGGCCTCGATCGATGCGATGATGGCGGCGCTCGGCGCCGAGGGCTATGTCTGCGGCCGGCCGCTCGCGACGGTGGCGTTCCTCGCGCTCCGGCTCGGCAAGCCGCTGTTTCTCGAGGGCGAGGCGGGCGTCGGCAAGACCGAGATCGCCAAGGCCATCGCGCAGGCGCTCGGGCGGCGGCTCATCCGGCTGCAATGCTACGAGGGGCTCGATGCGGCGGCCGCGCTCTATGACTGGAACTTCGCCGCGCAGATGATCGCGATCCGCACGGCCGAGGCCTCGGGCGCGGCCGACCGCAGCGCGCTCCAGGCCGAGGTCTTCGGCCCCGACTTCCTGATCCGCCGGCCGCTCCTCGAGGCGATGGAGCCCCAGCCCGAGGGCGCGCCCGTCCTGCTCATCGACGAGGTCGACCGCACGGATGAGCCCTTCGAGGCGTTCCTGCTCGAGGCGCTGTCGGACTTCCAGGTCACCATCCCCGAGATCGGCACGATCCGCGCGCCCGAGCCGCCGATCGTGATCCTGACCTCGAACCGCACGCGCGAGGTGCATGACGCGCTCAAGCGCCGCTGCCTCTATCACTGGGTCGATTATCCCGCCTTCGAGCGCGAGATGGAGATCCTGCAGGCCCGCGTCCCCGAGGCTTCGGCGCGGCTCTCGGCCGAGGTGGTGGCCTTCGTGCAGGCGCTGCGGGCCGAGGATCTCTTCAAGACGCCGGGCGTGGCCGAGACGATCGACTGGGCGCGCTGCCTCGTCGCGCTCGACACGGTGGCGCTCAGCCCCGAGGTCATCGCCGACACGCTGGGGGCGGTGCTCAAATACCAGGACGACATCGCCCGCCTCGCCGGGTCCGAGGCGCAGCGGGTGCTGAACGAGGCGCGCGCCCGTCTCGGCCGCGCCGGCTGATGGCCGCGCCCCGGCCGCTGTCGGGCACCGAGGGGCGGCTTGCGGCCAACATCGTGCATTTCGCGCGCGCGCTGCGCCGGGCGGGGCTGCGGGTGGGGCCGGCGCAGGTGGTGGCGGCGGTCGAGGCCGTCGCAGTCGCGGGTTTCGCGCGCAAGACGGACTTCTATCACATCCTGCGCGCCACGATGATCTGCCGGGCCGAGGATTTCGAGGCCTTCGATCAGGTATTCGCCCTCTTCTGGCGCGACCCGGAGTTCATCGAGAAGATGATCCACCTCATGTCGCCGCTCCTGCGCAAGGAGGGCGAGGAGCGCGCACGCGAGGCGGCGGCGCGGCGTGCGCGCGAGGCGATGGGCGGCGAGCCCCCGGGCCCCGGCCCCGAGACCCCCGTGCGCGAGACGATCGAGCTTGATGCCCGCGACAGCGCGACCTCGGTCGAGCGGCTGCGCGCGATGGATTTCGAGCAGATGACGGCCGCGGAACTCGCCGAGGCGACGCGGGCGCTGCGCGCGCTGCGGCTGCCGGTGCGGCCGGTGCCGACGCGGCGGGCCCATCCCGCGCCGCGCGGCGCGGCGGCCGACCTGCGCGCCACGCTGCGCCGCGCGCTGCGGCGGGGCGGCGAGATCGACCGCATCCCCCGCCGCGCCCCCCGGCCGCGCCCGCCCGATCTGGTCGCGATCTGCGACATCTCGGGGTCGATGACGGCCTATTCGCGGATGCTGATGCGGTTCCTGCACGCGCTCGCCTGGTCGCCGGGGCGCGAGGTGGGGCGGGTGCATGCCTTCACCTTCGGCACGCGGCTGACGAACGTCACGCGCGCGCTCCGCCGGCGCGACCCCGACGCGGCGCTTGCCGCCGCCGGGCAGGCCGCGCGCGACTGGGAGGGGGGGACGCGGATCGGGGCGGCGCTCCATGCCTTCAACCGCGACTGGTCGCGCCGGGTGCTCGGGCGGGGCGCGGTCGTCGTCCTCATCACCGACGGGCTCGAACGCGAATCGCCCGAGGTGCTCGGGGCCGAGGCCGAGCGGCTGCACCTGTCGTGCCGCGAGCTCGTCTGGCTCAACCCGCTCCTGCGGTGGGATGGCTTCACGCCGCGGGCGGGCGGGATCCGGGCGCTGCTGCCACATGTGGACCAGCTCCGGCCCTGCCATTCGCTGCAAAGCCTCGTCGATCTGGCCGAAGTCCTCTCGGGGGCGGATCGTCGCGGCTGACCTGGGCCGAAAACAGTTGCAAGGCGAACGCGGCAGGCTAATCTTCCCCCGTCACGGTCCGACCCCGGAGGAGGGGGCGGCCAGCGCGTGCCCGACCGCGGGCGGCGGCGACCACGACAATCCGCCGGCCCGGCCGGCTCAGGGGAGATCCAGATGGCCCAGGTATCGATGACGGTGAACGGCAAGGCGGTGAAACGCAGCGTGCCCGACACCACCCTTCTGTCCGAGTTCCTGCGCGAGCAGTTGCGCCTGACCGGCACCCATGTCGGCTGCGACACGAGCCAGTGCGGCGCCTGCGTCGTCCATGTGGACGGCCGCGCGGTGAAGTCCTGCACCATGCTCGCCGCCGCCGCCGAGGGCGCCAGCGTGACGACGATCGAGGGCATCGCCAAGGACGGCGCGCTGCACCCGATGCAGGTCGCCTTCAACGACAACCACGGGCTTCAGTGCGGCTTCTGCACGCCGGGGATGATCATGTCGGGCGTCGACATGGTCGCGCGCTACAAGGCCGAGGGGCGCGAGCTGACCGAGGCGGCGATCCGCCACGAGCTCGAGGGCAACATCTGCCGCTGCACGGGCTATCACAACATCGTCAAATCCATTCAGGACGCCGCCGCGCGCATGTGACGCGAGGCCGGAGCGACAGGAGAGAGATCATGAGCGAAGGCATCGGCGCGCGCGTCAAGCGCAAGGAAGACAAGCGGTTCATCACCGGCAAGGGCCGCTATACCGACGACATCCGGATGGAGAACCAGGCCTATGCGGCCTTCGTGCGCAGCCCCCACGCGCACGCCCGCGTCACCGGCATCGACCGCTCGGCCGCCGAGGGGATGGAGGGCGTGATCGCCGTCCTGACCGGCCCGGAGCTCGTGGCCGACAAGATCGGCAACCTCATCTGCGGCTGGGCCGTCAGCTCCAAGGACGGGTCGGGCATGAAGATGGGCCCGTGGTCGGCCCTCGCGACCGACAAGGTGCGCTATGCCGGCGACGCGGTCGCGGTCGTCATCGCCGAGACGCCCGCCGCCGCGCGCCTCGCGGCCGAGGCGGTCGCGGTCGATTACGCCGAACTGCCGGCCGTCGTGCACGCCGACCGCGCGCTCGACCCGGGCGCGCCGCAGGTCCATGACGTCGCCCCCGGCAACCTCATCTACGACTGGGAGATCGGCAACGAGGCCGCGACCGACGCCGCCATCGCGGGCGCCCACCACGTCACGCGGATGGAGATCACGAACAACCGCCTCTCGCCCAACCCGATGGAGCCGCGCTCGGCGGTCGCGACCTTCGACGAGGCCGAGGATCACTACACGCTCTACACCACCTCGCAGAACCCGCATGTGGCGCGCCTCGTGCTCTCGGCCTTCTACAACGTCGCGCCCGAGCACAAGCTGCGCGTCATCGCCCCCGACGTGGGCGGCGGCTTCGGCTCGAAGATCTACATCTACCCCGAAGAGATCGTCTGCCTCTGGGCCTCGATGAAGACCAAGCGCTCGGTCAAGTGGACGGCCGATCGCTCCGAGGCGTTCCTGACCGACGCGCACGGGCGCGACCATGTCTCGACCGCGACGATGGGCTTCGACAAGTCGGGCCGCATCACGGGCTTCAAGGTCGAGACGATCGCGAACCTCGGCGCCTACATGTCGCTCTTCTCGTCCTGCGTGCCGACCTATCTCTATGCCACGCTGCTGTCGGGCCAGTACGATATCGCCAACATCCACTGCAACGTGAAGGCGGTCTACACCAACACCGTGCCGGTCGATGCCTATCGCGGCGCCGGACGGCCCGAGGCGTGCTATCTGATCGAGCGCATTATGGAGACGGCCGCGCGCGAGATGGGGATGAACCCGGCCGATCTGCGCCGCAAGAACTTCATCACCGCCTTCCCGCACCAGACGCCCGTCATCATGGCCTATGACGCGGGCGACTTCGGCGGCAACCTCGACAAGGCGCTGAAGGCCGCCGATGTCGCGGGCTTCGCCGCCCGCAAGGCCGAGGCCGCGCGCCGCGGCAAGCTGCGCGGCCTTGGCTATTCGTGCTACATCGAGGCTTGCGGCATCGCGCCCTCGGCCGCGGTGGGCAGCCTCGGGGCGGGCGTGGGCCTGTGGGAATCGGCCGAGGTGCGGGTGAACCCCGTCGGCACCATCGAGGTGCTGACCGGCAGCCACAGCCACGGCCAGGGCCACGAGACGACCTTCGCGCAGGTCGTCGCCGACCGCTTCGGCCTGCCGATCGGCAACGTCCAGATCGTGCACGGCGATACCGACAAGGTGCAGTTCGGCATGGGCACCTATGGCTCGCGCTCGGGCGCGGTCGGGATCTCGGCGATCGTCAAGGCGCTCGACAAGGTCGAGGCCAAGGTGAAGAAGATCGCGGCCCATGTGCTCGAGGCCGCCGAGGCCGACCTCGTGATCGAGGGCGGCGCCGTCAAGGTCGCGGGCACCGACCGCCAGATGGCCTGGCACGAGGTCGGGCTTGCCGCCTACACCGCCCACAACCTGCCCGCGGGCATGGAGCCGGGGCTGAAGGAGGGGGCCTTCTACGATCCGGTCAACTTCACCTTCCCCGCCGGCGCCTACATCGCCGAGGT
>JBIKVM010000081.1:0-11536 GCA_044356825.1 Limisphaerales bacterium
GCCTGCGGTTGGCAGGCGGGGGCGGGCGATCTGATCGTGCTGCCGGATGCGCAGGGGGGCATCGCGGGGGCGGCGCTGGGGCTTGGCGATGCGCAGGCGCGCAGGCGGGCGCGCTTTCAGGTGGCCGCTGCGGCCGCGAAGCTCCCGCCGGGTGGGGTGTGGCGGATCGAGGCCGCGCTCGACCCCGACGCGGCGGCCGAGGCGGCGCTGAGCTGGCTGCTCGCGGGCTATCGGTTCGAACGCTATCGCAAGGCGGGCGCGGGGCGGGCCGAGCCGCGCCTCGTGCTGCCCGCGGGCGTCGACGGCGCGCGCATCCGCGCCATCGCCGAGGCCGAGGCGCTGACCCGCGACCTCATCAACACGCCCGCGAGCGACATGGGGCCGGGTGAGCTCGAGGCTGCCTTCATGGCGCTCGCGGCCGAATTCGGGGCCGAGGCCGAGGCGGTGCGGGGCGAGGATCTGATCGCGCGCAACCTGCCCCTCATCCACGCGGTCGGGCGGGCATCGCCCCGGGCGCCACGGCTCTTGTCGCTGCGCTGGGGCGGGGCGGGGCCGGTGGTCACGCTGATCGGCAAAGGGGTGTGTTTTGATACCGGCGGGCTCGACCTCAAGCCCTCGGCGAGCATGCTGCTCATGAAAAAGGACATGGGCGGGGCGGCGACCGTGATGGGGCTTGCGCGCATGATCATGGCGACGGGGCTGCCGGTGCGGCTGCGCGTGCTCGTGCCTGCGGTCGAGAACGCGGTGGGCGGCAACGCCTTCCGCCCCGGCGACATCCTGACCTCGCGCAAGGGGCTGACGGTCGAGATCAACAACACCGACGCCGAGGGGCGGCTCGTGCTCGCAGACGCGCTCGCGCTCGCGGCCGAGGAAGAGAGCGCGCTGACCGTCTCGATGGCGACGCTGACGGGGGCGGCGCGGGTGGCGGTGGGGCCCGACCTCGCGCCCTATTTTACCGATGACGCGGGGCTGGCGGCGGCGCTCGAGGCCGCGGCGGCGAAGGTGCGCGACCCGGTCTGGCGGCTCCCGTTCTGGGAGCCTTACGAGGCCCAGATCGAACCCGGGATCGCCGACCTCGACAACGCGCCATCGGGGGGCATGGCGGGGGCGGTGACGGCGGCGCTGTTCCTGCGCCGCTTCGCCGGCGCCGGGCGCTACGCCCATTTCGACATCTACGCCCACCAGCCCAAGGCCGAACCGGCCCGGCCCAAGGGCGGCGTCGGGCAGGGGGCGCGCGCGCTCTTCCAGGCGCTGCCCGCCGTGCTCGGGCTGTGAGCGACCGCCGCCTGACGCCCGCGAACGGGCGCGTCGCGCACGAGAGCCTGCGCGGCATCGTGCCGGCCGAGCGCCATGTGGCCGGCGCATGGGCGCGCGTCAGTGCCCCGCTCGCCGACCTCCTGCGCGAGCCCGCTGGGGCGCGCGAGCGGCAATTGCCGCGCGGCGCGCGCTTTCTCGTCCTCGACCGCGACCGGGGCCATGCCTTCGGGCAGGCGGCACGCGACGGCTATTGCGGCTGGGTGGCCGAGGCCGCCCTTGGCCCCGACATTCCCGCGACGCACTGGGTCGCCGCCCCCGCGAGCCACGCCTATCCCGAAGCGCGCATCGCGGCGCCCGAGATCTGCGCCCTGCCCTTTGGCGCCGAGCTTGCGGTGCGCGCGATGGGCGAGCGCTTTGCCGAGACCTGCGCGGGCTTCGTGCCGGTGGCGCATCTGCGCGCGATCGGCGATTGGCTGCCCGACCCGGTGGCGGCCGCGCGCCTCATGCTCGGCACGCCCTATCTCTGGGGCGGCAACAGCCGGGCGGGGATCGACTGCTCGGGCCTCGTGCAGGGCGCGCATCTGGCCTGCGGCATCCCCTGCCCCGGCGATTCCGACCTTCAGGCCGCGGCCGCCGGCCCGCCCGAAGGCAGCGCGGACGACCCCGCCCCGGGCGATCTGATTTTCTGGAAGGGGCATGTCGGGATCGTCTCGGCGCCCGGGATGCTGCTGCACGCGACCGCGGCCTTCATGACGACGCTCGAGGAACCGCTCGCGCCCGCGCTCGCGCGGATCGCGGCGGCGGGGGGCGGGCCGGTCACCTCGGTCGGGCGGCTCGCGCCTCCTCAGGGCAGGACGACATAGCGCGACTGCAAGAGGCCCGAGGCAAAGGCGCGCGTCCCCTCGTGACGCAAGCGGATGTCGGCCCCCAGCGCGCCAAAGAGCGGGATCCCCTGCCCGATCAGGACGGGGATCCGCGTCAGGGTCAGATCTTCGATCATCCCCTCGGCGAGGCAGGATCGGATCGTCGCCCCGCCATCGACCCAGACGCGCCGCCATCCCCGGCGGGCGGCCTCGGCGCGCGCCTCGGGCAGGGTGCGCGCCACGCCCACCCGGTCGCGCAGGGCGGGGGGCACATCCTCGATCCGCGCGCGCGCGCCGAGCACGATCACCGGCTTGTCGTAGGGCCAGGGATCGAAGCCCAGCACCACCTCGAAGGTCGCGCGGCCCATCAGGATGCCGTCGACCGAGGCGACGAAGGCGCCATAGCCGTGATCCTCCGCCTCGGCGCCGGGATGCTCGAGCCAGTCGAGGCGGCCGTCGGGGCGCGCGATGAAGCCATCGAGGCTCGTCGCGATGAAGACATGGCCCGAGGTCATGGCGCGGCGCCGCTGTCGGGAAGGGCGGCGAGGACGCCGGGCAGCGCGTCGGGCAGGTCCTCGGCGATCAGCCCCGGGCCGAAGCGGCGCGCGGCCTCGACATGCAGCCAGGCGGCGGTGCAGGCGGCCTCGAACGGGTCGAAGCCGCGCGCGAGCAGGCCGCAGATCAGCCCCGCCAGCACATCGCCCGCCCCGGCGGTGGCAAGCCACGGCGCGGCGCGGTCGTAGACGGCGGCATGGATCGCGCTGCGGCCGTCCGGCGCCACGATCAGCGTGTCGGGGCCCTTGAGGAGAAGGACCGCCCCGAGGCGCCCGGCGGCGGCGCGCGCGGCATCGAGGCGCGACATCGCCGGGCCGGTCGGCGCGGGTTCGGCGAGCGCGCGCGCCAAGTCGGGACAGAGGCGGGCGAATTCCCCGCCGTGCGGGGTCAAGACGCAGCGCGGGTGAAGCCCCGCGCGCAAATCAGGCCGCCCCGCAAGGATCGTCAGCGCATCGGCATCGAGCACGACCGGCAGGGGCGCCCCGTCGGCGCCCGGGCCGAGGGCAGCGGCGACGATCCCAGCCTCGCGCGCCCCTTCGCCGAGCGAGGGGCCAAGGCAGAGGGCGCCGATCCGGCGATCCGCCAGCGCCGCCCGCAGCGCGGCCCCATCGGCGAGCGGACGCAGCATCACCGCATCGAGCCGCGCGGCGTTCTCGGTCAGTGCCTCGGGCGGGCACAGCAGCGTGACGAGCCCCGCGCCCACCCGCAGCGCGGCCCGCGCCGCGAGGCGCGCCGCCCCGCCGCGCCCCGGCCCGCCCCCGAGCACGAGCGCATGGCCATGGGTGAACTTGTGCGCGGCCCCCGCGCCCCGCCGCGCCTTGGAGAGCAGAGCCGGCAAAGGCGACCCGACGATGTGCAGGCGCGCCGCACCACCCGCCGTCTGGGGCCCGAGCCCGATTGGGCGCACCGCCAGTGAGCCGCAATGCGCCGGGCCGTCGGCCAGAAGATGGCCGGGCTTCGGGGCATGGAACGTCACCGTCAGATCTGCGTCGATCACCCCCCCGCCCGCCAGCACGCGGCCCGAATCGGCGCACAGCCCGCTCGGCACGTCTATCGCGACCCGCCGCGCGCCCCCGCCCGCGCCGAACGGGCCGATCGCCGCGAGCCAGCGCGGCAGCGGGCGGCGCAGCCCGATGCCGAATACCGCATCGATCGCGACATCGCACGCGCCTGTCTGCCAGGCGGCTCCGGGGCCCGAATCGGCGGGCAGGCACACGATCTCTCCCATCTCGCGCCAGCGCGCGCAGGCGGCGCGCGCATCCTGCGGCAGCGCGTCCGGATCGCCCCAGAGCGCGAGTTCGACCCGCCAGCCGGCCCAGGCAAGCAGGCGCGCGACAACGAACCCGTCGCCACCGTTGTTGCCCGGCCCGCAGAGGACCGCGGCACGGTGGGGGGTGGTGCCCAGCACCGGCCAGACCTCGTGCATCGCCGCAACGACGGCGCGGCCGGCGCGCTCCATCATCTCGGCACCCGTGATGCGGCCAGAGGCGATGGCGGCGGCCTCGATGGCGCGCATTTCGGCAGAAGTCAGCACGTCATCCATGATTGCCGCGCGATTCGTTCCTTGACCGCCCAAAATAGAGACTTTTTGCACAATAATTATGCATAATGTTCAGCGAAAGACGTTTGGAGGGCGCGCCGCGTGGGTCGGGCGGTTGTCGTCGCGCCGCGAAAATGATGTGGAGAGCGGGCATCGCATGTCAGGACGGGAGGGACGGATGAAGAAGCTCGAGGCGATCATCAAGCCGTTCAAGCTCGACGAGGTCAAGGAGGCGCTGCAGGAAGTCGGCGTGCAGGGGCTGTCGGTGGTCGAGGTCAAGGGTTTCGGCCGGCAGAAGGGCCACACCGAACTCTACCGCGGCGCCGAGTACGTCGTCGACTTCCTGCCCAAGGTGAAGATCGAGGTCGTCCTCTCGGACGACATGGTCGAACCTGCGATCGAGGCGATCATCGCCGCTGCTCGCACCGACAAGATCGGCGACGGCAAGATCTTTGTCAGCCCCGTCGAGCAGGTGATCCGCATCCGCACCGGCGAGTCGGGCGAGGACGCAATCTGAAATCGGCCCCGCGGGGTCAGCAACAACGCGCAGTCAGCAAGGGATGACGCACAGATGAGCAAGAAGAAGGTTCTGGACCTGATGAAGGCCGAGGATGTTGAATACGTCGACATCCGCTTCACCGACCCGCGCGGGCGGCTCCAGCACGTGACAGTGGTGGCCGACCTCGTGGACGAGGACTTCCTCGACGAGGGCTTCATGTTCGACGGCTCCTCGATCGCTGGCTGGAAATCGATCGACCAGTCCGACATGAAGCTCATGCCCGACACCGAGACGGCCTACATCGACCCGTTCTATGCCGAAAAGACGCTCTGCATCCACTGCAACGTCGTTGAGCCCGACACGGGCGAGGCCTATTCGCGCGATCCGCGCTCGACCGCGCTCAAGGCCGAGGCCTACCTGAAATCGACCGGGATCGGCGACAACGCCTTCTTCGGGCCCGAGGCCGAATTCTTCATCTTCGACGACGTCCGCTATTCGGTGAAGATGAACAAGGTCTCCTTCGAGGTCGACGCGATCGACGGCGCGTGGAACACCGACACCGAGTATGAATCGGGCAACATGGGCCACCGCCCCGGCGTCAAAGGCGGCTATTTCCCCGTGAACCCGACCGACGCGGCGCAGGACCTGCGCTCCGAGATGCTCTCGACCATGAAGCGCATGGGCATGAAGGTCGACAAGCACCACCACGAGGTCGCTTCGAGCCAGCACGAACTCGGCCTCATCTTCGGGACGCTGACCGCGCAGGCCGACGAGATCCAGAAATACAAGTACGTCATCCACAACGTCGCCCACGCCTACGGGCGCACCGCGACCTTCATGCCCAAGCCCATGAAGGGCGACAACGGCACCGGCATGCATGTCAACATGTCGATCTGGAAGGGCGGCAAGCCGCTGTTCGCGGGCGACAAGTATGCCGACCTCAGCCAGGAGGCGCTGTGGTTCATCGGCGGCATCCTCAAGCATGCCAAGGCGCTGAACGCCATCACCAACCCCGGCACCAACAGCTACAAGCGCCTGATCCCGGGCTTCGAGGCCCCCGTGCTGCGCGCCTATTCGGCCCGCAACCGCTCGGGCTGCGTGCGGATCCCGTGGACCGAGAGCCCCAAGGCCAAGCGCGTCGAGGCCCGCTTCCCCGATCCCTCGGCCAACCCCTATCTGGCCTTCGCCGCCCTCCTGATGGCCGGCATCGACGGGATCAAGAACAAGATCGACCCGGGCCCCGCCTCGGACAAGGATCTCTATGATCTGCCGCCCGAGGAACTCGCCGGCATCCCGACCGTCTGCGGCAGCCTGCGCGAGGCGCTGAACGAGCTCGAGAAGGATCACGACTTCCTGCTCGCGGGCGACGTGTTCACCAAGGACCAGCTCGAGGGCTACATGGCGCTCAAGTGGGAAGAGGTCTACGCCTACGAGCACACGCCCCACCCGATCGAATACCAGATGTATTACTCCTGCTGATCTCTCGCAGGACAATCGACAGAGGGGGGCGCCCGCCGGGGCGCCCCCTTTGCTTTCATCGCGAGGGATTCACAGACGAATCCGGCCATGCCATAGTTTGGTGAAGTGATTCGCTTGGCCACGCCGGGCGGTCGGGAACCACGAGGCATGACCCAGCACCTGCGCCCCGCCTTCGGAACGTTCGTCCTTTTCGCCGTGGCGCTCGTCATCGGCGGCTACTTCACCTTCGCGGCCGTCCAGGGCGATCACGGGCTTTTTCGCCGCGTCCAGGTCAATGCCGAGGCCGAGGCACTGCGGTCCGAGCGCGACCTCCTGCGCACCGAACTCGCGGAACTGCAAAACCTTAACCGCCGCTTGTCGGACAACTCGCTCGATCTTGACCTGCTCGACGAACGCGCCCGCGACGTGCTGGGCCTCCTGCGCCCTGACGAGGTGATCCTCAACTGACGGGATGCTCGGCAGACCCTTGCTACTAGGCGCGGAATGGATTAGTTCAACGTTAAACCATTCCAGAACGGGAGGGGTTGGCCATGGCCACCCGCAAGCCGGCGCCCGCATCGAACACCGCGCCCGAAGATCTCCGCCGCTTCTATCGCGAAATGCTCCTGATCCGCCGCTTCGAGGAGAAGGCGGGCCAGCTCTATGGCATGGGGCTGATCGGCGGCTTCTGCCATCTCTACATCGGGCAAGAAGCCGTCGTCGTCGGCCTCGAGGCAGCGGCCAAGCCCGGCGACAAGCGCATCACGAGCTATCGCGACCACGGCCACATGCTCGCCTGCGGGATGGCCCCCAAGGGTGTCATGGCCGAACTCACCGGCCGGATCGGGGGCTATTCCAAGGGCAAGGGCGGCTCGATGCACATGTTCTCGACCGAGCGCCATTTCTACGGCGGGCACGGGATCGTGGGCGCGCAGGTGCCGCTCGGGGCGGGGCTCGCCTTCGCCGACCGCTATCTCGGAAACGACAACGTGACGTTCGCCTATTTCGGTGACGGCGCGGCGAACCAGGGCCAGGTCTACGAGACCTACAACATGGCCGAGTTGTGGAACCTGCCGGTCGTCTTCGTCATCGAGAACAACCAGTATGCGATGGGCACAAGCGTGCGCCGCGCGACCAAGTCGCCCAGCCTGTGGGAACGGGGTGCCGCCTACGGCATCGCGGGCGAGGCGGTGGATGGGATGGATGTCCTCGCCGTCAAGGCCGCGGGCGAAAAGGCCGTGGCCGTCTGCCGCGCGGGCGAGGGCCCCTACATCCTCGAGGTCATGACCTACCGCTATCGCGGCCACTCGATGTCCGACCCCGCCAAGTACCGCACCCGCGAGGAAGTGCAGAAGATGCGCGATGAGCGCGACCCGATCGACCATGTGCGCGAGATGCTGCTCGCCGGCGGGCACGCGACCGAGGACGACCTCAAGGCCATCGACCGCGACATCAAGGCGATCGTGAACGAAGCCGCCGATTTCGCCCGCGAAAGCCCCGAGCCCGGCACCGCCGAGCTCTGGACCGACATCTACGCCTGAAGGGGGCAAGACCGATGGCAACCGAGATCCTGATGCCCGCCCTCTCGCCCACGATGGAAGAGGGCACGCTCGCCAAATGGCTGGTCGCGCCCGGCGCGACGGTGAAGGCGGGCCAGATCATCGCCGAGATCGAGACCGACAAGGCCACGATGGAATTCGAGGCGGTGGATGAGGGCGTGATCGCGCAGATCCTCGTCCCCGAGGGCACCCAAGGGGTGAAGGTCAACACCCCGATCGCGATCCTCGCAGCCGATGGCGCGGTGCCCGAGGCGCCCCGCGCCGCGGCGGCCGCCAAGGCGGCCCCCGCCGGGGGCCCCGCGAAGGCCGCACCCCCCGCAAGCATCCCCGCCGCCCCCGCCGCCGCGCCCGAGATCCCCCCCGGCACGCCGATGCGCAGCATGACCGTGCGCGAGGCGCTGCGCGAGGCGATGGCCGAAGAGATGCGCGCCGACGGCCGCGTCTTCCTCATGGGCGAGGAGGTCGGCGAATATCAGGGCGCCTACAAGATCAGCCAGGGGCTGCTCGACGAATTCGGCGCCCGCCGTGTCATCGATACGCCCATCACCGAACACGGCTTCGCGGGCCTCGCGGTGGGTGCGGCCTTCGGCGGGCTGCGCCCCATCGTCGAGTTCATGACCTTCAACTTCGCGATGCAGGCGATGGACCACATCGTCAACTCGGCGGCCAAGACGCTCTACATGTCGGGCGGACAGATGGGCTGCCCGATCGTCTTTCGCGGCCCGAACGGCGCCGCCGCCCGCGTCGCCGCCCAGCACAGCCAGGATTATGCCGCCTGGTATGCCCAGATCCCCGGCCTCAAGGTCGCGATGCCCTATTCGGCCGCCGACGCCAAGGGGCTCCTCAAGACCGCGATCCGCGACCCGAACCCGGTCATCTTCCTTGAAAACGAGATCCTCTACGGCCGCAGCTTCGAGGTGCCCGACCTCCCCGACCACACGGTGCCCTTCGGCAAGGCGCGCATCTGGCGCGAGGGCACCGACCTCACCATCGTGAGCTTCGGCATCGGCATGTCGCATGCGCTCGACGCGGCCGAGGCACTGGCGCGCGAGGGGATCTCGGCCGAGGTGATCGACCTGCGCACGCTGCGCCCCATCGATTACGACACCGTGCTGGCTTCGGTGCGCAAGACGAACCGCTGCATCACCGTCGAGGAGGGCTGGCCGGTCGGCGCCATCGGCAACCACCTCGCGGCCCACATCATGCAGCACGCCTTCGACTGGCTCGACGCGCCGGTCCTGAACCTCACCGGCAAGGATGTGCCCATGCCCTATGCCGCGAACCTCGAAAAACTCGCCCTGATCACCGTGGCCGAGATCGTCGCGGCGGCGAAATCCGTCTGCTACCGCTGAGGGGGGCGCGCCATGGCAACCGAGATCCTGATGCCCGCCCTTTCGCCCACGATGGAAGAGGGCACGCTCGCCAAATGGCTGGTCGCGCCCGGCGCGACGGTGAAGGCCGGCCAGATCATCGCCGAGATCGAGACCGACAAGGCCACGATGGAATTCGAGGCGGTGGATGAGGGCGTGATCGCGCAGATCCTCGTCCCCGAAGGCACGCAAGGCGTGAAGGTCAACACCCCGATCGCGATCCTGACCGAGGCGGGCGAGGCCCTGCCCGAGGCGCCCCGCGCCGAGGCGGCCGCCAAGGCGGCCCCCGCCGGGGGCCCCGCGAAGGCCGCCCCCCCCGTACCCGCACCGACACCGGCACCGGCCGCGCCTGCTGCGGCGCCCACCCCCGCTGGCGCGCGCATCCTCGCCTCGCCGCTCGCCCGCCGGATCGCGGCCGAGCGGGGCATCACGCTCGGCGCGCTGCGCGGCTCGGGCCCCGGCGGGCGCATCGTGCGCGCCGATCTCGATGCGGCACCCGCAGCGGCGCCGGCACCCGCCATCGCCGCCCTTGCCCCTGCCGCCGCCGCGCCGGTCGCCGCTGTCGCGACCCCTGCCCCGGCCCCGGCGGCCGCCACGCCCGCCCCGCCGCGCGGCGATGTCGCGAAGCTCTACGAGGGGCGCGCCTTCACCGAGGTCACGCTCGACGGGATGCGCCGCACGATCGCGGCCCGCCTGACCGAGGCGAAGGCCACGATCCCGCATTTCTACCTGCGACGCGACGTGCGGCTCGATGCGCTGCTCGGCTTGCGCGAGCAGGTCAACGCCTCGCTCGCGCCCCGGGGTGTCAAGCTCTCGGTCAATGATTTCATCATCAAGGCCACCGCGCTTGCGCTCCAGCAGGTGCCGGCGGCGAATGCCGTCTGGGCGGGCGACCGCATCCTGCGCCTTGCGGCCTCGGACGTGGCGGTGGCGGTTTCGGTCGAGGGCGGGCTCTTCACCCCGGTGATCCGGGATGCCCATCTCAAGACGCTCTCGGCGCTCTCGACCGAAATGAAGGACCTCGCGGCACGGGCGCGGACGCGCAAGCTGACACCCGCCGAGTATCAGGGCGGCAGCATGGCGATCTCGAACCTCGGCATGTTCGGGATCGACAGCTTCGATGCGGTCATCAACCCGCCGCACGGCGCGATCCTCGCCGTCGGGGCGGGCACGAAGCGGCCCGTGGTCGGCGCGGATGGCGCGCTCGGGGTCGCGACGGTGATGACCGTGACGCTCTCGGTCGATCACCGCGTGATCGACGGGGCGCTCGGGGCGGAATGGCTCGGCGCCTTCGTCGGGCTGATCGAGGCCCCGCTCGGGATGCTCGCCTGACGCGCCTTGCCGCCAGGCGACCGAGCGGCTACCACCCTGCACGTGGCGTCCGGCAGGTGAGGGATGCGCGACTATCTGGTGGACCTGATCCTGCGCGCGATGATCGCGCTTGCCCGCGCGATCCCGTGGCGCGCGCGCGTTGCGCTCGTGGGCTGGATCACGGCACGGATCATCGCGCCCTATGCAGGGTATGACCGACGCATACGCGCCAATCTCGCCCGCGTCTGGCCCGACCTGCCGGCCGCCGAGGTCGCGCGCCTCGTGCGCGCAGTGCCCGCCAACGCCGGGCGCACGCTGATCGAGGTCTATTCGGGCGCGGAGTTCGTCGATCGTGCCGCAGCCGCGCCGATCCGGGGCGCGGGGCTGGCCGCGCTGCAGTCGGCGCGGGCGCGCGGGCAGGGCGCGATCCTCATCTCGGGCCATTTCGGCAACTACGACGTGGCACGCGCGGTGCTCGGGCGGCAGGGAATGCCGGTCGGGGCGCTTTATCGGCCGTGGTCGAACCGGCGGTTCGATGCGCATTACCGCAAGATCATCGGCGCCATCTCGGGCCCGATCTTTCCGCGCGGCCGGCAGGGGCTGGCCGAGATGCTCCGCCACCTGCGCGCGGGCGGCTTCGTCGGCATCCTGCACGACCAGCGGATGGAGCATGGCGCGCCCTTGCGCTTCTTCGGGCACACCGCGCCCACCGCGCTGTCGGCGGCCGAGATGGCGTTACGCCATGATCTGCTGCTCGTCCCCGTCTACGGCGTGCGCCACCCGGACGGGGTCGGCTTCGACCTCGTGATCGAACCGCCCATCCCGCACACCACCCCCGAGGCGATGATGCAGGCCGCGAACGACAGCCTCGAGGCGATGGTGCGCGCCCACCCCGAGCAATGGTTCTGGGTCCATCGCCGCTGGGGCGCGGCGGGCTGAAGGGGTCAGCCGCCGCCGGCCAGATCGGCCCGCAGCGCATAGAGGAAATCGAGCGCCTCGCGCGGGGTCATCTCATCGGGCGCGGCGTCGCGCAGGCGGGCGATGATCGCGGCGTGGGGGTCGGGGGCGGGCTCGCGGGCGGGCTCGGGGGCGGACTCGGGGGCGCACCGCGCTGCGGCGAAGAG
>JBIKVM010000273.1:0-3194 GCA_044356825.1 Limisphaerales bacterium
CTGGCCGCGGCGCTGACGCCCGGCGCGCGGCCTGGCCCCGGCACCTATGCGGGCGCGGGGCTTGCCTTCGCGGGGGCGGCGCTCGTGCTGCTGGGCGGCGGAGGTGGGGAAGGGCCGAACGGGGGGCTCGGGGCGGGGGCGCTCGCGGGGCTCGGGCTTGCCTTCCTCGCCGCGATCGTCTGGGCGGGCTATTCGGCCGGGTCGCGCCGGTTCGGTGATGCCCCGGTCGGCGCGGTGGCGATCTACTGTCTCGCGACGGCGGTCCTGTCCTCGGGCCTGCACCTCATGCTGGAGCCGACGGTCTGGCCCGCGGACGGCGCAGGCTGGGCGGCGGTCGTGGCGCTCGGCCTCGGCCCGGTCGGGCTTGCCTTCTACTTCTGGGACGAGGGCATGAAGCGCGGCGACATGGAGTTCCTCGGCGTCGCCTCCTATGCGGCGCCGCTCCTCTCGACGATCGTGCTGATCCTCATCGGCCGGGCCGAGGCATCCGGCGCGCTGGTCGGGGCGGCAGTTCTGATCGCGCTCGGCGCCTGGCTCGCGGCGCGCGACGGCGCCCTCAGGCGTGCGTCATCAGGCGGCTGATCTCTTCCTTGAGGCGCAGCTTGCGCTTTTTCAGATCGGCGATGTGCAGGGTGTCCGCGCCCGGATTGCGCTCCTGCGCCTCGACCTCGGCCGAGAGGGCCTCGTGCTTGCGGCGCAGTTCCTGAACATGCGTGGCAACCGACATTCCCAAACCTCCATGACAAAGTGACAGATACATGACAGCACGTTTTCGAACGACTGTCAGCAAAAGATGACAGTCGGGTTAACACGCCTCGGTGATCGGGGCGTCGAAGGCAAGCGCCGCGCCCTCGCGCAGCACGGCGCGGGCGGCGGCGGTGTGGTCGTCGCCGTCGCGCAGGTGGCGGGCGGCCGCATGGACGACGAAGGGCGCGCAGAGCCGCAGCGCCCCCCGGCCCCCCTTGCGCGCCCGCAGCACGATCCGCCCCGCCGGCCGCCCCGCCCGTGGCGCGACGGGCAGGATCGCGACCGACCCCCAGCCCGGGCCGAGCGCGCCCAGCACCTCGGCCAGACGCTCGGCCGACTGGATGAGCGTGAGCCACCCGCCCGGCCGCAACCGCCGCCGTGCCGCCTCGATCCAGTGGGCGAGGGGCGTCTCGGCCTCGGCCAGCGCGACCGCCCGGCCCGCGTCGCGCGCCGCCGTCCCGCGCCCGGGCGGGTGATAGGGCGGATTCGCCATGACATGATCGAAGCCGCGGCGCAGCGCGGCGGGCATCGCCACCAGATCGCCCGCGTGAACCTCGAAGGCCGCGCCGTTCAGCGCGGCGTTCCGCGCGGCAAGCGCCGCATAGGCCGGCTGCACCTCGAGCCCCGCGAGCGCGAGGCCCGGGATGCGCGCCCAGAGGCAGAGCGACGCCGCCCCCGCCCCGCAGCCGAGTTCGAGGACGCTCTCGCCCGGCCGCGCCGGCACGGCGGCCGCCAGAAACACCGCATCCGTCGAGGACCGGAACCCCGCCCGCGGTTGCAGGACCGTGACGCGCCCGCCCAGGAAGCCGTCGCGGGTCAGCTCGTCCTCGGCGAAGGGCTCAACCCTCATGGGGGTCGATCCCGAGGTCGCGGAGCACCGCGCGGGCCGCCTCGGCATCGTCGTCGGCGACCGCGAGCCGGCGGGGCAGCGCGCCGATGCCGCCCTCGAGCGTGCTCATGTGGACGTCGAGGACGAAGGCCGTTATACCCTCGCCCGCCAGCATCGCCTCGGCAAAGGCGATGAGCGTCGGATCGGTGCTGCGCAGGATGTCCCGCATGGGATGAGGCTATCCCGGGGCGACCCGGCTTGTCGAGGGCAGAGGGCCGCGATGGACGCGAAGGTGGACAGACCGCTCGACCGGCTGGCGGCGCATCTCGCGGACGATCTCGCGGCGGTCGATGCCACGATCCGGGCGCGCATGGCGTCCGAGCACGCCCCCCGCATCCCCGAGGTGACGGCGCATCTGGTGGGGGCGGGCGGCAAGCGGGTGCGGCCGATCCTGACGCTCGCGGCGGCGCGGCTCTGCGGCTATGGGGGCGACCATCACATCCGCCTTGCCGCCACGGTCGAGTTCATCCATACCGCGACACTCCTGCACGACGACGTGGTGGACGAAAGCCGCGCCCGCCGCGGCCGTCCGACGGCGAACCTGCTCTGGGACAACAAGTCGAGCGTGCTTGTGGGCGACTATCTCTTTGCCCGCTCCTTCCAGCTCATGACCGAGACAGGCTCGCTCAGGGTGCTCTCGATCCTCTCGGATGCCTCGGCCACCATCGCCGAGGGCGAGGTGCTGCAACTGACGGCGGCGCAGAACCTCGCCACGACCGAAGAGGTCTATCTGCGCGTCGTGCGCGGCAAGACGGCGGCGCTGTTCGCCGCCGCGGCCGAGGTGGGGGGCGTGATCGCGTGCGCGCCCGAGGCGCAGGTCGCGGCGCTGCGCGCCTATGGCGACGCGCTCGGGATCGCCTTCCAGATGGCCGACGACGTGCTCGACTATGCGGGCGATGCGGCCGCGACGGGCAAGAACGTCGGCGACGATTTCCGCGAGCGCAAGCTCACCCTGCCGGTGATCCGCGCCATCGCCGCCGCCGACGCGGCCGAGCGCGCCTTCTGGCGGCGCACGATCGAGACGGGCGACCAGCAACCGGGCGATCTGGAGCAGGCGCAGGCGATTCTCGCCCGCCACGGCACGATCGCGGCGACCCGCGCGACCGCCCTCGACTGGGCGGCGCGGGCGCAGGCGGCGCTTGCGGCCCTGCCCGGGCAACCGCTGCGCGCGATGCTCGCCGATCTGGCCGAGTTCGTGGTGGCCCGCATCCGCTGATGGATTACCCGCCCCGGGGCGGGTAATCCTTGACGCGCACCGGGGCGGGCCCTACTCAGCCCTGAAACTATCTAGGAAATCCGCGCGCGAGGAGAGCGTCATGCGTCTGGGAAGGTTCGGATCACTCGTCGCCGCCGCCCTGTTCACCGCCCATCAGGCGGCCGCGCAGGATGTCACTTTCGTCGTCCACCACTTCCTCGCCCCGGTCGCCAACGCCCACAAGGCGATGATCGTGCCCTGGACCGAAAAGGTCACGGCCGAGAGCGGCGGGCGCATCGCCTTCGAGATCTTCCCGGCCATGTCGCTCGGGGGCAAGCCGGCCGAACTTTACGGGCAGGTCCG
>JBIKVM010000274.1:0-3188 GCA_044356825.1 Limisphaerales bacterium
TCGGCGCAGGACATCAAGGCCACGACCGTGGTCGGGATGGAGATCGAGGAGGCCTCGGCCAAGATCCGCGCGGCTGGCAACCTCGATGAGCCCGAGGATATCGGCAACCCGAGCTGGGCGGGCGTGATCCCGGTCGCGACCGTGATCGGCGCGGCCGAGCCCTGCCCGAACAATCCGCCCGACCCGATCATGGCCGGCCTCGAAGCCTACGCCACCGGCGCGCGGCTCGATGCCGTCCTTGCCGGGGTCACGGCGAAATGACGGCTGCGCGCATCTTGCCGGGCGCACCGGCATTCCGCTATGTCTGCCCCTGCTTTACGGGAGTGCGGCATGACAGGCCTTTACGTCATCGTCTCGGCGCGCAGGCAGCCGCAGCTTTCGAACCGCCGCAACGGCTATCGGCACGTCGACCTAGACGGGGCGCACGGATACGTCAGGGAGGACCACAACTCGGGTTTCCTCGGCACGCGCGAGGGCGACCGCGTCCGGATGTCGTCGCAGTGGCTTGCCGACATCGGGGCTGTCGCCGACGACCCCGGGGCGACCTTCTTCTTCGTGGAATGCAGGCACCGCGAGACGCTGCCTGATGCGATCAGGCGGGGCCTCGCCCTGCCTGTCGGCAAGGCTGACGACCCCGCACTTCGGGTCGACGCAGAGCGCCGCCGCGCCGCAGATCAGAAGCCGTAAGGCCTGCATCTCTGGACGGTAACGCGCGCGCCCCCCAACACCGGTATCGCGCTTTCCCCTTGCTGCGCGGAACGCTGTCCTGCAGGCGCGGTCTTTCAGGGCTGGGTGCCGTCGTGCAGCACGCCCGCCTCGATCAGTTCGGAGCGCGTCGGATACCACATGTCGGCACCATCGACGGCAAGCGTCCTGAGGATGAAGTCGATGCCGATGCCGCGGGACACGAGATGGCTGATGCTCTTGCGCTGATCGCGCATCCCTTCCTGATAGACCCACGAGGCATAGGCCATCTCGTCCATCCAGCCGTAGTCCTCTCGCGCTTCCTCGTAGAATGACTTGATCGCTTCCCGCCCCCAAGACGTCCCGTGAAATCCGAGTCGCGCCCCCGGTTCGAGCGTGCGGCGGTCTCCGGCAACGAAGACATCGGTGCACGAACTCAGGCAATAATGCGCGACGATGGTGTCGAAGCCCAACTCATGCACCGCATGGGCGAAGTTCAGGCCATCGGCCAGATACCCCCCTTCGGATCTGAGTTCGAGCGTGCGGATCTGCGGATTGGCCCGGGCCAGAGCGAGAAACTCCTCGACATCGACCTCCGCAATGCTGTCGTCGTCGTCCCGCGGGACATCGCCGGCGAACACGATGCGGTCGCCCTCGACAAGAAACCGCCCCGAGGTGGGCTCCGCTGTGACGGCTGACGATTGTGCGAGAACCGGCAACGGCTGCATCACCGTTGCCGTGGCAATTGCCACCGCGATGATCGCCGCGATGGCCGGCAGCCCCGATCGCGTGCGCCCTCTCCCGAGCATCCTCATTCTTCGTCTCCCCCTCCTTCGGTCGCTTGGGTCTTCCGCGGCGACCTGCCGCTCAGCGCGCCATGCAGGCATCGATCGCCTCGTTCAGCGCCTCGAACAGACCGAGCGTGTCCCAGGCGTTGGTGTCTGCCTGAAAGAGGGTCGGTCCGGTCTGGCGGATCTGGTAGGCCCAGACATCGTTCATCTGCGGCAGCAGCAGCAGCCAATCAAGGGGCAGCGCCCCCGGTGTCACGAGCAGGAACGACAGGGGCGGGCCGTCGCCCTCAGGCGTGTGGGGCCGGGCGCCGATCACCTTCAGGCTGTCCGTCTCGGGGTAGAAGCCGCTCTCGGCGAGGACGCCGAACTCCGCGCTGAGGGTGTCGCCCTCGGCAGGGAGCGCGCCCACCGATCCCGGGATGGCGAGAAAAAGCGCAATGTCCGCGGCCGTGCAGTCGGCGTTGAGGCTGAGCGTCATCTGGTCGCCGAAGACGACGTTGCCGTGCTTGCCGACGAGGTCGAACGTCGGATCATAACGCCAGCGGCTCTTTTCCGCGACCCAGGCGAGGCGCGGATCCCCGTCCGGCAGTTCGGCGAGGACCGCGGACCATTCCAGCCGATCGACCAGGAACTGCGGCAACTCTGGCCGGTTGTGCGCCCAGTTCAGCTCGCGGCACCAGTTGGCTGCGGTGTAGTCGGTGCGGGTGATCGCGACCCCCGTGAGGACGGATTGCGCGATGAGGCCGAAGGCCGGATCGATCGCGCCCGCGGTCACGAGATCGGGGTCGATGCGCGTGAAGTAGACCCGCAGCGTGCCGTCATCCTCGGGGTAGGCGGTGGTGATCAGGTAGCCGCCGTCGATGATGTCGAAGGGCCGGCAGGCGAAGTAATGGCCCGGGCCGTCGTGGTGGCGCTCGATCTCCCACAGCGCGGTCTGGCCGAAGGCAAAGCCCGTGGCGTCCGTACCATCGAGCAGGGGCAGTGCCGAGGGCGGCGCGCCCTCGATCTGGTCGAGCTCCATGTAGACGACGCGCGCATCGGCACCCTGCAGGGTCACATGAAAGCTCTGGCCGGGATCGCCGCTCTCGAAGTGGTGGAACTCCTGCCCGTCGGGGCCGTCGGGGTCGAACTCGATCAGCCCGAGCCCGAGCGCCATCACCTCGGCCTTGTCCATGCCGAGGCGGACGCCAAGGAAGCCCTGCCCGGCGATCTCCGCCGCGCCGGTCGCGGGCATCAGGGCGATGGCGCACAGCGCCACCCTCAGCAAGGTGGCCGGCAACAGGCGGCGTAGTGCGGCAGTGGTCATCGGCCCTCCGGATGGCAGCGGGGCAGTGGCGCCAGTGTCGTGCATGCCGCCGCCCCGCGCAAAGAAGATTCGCTCTCAGGCTGAGGCTATGGCATGATTGCGACATAAGCTGTCATGGAGGTTAAATTGTCCTTCACCAAGGCGATGGATCTCTTGCGTCTGGCCGAGATGGCGGCCGCGCGGCACATGGGCGTCAACCTTCAGGACATCGTCGAGGCGTTCGGCTGCGACTATCGCACCGCGCAGCGGATGACGCGCGCGCTCGAGGATACTTTTCCGGCCGTCGTCACCCATCAGGATGCGAGCCGGCGCAAGTTCTGGCGCCTGCCCGGGCGGTCGGCGCAGATGGTCTTTGCCCAAGGCTTGCGGGAGCCCGAACTGACCGCGCTCGAGATCGCGATCCGCCA
>JBIKVM010000082.1:0-11452 GCA_044356825.1 Limisphaerales bacterium
GAATGAGTGCTCATCACCTCTTCCCGACTGCCGCGCAGATGGCGGCAGCTCGCACGCTGCTGGGCCTCACACAGTTAGAAGTGGCCGACGGGGCGGGTGTGGCTCTCAGCACCGTAAAACGTATCGAGGGTGCTCGTGAGGAGGAGGGAGGCTTTGCGAATGTCCGCGTGACCTCGTTGCAGCGCCTGCTCGGCTTCTATCAGGGCCGCGGCATCGAGTTCACAAGTAGCGCGCATCGCATCGGAATAAGCCTGGCTGTGAGCCCTGGAGCGCCAGATTAGAGATATTTTAGTGTTCTTTTGCGCCAAGCACATCGTGCTCTACGCGGCCGATAGCACTTCTCTCAACGATATCAACGGCTAAGACTATCTTAGCACAACCCAGCGCTCTATCTCCGCCAAGGACGACGCTGCGGGAACCTCGATCTCGACGCGCCTCTCGGCCGAGATCGTCTCGACCAATCAGGCCATCCGCAACGCGCTCGATGCCCAGGCCCTCATCGACAGCGCCGAAGGCGCGCATGGCGAGTTGACAAGCATCATCATCCGGATGCGCGAACTTGCTGTGCAGGCGGTCAACGATACAAACAACATTCAGGATCGGCAGAACCTCCAACTCGAGGTAACCGCGCTCAAGGAAGAAATCGACCGCATAGCCGCCGTCACGACCTGGGCCGGCAAGAAGCTGATGCATGGCAGTAATGATGCCGGCGGCACAACCCCGAAGACCTTCACCTTCCAGGTCGGCGCAAGCCAGAACCCGCAGGACGTCATCACCGTCGACATCAAGGCGATGACCTCAGAACGCCTCGGTCTCGTCGATACACTCGCCTATCCTACCATCGACAATCTTTCGGAAACTGGTGGAACGACCAAGGCGGAAGTCGTTGCAAATAGCATCACGAACAACTCTACCAATGGAACAATCTCAGGTGCTCAAGTAGGTAATGACTATGTATTAACGCTAACGGGAGCATCAACGAAATGGGCTTCGGGAGACGACATTTCGTTTCAAATTCCTGTCGCAAGTGGAGGTGTCCTCGCTACGACAGTCAATCTCGCTTTTGCTGCGACTACAGGCACATCTGCTAAGGACGTTGCTCATGAACTCGCCCAAGCAGTTAATTCAGCCACAATTCCTGGTTACATCGCAATAGCGAACACCTCAACTGAAACACCTGCAACGGTAACCTTGAAGAAGGTTTCATCGACTTCAATGGTCGTCGAGAACGGCAAGAGCGTTGGCTCCCCGACGGTCACCTCGAAGAACAGCACCATCACGGTGAACACCTTCGACCAGGGCGAAACCCTGAAGTTCAACGTCGAGGGCCGCGAGGTGTCCGTCACGAACGCCGCAGCGTCTGGCTACACTCAGGACGTGAAAGGCACCGCTGCTGCCATCGCCGCCGCCATCAACGCGAAGGAAATCGCGGGCGTCACGGCGACGGTCGTCGACAATGTCGTGACGGTGACAAAGGCCAACTTCAACATCACCACGGTAGCCGGCTCGCAGACCGCGATGCGTCTGGCCGATGCCGCGCTCGAACTCGTCAACACCCAGCGCGCGACGCTCGGTGCGGTGTCGAACCGTCTCGAGAAGACAGTCTCGAACATGACGAACATCGTCACGAACCTGCAGGCCGGCCGCGGGCGTATCGAGGACGCCGATTTTGCCGCGGAGAGCACCGAGCTCGCAAAGACGCAAATCCTCCAGCAGGCATCGATGGCGATGCTGAGCCAGGCGAATGCCTCGAAGCAGAGCGTGATGAGCCTGCTGCAGGGCCGCTGAGCGCGAGGGATCGGGGGCGTTCAGCCCCCGATGAGGCCGCGCGCCGCGAGGTTGCGCATGAGGTGCCCGGCGCCGAAGCCCCAAGCTTCGGCGCGGTCCGTTGCCGTCACGCGATTTTCGAGGCGGCCGAGTTCGGGGCAGGAGATCGTGACGATGTCGCCCTCGTGGTGGGTGAAGCCCTTGCCCGGGGCGTCGCGATCCTCGACCGGGGCGAACATCGTGCCCAGAAACAGCATGAGCCCGTCGGGGTAGGGGTGGTGGCGGTTGACCGCCTGCGCCGCGATCTCGGCCGGGCTGCGCGATATGCGCGCCATCGACGACCGCCCGCGCAGCGTGAAGCCGTCCTCCCCCTGAACCTCGAGCGCGAGTTCGAGCCGCCCGACCGCCTCTATGTCGAAGCCCGCATCGAAGAGCCGGATGAAGGGCCCGATGGCGGTTGCGGCGTTGTTGTCCTTGGCCTTGCCGAGCAGCAGCGCCGATCGCCCCTCGACATCGCGCAGGTTCACGTCGTTGCCAAGCGTCGCCCCGACGATGCGCCCGTCCGAGGCGATGGCAAGCACGACCTCGGGCTCGGGGTTGTTCCAGACCGAGGCCGGATGCACCCCGATCTCGGCGCCGCTGCCGACGGCGGCCATCGGCTGGCATTTGGTGAAGATCTCGGCGTCCGGGCCGATGCCGACTTCGAGATACTGGCTCCAGGCGCCCGCCTCGATCAACGTGGCCTTGAGCGCGGCGGCCTCGGCCGAACCCGGCCGCAACCCCGCGATATCAGGGCCGATCAGCGCTGCGATACGGCCGCGGATCCCGGCCGAGCGGCCCGAATCGCCGCGCGCGGCCTCCTCGATCACCCGCTCGAGCATCGAGACGACGAATGTCACCCCCGCCGCCTTCACCGCCTGCAGATCGCATGGCGCGATGAGCCAGGGCTGCGCCGGATCGCGCCCGCGGGGGTCGGCGTTGGCGATGATCGGCTCTGTCGGGCCGAGGTCGGTGCCCGCGGTGGCGCTGGCCGCACGCGCGGGGTCGGGGGCCTCGCAGAGGTCGCGCATGGTCGGGAAGGCGTGCGAGATGTCGATGGCGCGGCCCTCGCGCAGATGCACGATCGACGGCCCCACACCCGGCAGCCATACCCTGCCGACTAAGCATCCATTTTCGTGCATCGCGGCCCCCCTGATCTTTGCGATCTTCCATAGCCCCAGGCCAAGGCTCCGCGCAACGCCGGGATCCAGTGCGCACCCTTTTCCGCCACTGCGCGCGACCGGTCGCGGTGAGGGCCTTGCGATCGGCACCAGACATCTGCCTGATGCAGCCGGCGCGCACGCCGAGTCCGCGTCGTGCAATGCCCCCTACCTCAAGACAGCCCTAGGTGATGCACATGGCGACGATGGCGGGAGTTCAGCTGATCGGGCATGGCGGGCCAGAGATGCTGGTCTGGAACGACCGCATTCCGGTTCCCGAGCCGGGACCGGCCGAGGCGCTGGTGCGGGTTCTGGCGGCTGGGGTCAACAACACAGACATCAACACCCGCGTCGGCTGGTACGCCGTGGACGTCACCGGCGCGACGGCCGAGGCCGAGGCCGAGGGCGCGCGCGACAGCGCCGGGGGCTGGGCAGGGGCGATCGGCTTTCCGCGCATCCAGGGGGGCGATCTTTGCGGCGAGGTCGTGGCACTTGGTGCCGGGGTTTCGGGGCTGCGCGTGGGCATGCGCGTGACCTGCCCGATCAACCAGGCCACCCCGCTGCCCGGTACGCCGCTGCGCTTCGTCTCGCTCGGGTCCGAATTCGACGGGGCCTTCGCGCAGTTCTGCCGCGTTCCGGCCGATCAACTGCATGATGTGACGGACGTGCCGCTGTCGGACGCCGAGGTCGCGGCCCTGCCCTGCGGGCACGGCACGGCGCTGAACCTTCTGCGTCGCGCGGGGGTCTCGGCGGGCGAGCGGATCCTTGTCACCGGCGCATCGGGGGGGGTCGGGCTTGCGGCGGTCGAGCTTGCCCGACTGATCGGGGCCGAGGTGACGGCGGTTGCTGCGCCCGCCAAACACGACGCGGTCCGCGCGCGCGGCGCAACCGATGTGATCGCGCGCGGCACACGCCCGGCGCGCGCATCGTTCGCCGCCGTCATCGATGTTGTCGGTGGCCCGGGGTTCGGGGCGTTGATCGAGGCGCTCGTGCCGGGCGGGCGGCTTGCCGTTGCCGGGGCCATCGCCGGGCCGATGGTCGAGGTCGATCTGCGCCGCGTCTATCTTGGCGATCTGACGATCCTTGGCTGCACCCACACCGCGCCTTCCGTCTTTGCCGAGTTGGTCGGCTGGGCCCGGGCAGGCCGAGTGCGCCCGCTCGTCTCGCGGATCCTGCCGCTTGCCGAGATCCGCACGGCGCAGGCCGAATTCCTCGCCAAGCGCCACGCGGGCAAGATCGTGCTGATTCCCCCGCCCGGCTGAGGCGGCTCAATACCAGCGGTCTTCGATCCCGGACTTGCGCCGCGCGATGAAGTCGCGCAGCGCCTCGTCGATGCCTGAATCGAGGGGCGGTGCCTCATACTCCGCAAGGCGCTTTTTCCAGAGCCTGTTGGCGCGCGTGGCCGCATCGACGCTGCCGGCGGCCTCCCACTTCTCGAAGGGTTCGTTGTCGGCAAGCTCGCTGTCCCAGAAGGCGGTCTCGTAATGGGCCATGGTGTGGGCGCAGCCGAAGAAATGGTTGCCGGGGCCGACCTCGGCGAAGGCATCGACCGCGAGCTCGTCCTCGTCGACCTTCACGCCCGCCAGATAGGAATGCAGCGCGCCGCAGAGGTCGGCATCAAGCATGAATTTCTCGTAGGACATCGACAGGAGCCCGTCGAGAAAGCCCGCCGAATGCAGGATGTAGTTCGCCCCGCAATGGATCGCGGCCAGCATCGACATGGTGCCTTCGGTCATCGCCTGCGCGTCGGGCAGCTTCGAGGTGGTGAAGTTGCCCGAACAGCGCAGCGGCAGATTGAGCCGCCGGCAAAGCTGCCCGATGACCATGCTGCCGATCGCGGGTTCGGGCGTGCCGAAGGTGGGCGCGCCCGAGCGCAGGCTCATCGACGACAGGAAGTTGCCGAAGACGACCGGGGCGCCCTTGCGCTCAAGCTGCGTCAGCGCGCAGCCCGCGAGCGTCTCGGCCAGCGATTGCGCGATCGCGCCGGCCGAGGTCACGGGCCCCATCGCGCCGCCGAGGATGAAGGGCACGAGCACCGTGCCCTGGCCTGCACGCGCATAGGCGCGCATGCCGCGCGTCATCGTCCCGTCCCACACGAGGGGGGAGTTGACGTTGAAGTTGCCCATGATGACGCAGTTGCGATCCGCGAAATCCTCGCCAAAGAGGATCCGCGCCATGGCGACCGAATCCTCGGCCCGCTCGGCCGCCGTGACGGAGCCCAGAAAGCCCCGGTCTGACAGGCGGATATGGGCATAGACCATGTCGAGGTGGCGCTTGTTGACCGGCACGTCGGTCGGTTCGCAGATCGTGCCGCCCGAATGGTGGAACCAGGGCGAGGATTGCGCGAGCCTGATGAAGTTCTCGAAATCCTCGAGCGTGCCGAAGCGCCGCCCCCGGTCGAGGTCCATGACGAAGGGTGAGCCATAGGCCGGCGCGAAGACGACGCTGCGCCCGCCGATCAGCACCGAATTGGCCGGGTTGCGCGCGTGCTGGACGAATTCGGCCGGGGCGGTGCGGATGATCTCGTGGAGCATCCCCGGCTGAAAGCGCACCCGCACCCCGTCGACCTCGGCCCCCGCCTTGCGCCAGAGATCAAGCGCCTCGGGATCGTCGCGGAACTCGATCCCGGTCTCGGCGAGGATGCGGTCGGCCGCGCGCTCGATCCGCACGAGGTTTTCCTCCGACATCACGTCATAGGTCGGGATGCCGCGCACGATGTAGGGCACGCGCACCCCGCCGCGGGGCCCCGCACGCTCGCGCCGGCGTGCCTCGCGCCCGCCGTTGCGCTTGCGGCCGGGGGTCAGATCATCGGCGGGCAGGGTGGCGGCGTCATCCATGGGAACCTCGGGTCGGGACGGGCGTGGGACGGAGGGGGCGGAATGCGTGCGCTGGGTCAGCCATCCTCGACCACCACGCGCAGGATGCGCCCGGCGGTATCGAAACCGATCGTCTCGATCCCCCGCCGCAGTACGGTGCGGCCCGTCGGCGCGTGGGTGGCGCGCAGCTGCCAGATTGCGCGCGCCGCCCGGGGGGCGGCGGCGGTGATCGCGCTGTCCTCGGATCGCTGGTCGGGGTGGGCTGCGAAATAGTCATCAAAGGCAGCAAGGATCGCATCGCGCCCGGCAATCACGCCCGCGAGCCCCGGTGAGTGATAGACGGCCCCCGCGGCAAGGAGGGGTGCAACCGCCGCGCGGTCATAGGGTTCGAGCGCCGCATGATAGCGCCGCAACAGCGCCACGGGATCGTGCATCTGCCCTCGCCCCCTTTCCATCCGTGTCGGATCATTGCCGAGCGGGCGACGCAGCGCAAGCGCGGCCGCGATGCGCCGGGATCATGCCCCTCGGAGGAAGGCGTCAACCGCCGCGCGTTCGGGCGGCACGCAGCCCGACGCTGTGCAGTTGAGCGCTGCCGCCGCGACGGCGCGGACAAGCGTTGCGCGCAACTCGTCCGCGCCGAGTGACCCGAGCGCGCCGGGCGCTGTCCGTCCCGCCATCGCGAGCGTTGCCAGAAGCGTCCCCATCAGCGTGTCGCCCGCCCCGACCGTGTCGACGATGGCCACATGCGGCGCGGGCACCCGGGCGTGGCCCGCGCGGGTCCAGCCCTCGGCGCCCGCAGAACCATGCGTCACCACGACAAGCCCCGCGCCGCGCGTGATCAGCCCCTGCGCGAATTCCGCGGGGGCCACGCCGGGGGCGAGGAAGTCGAGATCCTCGCCGCTCAGCCGCACGATGTCCGCAACCGCGAGGATGCGGCCCACCCGCCCGCGCCAGTCGGCGGGGTCGCGCGTCATGACCGGGCGGGCGTTCGGGTCGATCGCGATGCGCGCGCGCCCGGCGACGGCCTCGGCGAAGCCCGCGATCGCATCCGCCCCCGGCTGATCGATGAGCGAGATCGACCCGAAGCCCACCACATCGTCCGCGGCTGGGGCGAAGGCGGCCGCGTCGGGGGCGATGCGGCGCGTTGCCGAGCCTTCGTTGAAGAAGGCATAGCGCGGCTCGCCCCCCTCGAAATCGACGAAGGCAAGCGTCGTCGGCGCATCGATCCGGGGCGCCGCCGCGAGGTCGACCCCGTGGCGGGCGAGGTCGGCCAGGAGCATCTCGCCGAACATGTCGGTCGAAAAGGCGCCGAGGAACCCGACCTGCGCCCCCGCCGCCGCAGCCGCCTTGGCGGTGTTGAAGGGCGATCCGCCGCAGCGTGGCGCATAGGCGCGCCCCCCACTCTCTGCCGCGACCGGCACGAAATCGATGAGCGCCTCGCCCATGAACCAGAGCTTCGCCATGCTCATCCCCTCCCCCCGATGCGCTCGATATGCGCCTCGAGCGCGCGAGCCGCGGCCGGATCAAGCGCGCCCATCTTCATCCGTGCCGACCAAGTGCCGCCTGGCGACACCGTCACGATGCGCCCGGCCGCCGCCTCGGCGACATACCCCTCCACCCCGGCCGTCGCCGGCATCGCCATGCCGAGGCCCTGCTGGTCGCCTGTCCGGCAGATCCAGCGCATCGCCAGCGGCAGGCTGCGCGCGTCGTGGCTGATGAAATCGGCCGCACCATCGGGATGCAGGTGCAGCGCATGGCTCCAGCCGTTGCTGTCGGCAAGGGCGCGGATCGTGAAGACGACCTCGGGATCAAACGGCAGATCCGGCGACAGGATGTGGTGCCGCGCGGGATTGCGCGCGAGGTCGGCGAGGAACTCCGCAAGGCCCGGTCCCGGCCGGATATGGGGCGGGATCGAGCGCCGCACTGCCACGTCCTCGGGCGTGTATCGCGCGGCATAGATGAGCCTTCCGCCATCGACGGGCCGAAAGTTCGCGTGCCCCAGATACATGAGTTCGAGCGGCGCCGCCGGACGGCGGTTGACGACATCAAGCCCGACCCCGAGCACCGTCTCGCTCACATCAAGCGTGATCGTCGCCTTGGCCTCGTAGTTCACACCGAAGGCGCGGCGGTGGCGATAGCGCCCCTCGATGTGGATCACCCCACCCGCTTCGTCGATCCCGAGCGTGCAGTCCTCGAACCGCGCCAGGGGCAATTCGCCGTGCAGGGGATGCGGATCGTCAGCCGAGGCCGGGCCGATGCGCGTCAGGCCGCAGTGGATGAAGAAGGCGCCGTAGGTCTCAAGATACTGATCCGTCACCACGGGTTCGTCGAACATCGACGCCATCGTCAGGTCGCGCCCGTCGAAGACGGCTCGCCAGATCTGTTGGCCCATGAAGGGCAGCACGATCACGTCGGCCCGCGGTGTGCACAGGCGCAGCGCGGCAATCCCCGACGCGAACCGGAACGCTTCTGCGTGCAGCGGCCCGCACCGCGCGACGGTGCGCGGTCCGAGGTCGGGGAAGTCGCGCTCGGCAAGGGGGATGGTGACGCTCATGATGTCCTCTCCTGGACCACGGACCGTCCTCGAGGATCACCCCAAAGACACCCCCGCGCAAGACCTGCGAGGCTGGGTCACAGGGCTTGATTGACGTATCTCAGGGTTGCCGACGCGTTGGCTTGCCGATACGGTCCGCGGCATGATGCAATACCCGATCCGACCCACCGTCCACGACATCGCGCGCGAGGCAGGCGTCAGCCTTGCCACGGTCGATCGCGTCCTGAACGCCCGCCCGGGCGTCCGCGAAGAGACGATCGCGCGCGTGCAGGCAGTCGTCGACCGGATCGGCTATGTCCGCGATACCTTCGCCGCCAATCTCGCGCGCCAGCGCCTTTACCGCTTTGCCTTCGTCCTGCCCGAGGGTCCGGGCCAGTTCGTCGAGACGCTGTCCGAGGCCCTGACCGAGGCGCACGCCTCGAATGTGGTCGATCGCGTGGTGCTCAGGATCGTCCATGTGCCGACCCACGACCCCGAAGCGGTCGTGCGCATGCTGTCGGACCTTGGCGATGAAGGGGTCGATGGAGTCGCACTGATGACGCCCGAGACGCCGCAGGTGCGCGACGCGGTGGCCCGCCTGAAGGCCGATGGGCTCGCGGTTGTCGCGATCGCATCTGACCTGCCCAGCTCGATGCGCGATTACTTCATCGGAATCAACAACCTGGCCGCAGGTCGTACGGCGGGCCTCTTAATGGGCCGGTTCCTGCGCGGACCAGGCGAGGTGCTTGTCGTCACGAACTCGATGCGCTCGCGCGACAGTCTTGAGCGCAGGCTCGGCTTCGATGCCGTGATGTCGGAGGATTTTCCCGACCAGCGCATCCTGCCTTCGGTTGAGTCCTTCGACGATCCCGGACGCATGGCCGAGATCGTCCGCGAGGTCATGCAGGCCCGCCCGATGGTCCGCGGCATCTATTCAATGGGAACCGGAAACACCGCGTTGCTGGCTGCTTTGCGGGCAAGCGGGCGCGCTGGTCAGGTGGTGGTCATCGGCCATGAACTGACGCCGACGACCCGCTCGGCCCTGCAAGAGGGCGAGATGGCTGCCGTCATCGCGCAAAATACCGGCCACCTCGTGCGCAGCGCGCTCCGCGTTCTGCGCGCGCTCTGCGATCAGCGGCCGATCGTCGAGGCACAGGAGCAGATCAGGATCGACCTGATCGTGCGCGAAAACCTCCCCTGAAGCCGAAACTGCCGCACTCCGGAAGAGTGACGTGCCTTTTTTGAAATGATCCTGAGGTACGATCCTCATATTCCGATAGACAAGAGGTACGTTCCTCAATTATGGAATCGCGATCATCGGTCGCACGGGGCGGCCGTGCCGGCTCTGCCGGAAAGGGGGAGGAAGACATGACATCTCGGACGAGACATCATCTCGCGGCATCGGCCGCGATCGCGACATCGGTCCTCGCGGCCTCGGCGGCGCAGTCGGCGGACCTCACGCTGTGCTGGGCGGCTTGGGATCCGGCCAACGCCCTCGTAGAGCTTTCGAAGGATTTCGAGGCCCAGTCGGGCCACAAGATGACGTTTGAGTTTGTGCCGTGGCCGAACTTCGCCGACCGGATGCTCAATGAGCTGAACTCGGCCGGCCAGCTCTGCGACCTCATGATCGGCGACAGCCAGTGGATCGGCGGCGCGGCCGAATCGGGGCACTATGTGAAGCTCAACGATTTCTTCGCGGCCCAGGGCATCGACATGGCCGACTTCATCCCGGCCACGGTCACGGGCTATGCTGAATGGCCCAAGGGCACGCCGAACTATTGGGCGCTGCCGGCCTTCGGCGATGTGGTGGGCTGGACCTATCGCAAGGACTGGTTCTCGCGCCCCGAGCTTCAGGCCGAATTCCAGGCCAAGCACGGCCGCCCGCTCGACGCGCCCAAGACGCTCGAGGAACTCAAGCAGGTCGCCGAGTTCTTCCAGGGCCGCGAGATCGACGGCAAGACCGTCTATGGCGCCTCGATCTACACCGAGCGCGGCTCGGAAGGCATCACCATGGGCGTGACCAACGCGCTCTACAACTACGGCTTCCAGTACGGCAACCCGGCCAACCCCTATGAGCTCGAGGGCTTCGTCAACTCGGCCGACGCGGTGGCGGGGCTCGAGTTCTACAAGTCGCTCTATGACTGCTGCACCCCGCCCGGCTCCTCGGACTGGTACATGTCCGAGAACATCGACGCCTACAAATCGGGCCAGGTCGCGATGCAGATGAACTTTGCCTTCATCTGGCCGGGCGTGCACGCCGATCCGAACGTGGGCGGCGACCGGTCGGGCTATTTCCCGAACCCGGCCGGCCCGAACGGGCATTTCGCCCAGCTCGGCGGGCAGGGGATCTCGGTCGTGTCCTATTCCGACAATCAGGACGCCGCGCTCGAATACATCAAGTGGTTCGCCCAGCCCGCCGTGCAGCAGCGCTGGTGGGAGATGGGCGGCTATTCCGCCCTGCGCGCCGTGGTCGAGGATCCGTCGTTCGCGACCAGCCAGCCCTATGCGCAGACCTTCCTCGATTCGATGGCGATCGTGAAGGATTTCTGGGCCGAGCCCGCCTATGCCTCGCTCTTGCTCGCGATGCAGGATCGCGTGCACAACTACGTCGTGGCCGGCAACGGCACGGCGAAGGAGGCGCTCGATGGCCTCGTGCAGGACTGGATCGAGGTCTTCAAGGACGAAGGCAAGCTCTGATCCCGCCACGCCCGCCCCGGCAAGCCCGGGGCGGGCGCCCCCTGTCGGCGCGCCCGCCGCGCGCCTGACTGCCAGAACGGAATGCGACCCATGCCCGAGACAGTGATAGAGCGCGCTGCCGCAGCGACGCCCGCGCGGATCGCGCGGCCCCTGCGCAGCCTGTCGGATCGGGCGCTGGCCTGGATCTTCATCGCGCCGACGATCTTCCTGCTGCTCGCGGTCAACATCTTTCCGCTGATCTGGACGATCCGGCTGAGCTTCACCAACTTTCGCGCCAACCGGCCCAATGCCGAGGTCGCGTTCGTGGGCCTCGAGAATTACCGCCGCATCCTGACCGACCCCGACGTCTGGGCGACGATGCAGGTGACGGCGCATTTCCTGCTCTGGACGCTCTTCCTTCAGGTCGTGATCGGCTTCGCGCTCGCGTGGCTCATCAATCA
>JBIKVM010000275.1:0-3161 GCA_044356825.1 Limisphaerales bacterium
AAGGACGGCCGCCCCTTCCTCTCGCCCGACCTCGTGGCCGCCGCCGAACGGCTGCGGCAGGATTTCGAACTCGCGCAGATGGGGCCGCGCGTCGCGCAGAACTGGGACCGCTTCCTGACCGGGGGCGACCGCGGCGGCTTCGGATCGGGCAGCGGCACGGCCGAGGGGCCGCGCGCGGCGCGCGACCGGGTGGCGGCGGCGCTGCGCGACCTCGGGCCGGGGCTCGGCGACATGGCGCTGCGCTGCTGCTGCTATCTCGAAGGGCTCGAGACGGCCGAACGGCGCCTCGGCTGGTCGGCGCGCTCGGGCAAGATCGTGCTGCGCATCGCCCTGATGCGCCTGCGCCGGCACTACGAGGAGAGCTATGGCGGCGCCTCGCCGCTGATCGGTTAGGGCCGCAGCACGCGCGCGATCATGCACAAAAGCTCGAACATGACCGACACGCCCAGATAGGCCGTGCCCCCCGACGGATCGAAGGGGGGCGAGACCTCGACGAGGTCCGCCCCCACGATCTGCACCCCCTCGAGCATCCGCACCACCTCGAGCGCCTGCCAGCTCGTCGGGCCGCCCACCTCGGGCGTGCCGGTGCCCGGCGCATAGGCGGGGTCGATGAAGTCGATGTCGTAGCTCACATAGGTCGGTCCGCTGCCGGCGATGGCGCGCGCCTCGGCCATGACGTCGGCGGGCCCTCGGGCGTGGAACTCCTCGATCGGGATCACGCGGATGCCGACCGAGCGGGCGAAATCGCGATCCTCGCTGTCATAGGCGGTGCCGCGGATGCCGATCATGCACACGCGCGCGGGGTCGAGCAGCCCCTCCTCGACCGCGCGGCGGAAGGGGGTGCCGTGGGTATAGAGGCTGCCGTTGAAATAGCTGTGGAAGAGGTCGGTGTGGCTGTCGAAATGGATCATCCCGAGCGGGCGGCCCTTGGCCAGCGCGCGCAGGATCGGCAGCGTGCACAGATGATCGCCCCCCGCCGTCAGCGGCACGATCCCGGCCGCGCGGACCCGGGCAAAGAAATCCTCCATCCGCTTCAGGCTGTCCATGAGGTCGGCCGGATTGGGCGGCACGTCGCCCAGATCGGCGCAGTTGACCATCTCGAACGGCCGCACGCCCGTGACGCCGTTCTGCGCGCGGATCATGGTCGAGGCGTCGCGCAGCTGGCGCGGCCCGTGGCGCGGGCCCGGGCGGTTCGTCGTGCCGCCGTCCCAGGGCGCGCCGATGAGGCCAACCTGCACCTGCCCGATCCGCGCATCCCCGAGCGGCACATGCGGCAGGCGCATGAAGGTCGGGATGCCGGCAAAGCGCGGCAGATCGAAGCCCGAGACTGGGCGGAATTCGTCGTTGTGCATCGCAGAACCCTTCGGACGGATGGCGGTTTGAGCGCAGATTGCGCTTGAACGCCTGCCGCAGCAAGGGGCGGGCGGATTTTCGCGAAAGCTGTTGCGGGGCTGGGAAATATCGCACAAGGTCACAGATGGCGCGCCGACACGCGCCCGCCCCAGGGTGCGCAAGACGCCCGAGACAGATGGATGGGAGAGCGGATGTCCGCCGCAGCCGCGCCGGTTCTCGATGTGCGCAACCTTTCGGTTGCCTTTCGCACGCGCGATGGCTTCGTACATGCCGTCAACGACCTGAGCTTTGCCGTCCAACCCGGTGAGTTGCTTGGCGTCGTGGGCGAATCCGGGTCGGGCAAGTCGGTCTCGATGATGGCGCTGATCGGCCTCTTGCCGAGCCCGCCCGCGCGGGTCTCGGGCGGGCCGGTGATGTTCGGAGGCGCGGACCTGCTGTCCTTGCCGCCGCGCGATCTGCAGGCGGTGCGCGGCCGGCGGATCGGCTTTGTCTTCCAGGACCCGATGACGAGCCTCAATCCCGTCTTTCCGGTGGGCTTCCAGATCATGGAGCCGCTGCGCCAGCACCTCGGCCTGTCGGCCGAGGCGGCGCGGAGCCGGGCGGCGGAGCTGCTCGATCTGGTGGGCATCCCTGACGCGCGGCGGCGGCTGGGCGATTATCCGCACCAGTTCTCGGGCGGGATGCGCCAGCGGGTGATGATCGCGATCGCGCTGGCCTGCGAGCCGGAGCTTCTGATCGCGGACGAACCGACGACCGCGCTCGATGTCACGATCCAGGCGCAGATCCTCGAACTCGTGCGCGACCTGCGGCGCAAGCTCGGGATGGCGATCATCTGGATCACGCATGATCTGGGGGTGATCGCGGGCATCGCCGACCGGGTGATGGTCATGTATGGCGGCCAGATTGTCGAGATGGCGCCCGTGACCGAGGTGTTCGCGAACCCACGCCACCCCTATGCGCGCGCCCTTCTGGGCACGGTGCCGGCGCTGCGCGGCGCACGCGCGGCGCGGTTGCGCGTGATCGAGGGCCAGCCCCCCATCTTGCGCGCCCCGCCCGCCGCCTGCCCCTTTGCCGCGCGCTGCGCCGAGGCGCACGACCGCTGCCGGGTGGCGAACCCCGCCCGCCACGCGGTCGGGCCCGGGCATGATGTCGCCTGCCATCTGGCCGATCCCGCCCGGCTCGAGGTCGCCCATGGCTGAGGGCGCGCCGCTCGTCGAGGTCGAGGGCCTCAGCATGCATTTCCCGCTGACGGCGGGCATCCTGCGCCGGCGCGTCGGCGCCGTGCGCGCGGTCGATGAGGTGTCCTTCAGCATCGCGGCGGGCGAGACGCTCGGGATGGTGGGCGAATCGGGCTGCGGCAAATCCACCTGCGGCCGCGCCATCCTGCGGCTCTATGAGCCGACGGCGGGGCGGGTGCGCATCGACGGGGCGGATGTGCTCGCGGCCGATCCGGCGGCGCTGCGGGCGTTGCGGCCGCGGATGCAGATGGTGTTTCAGGATCCGCAGGCGAGCCTCAACCCGCGCATGACGGTCGCCTCGATCATCGGCGAGCCGCTCATTGAACACACCGAACTCGACCGGGCCGGGCGGCTTGGTCGGGTGCATGAGCTCATGGATGCGGTGGGGCTGAACCGCGCCTTCGCCGAACGCTATCCGCACGAGTTCTCGGGCGGGCAGCGCCAGCGTATCGGGATCGCGCGCGCGCTCGCGCTCAACCCCAGGTTCATCGTCTGCGACGAGCCGATCGCGGCGCTCGACGTCTCGATCCAGGCGCAGGTCGTGAACGTGCTCGAAGATCTGCAGGCGCG
>JBIKVM010000083.1:0-11355 GCA_044356825.1 Limisphaerales bacterium
GTCGCCTCTCGCGCGATTGTTCAGGTCCGCGACCCCCCGAACGTCAGCCCCCCGATCAGCATCGTGGGTTGCCCCACCCCGACCGGCACCCATTGCCCGGCCTTGCCGCAGTTCCCGATCCCGGGGTCGAGCGCCATGTCGTTGCCGATGGCGCGGATCTGGCGCAGCGCCGTCGGGCCGTCGCCGATGAGCGTCGCGCCCTTGACCGGGGCGACGACGCGGCCGTTCTTCACCCGATAGGCCTCGGTGCAGGAAAAGACGAACTTGCCGTTCGTGATGTCGACCTGCCCGCCGCCGAATCCGACCGCGTGGATGCCGTCGCGCAGATCGGCCACGATCGCGGCCGGGTCGGCCTCGCCGCCCAGCATGTAGGTGTTCGTCATCCGCGGCATGGGCGCATGCGCGTGGCTCTCGCGCCGGCCGTTGCCGGTGGGCGCCACCCCCATCAGGCGGGCGTTCTGCCGGTCCTGCATGTAGCCCACGAGGATCCCGTCCTCGATCAGCACCGTCCGGCCCGAGGGCGTCCCCTCGTCGTCGATGGTGATCGAGCCGCGCCGGTCGGGGATCGTGCCGTCATCGACGACCGTCACCCCCGGCGCCGCGACGCGCTCGCCCATCAGCCCCGCGAAGGCCGAGGTGCGCTTGCGGTTGAAATCGCCCTCGAGCCCGTGGCCCACCGCCTCGTGCAGCATGACGCCGGGCCAGCCCGCCCCGAGCACGACATCCATGACGCCCGCCGGTGCGGCCTCGGCCGCGAGGTTCACCCGCGCGATCCGCAGCGCCTCCTCGAGCACGCCCCGCCAGTGGTCCCGCGCCATCAGCCCCGCCAGCCCGAAGCGTCCGCCCCCGCCGGCCCCGCCCGATTCGCGCCGCCCGCCCTCTTCGAGGATCACCGAGATGTTGAGGCGCGCCATCGGCCGCACATCGCCGAGCTTGATCCCCTCGGGGCGCAGGATCTCGATTTCCTGATGGCTGGCCGCGAGTGTCGCGCTCACCTGCACGACGCGCGGATCGGCCGCCCGGGCGGCGGCGTCGATCTCGCGCAGGGTCTCGATCTTGGCGGCAAAGGCCGCATCGGCCAGCGGATCGTCCGCCGAATAGAGGCGTCGGTTGGTGCCCTGCGGCGGCGGCGCGAGCCGCCCGCCCCCGGCGGCGACCGCCAGCCGCACCGTCTCGGCCGCCCGGCGCAGCGCACCCTCGCTGATCTCGCTCGCATGCGCGTAACCCGTGGCCTCGCCCGCGACGCCGCGCATCCCGAAGCCCTCGCCCGCGTCATAGCTCGCGGTGCGGATCCGCCCGTCGTCGAGCATGATGACCTCGGAGCGCCGCCGCTCGAGGAACAGTTCGCCATCGTCGGCCCCGCTCAGCGCTTCGCGCAGCACCGCAAGCGCCACGGCCTCGTCGATCTGCGTCTCGAACGGGCGGAAGTGGATGTCGGCCATGGCTTTTCCTTCTCGGGGGGTGGTAGCGGGGCTCGGGATGGCGCGCTTTTGCCGCGCCGGTTCCACTTGTCGTTCGTTCGTCAATATGGTTTCAAGCGTCTCGTGAACAAGGGATTGGCCCGCGCGACCACAGGGTCGAGGGCCGCGCTCGGGAAGATGCGTGCGCTGCGCGCGGTCCGGGCAAGATGCACGGGGTCGAACATGAAAGTAGCAGCTCTGGTTTCGCGTCTCGGACTGGCCGCGGTCGCGGTCGGACTGGCCGGCGCCGCGCGGGCGCAAGACGCTCTGGACATCGTAGGTCGCCCGGTCGATGGCGCGCTGGGCTTCCAGCCGGCGGCGACGGAGCTGATGCGCGACATCGTCTGGCTCGATACACTGCTGCTGTGGATCATCACGGCTATTTCGATCTTCGTCATGGCGCTGCTTGCGATCGTGATCTTGCGCTACAATGCCCGCGTGAACCCCAAGCCCGCCCGCTTTACCCACAACACGCCCATCGAGGTTGCCTGGACGATCGTGCCGATTTTGATCCTCGTGTTCATCGGCGCCTTCTCGCTGCCGGTTCTCTTCAAGCAACTTGAGATCCCCGAGGCCGATGTCACGATCAAGGTGACCGGCAAGCAGTGGTTCTGGAGCTACGAATATGTCGATCACGAATTCGAGTTCGACAGCTACATGATCGGCTCTGCGGCCGCGGGGGGTGACTTCCGCCTGACGCCCGAGGTCGAGGCGCAACTTGTCGAGGCGGGCTACACCCGCGACGAATTCCTGCTCGCGACCGATACGGCCGTGGTCGTGCCCGTGGGCCAGACGGTCGTGATGCAGGTGACGGGGGCGGATGTGATCCACTCCTGGACGATCCCCGCCTTCGGCGTGAAGCAGGACGCGGTTCCCGGGCGTCTGGCAGAGCTGTGGTTCAAGGCCGAGAAGGAAGGCGTCTATTTCGGCCAGTGTTCGGAACTCTGCGGCATTGCTCACGCCTACATGCCGATCACCGTCAAGGTCGTGAGCGAAGAGGCCTATACAGCCTGGCTCGATGGCGCGATCGCCGAGTATGCGGGCAAGCCGCGCACCGTCGACGTCGCCCAGTCGAACTGACGCGGCGGGTGGCGCGGGTCCGATGACCGACATCCGATCGACCGAACTGGACGACGCGGTCAGCGAGCCGAGCTTTGGCGACTATGTCGCCTTACTCAAGCCGCGGGTGATGTCGCTTGTGGTCTTCACGGCGCTCGTCGGGCTCCTGGTCGCGCCTGTGCCCGTTCACCCGGTGGTGGGGCTGGCCGCGATCGTCTTCATCGCGCTCGGGGCCGGGGCGTCGGGCGCGCTGAACATGTGGTGGGATGCCGACATCGACGCACGGATGCGCCGCACGCGCACCCGCCCCGTCCCCGATGGCCGCATCGCCCCCGGCGAGGCGCTGGGGCTGGGGCTCGGGCTCTCGGGCATCTCGGTCGTGATGCTCGGGCTGGCGGCGAACTGGTTTTCGGCCGCCTTCCTCGCCTTCACCATCTTCTTCTACGCCGTCGTCTACACGATGTGGCTCAAGCGCCTGACGCCGCAGAACATCGTCATCGGCGGCGCGGCCGGGGCCTTTCCGCCGATGATCGGCTGGGCGGTGGCCACAGGGGGTATCTCGGTCGAGAGCGTGCTCATGTTCGCGCTCATCTTCATGTGGACGCCGCCGCATTTCTGGGCGCTCGCGCTGTTCATGAAGGGCGATTACGAGAATGCGGGCGTGCCGATGCTGACGGTCACGCACGGACGCGCGGCGACGCGGCGGCAGGTGCTGATCTATGCGCTGGTGCTGGCGCCCGTCTCGGTCGCGGCCGCGCTCTCGCAGATCGGGGGGCCGGTGGCGCTCGCGGTGGCACTCGGGGCGAATGCGGCCTTCGTCATGGGCGCCTGGCGGATCAGCCGGCGCGACGATGCCGATTGCGCTGCCGATCAGCACGCGGTCGAGCGGCGGTTCTTCCGCTTCTCTCTCTGGTATCTCTTCGCGGTGTTCGGCTCGTTCCTGATCGAGCGCGCGCTCGGCGCCGCCGGCCTCGGGGGGTGGTGATGCTGCGCGTCGAACACGAGATCCACCGCCGCCGCCTCGGGCGCAACCTCGGCCTCGGGGTCGTTCTGGTGGCCTTCGTCGTGCTCATCTTCGGCCTTACCGTCGTGAAAGTATCGCAAGGCCACGGCTTGCAGGCGTTCGACCATGTCGTGCGCCCAGAACTCGTGCCGCCGGCAGAGGGGGCGGGGCAATGACACTCGAGCGTGCGCGCAAGGTCACGGCACTGCAACTCGTGGGCGTCGTGCTTCTCATGGGCACCCTGTCGTTCGCCGCCGTGCCTTTCTACGACTGGTTCTGCCGCGTCACGGGCTATGGCGGCACCACGACGACCGCCGTCGCCCCGTCGGAGCGCGTCCTCGAGCGCACGATCAAGGTGCGCTTCGATGCCTCGGTCGATCGCGACATGCCCTGGTCTTTCCGCCCCATGCAGCGCGAGATCGAGGTGCGTCTGGGCGAGACAGCACTCGTCTTCTACGAGGCGCACAATCCGACCGACCGGCCTGTCGCGGGCACGGCGAGCTTCAACGTCGCGCCCTATTCGGCGGGATCCTACTTTGCCAAGATCGCCTGCTTCTGCTTCGAGATGCAGGTGCTGCAACCCGGCGAGCGGCTGGAGATGCCGGTGACCTTCTATGTCGATCCCGAGATCCTCGAGGATCGCGAGGCCAAGGGTCTGCATCAGATCACGCTTTCCTATACCTTCCACCTGACTGACCTGCCTGAAGAGGAAGCCGCCGCGCTTGCCCTTCCCGCCGGGCCAGTCGCTGCGAACTGACGACAAGAGGGACAAGAGGCCATGGCCCACAGCAAGAACCACGACTATCACATCCTGCCGCCCTCGATCTGGCCCTTCGTGGGGGCCGTCTCGGCCTTCGTGATGCTGTTCGGCGCCGTGCTGTGGATGCACGACATGACCCCGTGGCTCTTCGCCGCCGGTTTCGTGGGGGTGCTCTACACCATGTATGCGTGGTGGGCCGAGGTCGTGCACGAAGGGCAGACGGGCGACCACACCCCTGTCGTGCAGATCGGGCTGCGCTACGGCTTCATCCTCTTCATCATGTCCGAGGTGATGTTCTTCTCGGCGTGGTTCTGGTCGTTCTTCAAGCACGCGCTCTATCCGATGGGGCCCCTCAGCCCGGCCGTGGATGGCGTCTGGCCGCCGGCGGGGGTCGAGACCTTCGATCCCTGGCACCTGCCGCTCATCAACACGCTGATCCTGCTCTGCTCGGGGGCGGCGGCGACCTGGGCGCACCACTACCTCGTGCACGGCAACGACCGTAAGGAAATCCAGCGCGGCCTCGTGCTTGCGGTCGTGCTCGGCGTCTTCTTCACCATCCTGCAGGTCTATGAATACACGCATGCGGGCTTCGGCTTTGCCGGCAACATCTATGGCGCGAACTTCTTCATGGCCACGGGCTTTCATGGCTTGCATGTCCTGATCGGCACGATCTTCCTGCTCGTGTGCCTGATGCGCACCATGAAGGGTCATTTCACCGAGCGTCAGCATGTCGGTTTCGAGGCGGCCGCTTGGTACTGGCACTTCGTCGATGTGGTGTGGCTCTTCCTCTTCCTCGCGATCTACGTCTGGGGCCGCTGAGTCTGGGGCCGCTGAGGTTCCATCATCGGACGGCATTGGGGGCGCGGGTCCGGTTGGCCCGCGCCCTTCGGTTTGGGAGGGCGGGATGGTCCGGCTCATCGGGGCGATCGTGATCGGGGTTGCGGGCTGCGCGGTGCTGATCGCGCTCGGCCTCTGGCAGTCGCAGCGGCTGGCGTGGAAAGAGGGCATTCTCGCCGACATCACGGCCCGCATCACCGCCCCGCCCGCACCCCTGCCCGCCGCACCTGATGCCGAGGCGGACCGCTATCTACCCGTCGCGATCATGGGCCGCTTCACCGGCGAGGCGCTGCACGTCCTCGTGAGCGTGAAGGGCAAAGGGGCAGGGTTCCGCCTGATCGCGGCATTCGAAACAGCGGAGGGTCGGCGGGTGCTGGTCGATCGCGGCTTCATCCCCGAAGCCGCGCGCGCCGCCACCCCGCCCGCGACCGGCCCCGCGCGGATCGAGGGCAACCTGCACTGGCCGGCCGAGATCGACAGCTTCACCCCCGAACCTGATACGAAGCTCGGCATCTGGTTCGCGCGCGACCTGCCGGCGATGGCCGCGGCGCTTGGCACAGAACCCGTGCTCATCGTCGCGCGCAGCGCCGATCCGGCCGACCCGGCGGTGACGCCCCTGCCGCTCGATACCGCCAGCATCCCCAACGATCACCTGCAATACGCGGTCACCTGGTTTTCGCTCGCGGCCGTCTGGGCGGGGATGACAGCCCTGTTCGTCTGGCGTATCAGGCGCAGGACCGCCTGAAGAAAGCCCCGACCCATGCGCTACATCTCGACCCGCGGCGCCGCCCCCCTCCTCGGCTTCGAGGCCGCGATGATGACGGGGCTCGCCCGCGACGGCGGCCTCTACCTGCCCGAGAGCATCCCGCATCTGACCGCGGCCGAGATCGCCGCCATGGCCGGCGCCCCCTATGAGGAGATCGCGCTGCGCGTCATGCGCCCCTTCGTGGCCGAGGCCTTCGACAGCGCGACGCTGTCCCGCCTGATCGCCGGGGCCTATGCGGGCTTCGGCCATCCGGCGCGCGCCCCGATCGTGCAGATCGGGCCGGGGCATTTCCTGCTCGAGCTTTTCCACGGCCCGACGCTCGCCTTCAAGGATTTCGCCATGCAGCTTCTGGGCCGCATGATGCAGGCGGCACTCGCGCGTTCGGGCGGGCGCGTCACCATCGTGGGCGCCACCTCGGGCGATACGGGCTCGGCCGCGATCGAGGCCTTCGCGGGGCTTGCGGGCGTCGATGTCTTCATCCTTTTCCCCGACGGGCGCGTCTCGGACGTCCAGCGCCGGCAGATGACGACGCCCGACGCCCCGAACGTGCATGCGCTCGCCCTTTCGGGCGATTTCGACGATTGCCAGGCGCGGGTGAAGGATCTCTTCAACGATCACGCCTTTCGCGACCGGGTGGGGCTTGCGGGCGTCAACTCGATCAACTGGGCGCGGATCCTCGCCCAGATCGTCTATTACTTCGCCGCCGGAACCGCGCTCGGCGCGCCGCACCGGGCGGTCGATTTCACGGTGCCCACGGGCAATTTCGGCGATGTCTTCGCGGGCGAGATGGCGCGGCGCATGGGCCTGCCGATCGGGCGGCTCATCGTCGCGACGAACCACAACGACATCCTGCACCGCACGCTCGAGACGGGCACCGCAACGCCCGAACCCGTGCGCCCCTCGATCAGCCCCTCGATGGACATCCAGGTGTCCTCGAACTTCGAGCGCGCGCTCTTCCTCGCCCATGACGGCGACGCGGCGGCCGTCGCGGCGCTGATGGCCGAGCAGAAGGCGGGCCGGCCCTTCGCCATCGCACCCGGGCCGCTCGCGCGGCTGCGCGCGGCCTTCGCCTCGGGCCGCGTGTCCGAGGAGGAGACGCGCGCCACCATCGCCCGCACGCAGGCCCAGGCGGGCGAGCTTCTGTGCCCCCATTCGGCGGTGGGCGTGGCGGTGGCCGAGCGGCATCTGGGTGCCGCGCCGATGGTGACGCTCGCGACCGCGCATCCGGCCAAGTTCCCCGACGCGGTCGAGGCCGCGACCGGCATCCGCCCCGCGCTGCCCGAGCGCATGGCCGACCTGCACCGCCGGCCCGAACGCGTGACGCGCATCGCCAACGACCTCGGGGGTCTGCGCGCCCTCATCCTCGAACGGATCGGACAGGCGGCATGATCACCCTCACCACCCTTTCGAACGGGTTCCGCATCGTCACCGACACCATGCCGGGGCTGCAATCGGCGACCGTCGGCATCTGGGTCGGCGCCGGTGCCCGGCACGAGACGGCCGCCCAGACCGGCATCGCGCATTTCCTCGAACACATGGCCTTCAAGGGCACGGCGCGGCGGTCGGCGCGCGAGATCGCCGAGGCGATCGAGGATGTGGGGGGCTACATCAACGCCTACACCTCGCGGGAGACGACGGCCTATTACGCGCGCGTTCTGGCGGCCGACGTGCCGCTCGCGCTCGACGTCATCGCCGACATCGTCCTCAACCCCGCCTTCGACCCGGCCGAGATCGAGACCGAGCGGCATGTCATCCTGCAGGAGATCGGGCAGGCGCTCGACACCCCCGACGACATCATCTTCGACTGGCTGCAGGAAACGGCCTTTCCCGACCAGCCGATGGGGCGCCCGATCCTTGGGCCGGCCGAGAATGTCGCGGGGTTCAAGGCGCCCGATTTCCGCCGCTTCGTGCAGGGGCACTATACGCCGGGGCGCATGATCCTTGCGGCCGCAGGCGCGGTCGATCACGCGCGCCTTGTCGATGCGGCCGAGGCGCTCTTCGGGGGGCTGCCCGCGCGCGCGGCCCCGGCGCAGCTGCCCGCGCGCTTCGCGGGCGGCGAGCGGCGCGAGTTGCGCGATCTCGAGCAGGTGCATCTGGCGATGGCCTTTCCCGCGCCCGCCTGGTCCGCCCCCGACCTTTATGCGGCGCAGGTCTATGCCACGCTGATGGGCGGGGGCATGTCCTCGCGCCTCTTCCAGACGCTGCGCGAAGAGGCGGGGCTCTGCTACAGCGTCTTCGCCCAGGCCTCGGCGCATGAGGATACGGGGATCCTGACCCTCTATGCCGGGACGGGGGCGGGCGATGTGGCCGAGCTGGCCGAGCGCACCATCGCCGAGTTGCATCGCGCCCCCTCCGACATCACCCCCGCCGAGGTCGACCGCGCGCGGGCGCAGCTGCGCGCGGGCCTGCTGATGGGGCAGGAAAGCCCCTCGGCCCGGGCCGAACGTCTGGCGCGCCACCTTGCGATCTGGGGCCGCGTGCCCCCGATCGAGGAGATCGTGGCGCGCATCGACGCGGTCGGCCTGTCCGAGACGCGGGGCTTTGCCAAGGGGCTTGCCGGGGCCGGGCGGATGGCGATGACCCTCTATGGCCCGGCCGAGGGCGCGCCCGATGCCGCGACCCTTGCCGCGAGGCTTGCCGCCTGATGTTCCTGCGCCGCCGCAAGGTCACGCTCGAGACCGCCCGGCTGATCCTGCGCCTGCCCGAAACGCGCGATTTTCGCCAATGGGCCGATCTGCGCGGCGACAGCGCCGATTTCCTCCGCCAGTGGGAGCCGTCGTGGTCGGATGATCACCTCTCGCGCCGGGCCTTCGGCGCGCGGGTGCGCTGGGCCGCGCAATCGGCCGAACAGGGCACCGCCCTGCCCTTCCTGCTCGTGCGCGCTGCCGATGGGGTAGTGCTGGGCGCGGTCACGCTCGACCATATCCGGCGCGGCCCGTCGCAGACCGCGACGCTCGGCTACTGGATCGGGGCCGCCCATGCGCGGCGGGGCTTCATGCGCGAGGCGGTGGCGGCGGTGGTCGACCATGCGTTCTGGACGCTCGACCTCTCGCGGCTCGAGGCCGCCTGCCTGCCCGAGAACGCCGCCTCGCGCGGGTTGCTCGAGAAATCGGGATTCAAATACGAAGGCGTGGCGCAAAGCTATCTCCAGATCGCGGGGCGCTGGCGCAACCACGTCCTCTATGCCTGCCTGCGCAACGACCGGCGCGGGCGCACCGACGCGGGCTGACAGTCCCGCGAGGTGTTGCCAAGCGCGCGCCCGCCCCCTACAGCTTGGGGCCGGTTTCCGGGGGCCGCCATGCTTGCAGGCAAGCGCATCCTTCTGATCGTCGGGGGCGGCATCGCGGCCTACAAGGTGCCCGAGCTCATCCGCCTCATCCTCGGGGCCGGGGGGGCGGTGACGCCCGTCCTGACCGCGGCCGGGTCGGCGTTCGTGACCCCGCTCACGCTCTCGGCCCTTGCCGGGCGTCGGTGCGAGAGCGACCTCTTCGATCCCGCGACCGAGGCCGAGATGGGGCATATCCGCCTCTCGCGCGAGGCCGATCTTGTCGTCGTCGCCCCCGCGACGGCCGATCTGATGGCCAAGATGGCGGCGGGGATGGGCAACGACCTCGCGACCACGCTCCTGCTCGCGACCGACAAGCGGGTGCTGATCGCGCCCGCGATGAACGTCCGCATGTGGGAGCATCCCGCGACCCGGCGCAACCTCGCCACCCTCGCCGCCGACGGCATCCTGACGGTCGGGCCCGGGATCGGCGCCATGGCCTGCGGCGAGACGGGCGAGGGCCGCATGGCCGAACCGGCCGAGATCCTCGCCGCGATCGCGGCCGCCCTTGCCCCCGCCGGCCCGCTGGCCGGGCGGCATGTGATCGTGACCTCGGGCCCCACGCATGAGCCGATCGACCCCGTGCGCTACATCGCCAACCGATCCTCGGGCGCGCAGGGCAGCGCGATCGCGGCCGCGCTGCGCGATCTGGGCGCGCGCGTCAGTTTCGTGACCGGCCCCGCCACCCACCCGCCGCCCGCGGGCGTCGCGCTGATCCGGGTCGAGACCGCGCGCGAGATGCTCGCGGCGGTCGAGGCCGCACTTCCGGCCGATGCCGCCGTCTTCGCCGCCGCGGTGGCGGATTGGCATGTGGCGAACGCGGCCGCGTCCAAGCGCAAGAAGGATCCCGCCGGCGCCCCGCCCGCGATCGAGCTTGCCGAGAACCCCGACATCCTCGCGACCATCGCCCGCCGCAGCGCGGGGCGGCCGCGCCTTGTCGTGGGGTTCGCGGCCGAGACCGACGATCTGCGCGCCAACGCCGAGGCCAAGCGCGCCCGCAAGGGCTGCGACTGGATCGTGGCCAATGACGTGCGCCCCGAGACGGGCATCATGGGCGGGGCCGAGAACGCCGTCACCCTCATCACGCCCGCGGGGGCCGAGGACTGGCCGCGCCTGCCCAAGGCCGAGGTCGCGGCCCGCCTTGCCGCCCGCATCGCGAGCGCGCTGGCATGAGCGTGACGGTGCGCATCCTGCGCGAGGACTGGGCCGACCCCGAGGTGCCGCTGCCCGCCTATGCCACCCCCGGCGCGGCCGGCGCCGACATCCGCGCGAACCTGCCCGCCGATCTGCGCGCCTCGGGCCTCGCCCTCGGACCGATGGAGCGGCGGATCGTGCCGACCGGGCTGCGGGTCGAGATCCCGCCCGGGCACGAGATCCAGATGCGCCCCCGCTCGGGCCTCGCACTTTCGCATGGCATCAGCCTGCCCAACACGCCCGGCACCATCGACAGCGACTATCGCGGGCCGCTCGGCGTGCTGCTCATCAACTACGGGCCCGAGCCCTTCGTCATCCGCCATGGCGAGCGGATCGCGCAGATGGTGCTCGCCCCCGTCCTGCAGGCGCGATTCGAGCCCGTCGCGGTGCTGGGCGAGACGGCGCGCGGCGCGGGCGGCTTTGGATCGACGGGGCGGGGTTAGGGTGGCGGTCGTCCTTGCCATGGCGGCGGCGATCTGGGGCGTCGGCTGGGCGCTCGGCGTGCCCTTGCGCCTGCGCTGGGCGATGCTCGGGGTGCTGTGGGCCGCGGTGGTGGCGCTGCACCTGATCCTGCCCGAGGGGCACGCGCTTCGCGCGTCCACCGGCGGCGCGGCCGAGCCATGGCTCGCGCTCGGGGTGGGTGCCGGGCTGATCGCGGCCTATCGTGCGGGGCTTGCGGGGCTGCGCCGGCGGCATGTCGCGCAGGCGGCCCCCCCGACGGGTCCGCGCCCGCCGCTGTCCGAGGCCGAGCTCGAACGCTACGCCCGCCACATCATGCTGCGCGAAATCGGCGGCCCGGGGCAGGTGCGGCTGAAGCGCGCCCGGGTGCTCGTGGTGGGCGCGGGGGGCCTCGGCTCGCCCGCGCTTCTCTATCTTGCGGCGGCGGGGGTGGGGCGGATCGGGATCGTGGATCATGACCGCGTCGATGCCTCGAACCTCCAGCGCCAGATC
>JBIKVM010000276.1:0-3142 GCA_044356825.1 Limisphaerales bacterium
GGCGTGCTCCTCGCCTCGGTTATCTATGAAAAACACGGCGAGGATCGCGACTTCCTCATCCTCGATGCCGCGATGAACGACCTCGTGCGGCCGGCCATGTATGGCGCGCACCACGACATCGTGCCGGTGATCGAGCCCGCGCCGGGCGCGGCGCGCGCGCCCGTCGATGTCGTGGGGCCCGTCTGCGAATCGGGCGACACCTTCGCCCGCCAGCGCCCGCTGCCGCGGCTCGCCTCGGGCGAACTTGTCGCCTTCCGCTCGGCCGGGGCCTACGGCGCGGTGATGGCGTCGGAATACAATTCCCGCCCCCTCGTGCCCGAGGTGCTGGTCAGCGGCGACGATTTTGCCGTGATCCGCGCGCGTCCGTCATTTGACGAAATGCTCGCGCGCGATACTCTCCCCCCATGGATGACAGGCGCGACGGGCTGACAGACCCGCAGACAGGACCCGAAACGGTGCTCTGGCACCTGCGCTGGAAGCTGCGCGGGGCGCGGGTCGCGGTGCTGTCAGAACGGGTGGCGCTGGCCTTCTGGCCAGCCGCGACGATCGTTTCGGCGGGGGCGGGGGGGGTGATGCTGGGCGCCCTCAGAAGGGCACCCGAGACGGTCCTGACGGCGCTGGTGGCGGGCTGGGCGGTCGCGCTGGGCGTGGCGGTCGTGCGGGGCGCGCTGCGTCTGCGCCTGCCCCGGCAGGCCGATGCTGTCGCCCGTCTCGATCGTGGCCTTCCAGGCCGGCCCTTCGCGGCGCTTGCCGACACCCAGGCCAGCGGGACGGCCGACGCGGCGAGCATCGCACTCTGGCAGGCGCATCTGGCGCGGATGGCCCGCTTGGCGGCGGCGGCGCCCATGCCGCGGCCGCAGCCACGGCTGGCGCCGGCAGACCCCTTCGCGCTGCGGCTCGTGGCGCTCACGCTTCTGGCGGTGGGGGCGATCTTCGGATCGGGGCGCGAGATTGCGGATGCAGTACCGGTCGGCGCCGCGCCCCCCTCGGCCGCCCTTGCCGGAGGGCCAGCCTGGGAAGGCTGGATCCAGCCGCCCGCCTACACCGGGTTGCCGGCGGTCTATCTCAACTCCGTCACGGCGCCCGAGGTCGAGGTCGCGGCAGGCAGCCAGGTGACCTTGCGCCTTTACGGCGAGGCGGGAGCGTTCGGGGTGCGCGAGACGGTATCGGGCAGCGCCGCCTCGGGCGGAGCGGCGACAGGGGGCATCGAGTTTCCCGCCGCCCAAAGCGGCGAGATCGTCATCGATGGCGAAGGGGGGCGGGGATGGCGCGTCGTCGTCCTGCCCGACTCGCCCCCGGTCATCGCGCCCGCGGGCAAGGCCGGGCGCGACCCCGAGGGCCGTTTCCGCCAGCCATTCGAGGCGCGCGACGACTATGGCGTGCGCAGCGGCGAAGCGGAGGTGACGCTCGACCTCGCGGCGATTGACCGGCGTTTCGGCCTCGCGATCGCCCCAGAGCCGCGCGATCCGCTCGTGATCGACCTGCCGATGCCCTATGCGCGCGACACCGCCGAAGTGCGCGAGACGCTGATCGACGACCAGTCGAAACACCCGTGGGCGAACCTTCCGGTCGAGGTGCGCCTGCTTGCGCGCGACGATCCCGGCCAGACCGGCCTGTCGGAGCCTCTGCGCACCGAACTGCTCGGCCGGCGGTTCTTCGATCCGCTCGCCGCCGCGGTGATCGAGGCGCGGCGCGATCTGCTCTGGTCGACCGGCAACGCGGCGCGCACGGCCCAGATCATGCGCGCGGTGCTCGACCGGCCCGAGGGCTTCATCCGGAGTGAGCGCGCCTTTCTGCGCCTGCGCGTCACGCTCGCCGCGCTGGAACGCGAAGCGGCGACGGGGCTTGCCCCCGAGACGCGAGACGAGATCGCCGAGGCACTGTGGGAGGTAGCGCTGCTCCTCGAGGAGGGCGATCTCGCCTCGGCGCTCGAGCGGCTCCAACGCGCGCAGGACCGTCTCGACGAGGCGATCCGCGAAGGCGCGGACCAGAGCGAGATCGACCAGCTGATGCAGGAGATGCGCGAGGCGCTGCAGGACTACATGCGCGAGCTTGCCGAGCAGGCCGAGCGCGAGGGTTCACAACCCCGCGCCGAGACCGAAGGCATGCAGATGGAGGCCGACCAGCTGCAGGAGATGCTCGACCAACTCGAGCAACTCATGCGCGAGGGGCGCATGGCCGAGGCGGCCGAACTGATGGAGATGCTGCGCCGCATGATGGAGAACATGCAGGTGACTCAGGGCGAGGGCGGCCAGGGCCAGGCCAGCCCCGGCGAGCAGGCGATGCGCGACCTCGCCGAGACGCTGCGCGAGCAGCAGCAGCTTTCGGACGACGCCTTTCGCGAACTGCAGGAGAGCTTTCGCCGTGGCGACGGCCAGCAGGGGCAGCAGGGACAGCAGCCCGGGCAGGAAGGCCAACAGGGGCAAGGCCAGCAAGGGCAAGGCCAGGAGGGACAACCCGGGCAGCGGGGGGAGCCGGGGGCGGACGGGCTTGCCGGCCGCCAGCGCGATCTTCGCGGCGCGCTCGACGGGGTGCAGGACGGACAGCTTCCCGGGGAGGGAACGCAATCGGGAGATGCCGCGCGGCGCGCGCTCGACCGCGCGGGGCAGGCCATGCAGGATGCCGAAGAGGCGCTGCGCGAGGGCGACCTGCCGGGCGCCCTCGACCGGCAGGCCGAGGCGCTCGACGCGCTGCGCGAGGGGATGCGCAACCTCGGCGAGGCGATGGCCGAGGACCGGCTGAATGAGGGCGGCGAGGGCGAAGCGGTCGGCCGGGCCGACCCCCTGGGTCGGCGCGATCCGCTCGGCCGGGGCGAGGGCAGCACGGGCGGGCTTGCAACCGACGACACGCGCGTGCCCGACGCCGCCGAGGTGCGCCGCCGTGCCGAGGAACTGTCGCGCGAGTTGCAGCGCCGCTCGGGCGAACTCACGCGGCCCGAGGCCGAGCGCGACTATCTGCGACGCCTGCTCGACCGGTTCTGAGGCGCGACCCGCTCGGTCTCGATGCCGACGACACCGAGGTGCCCGACGCCGCCGATGTCGCGCGTCGCGCGCAGGAATTGCAGCGCGAACTCTCGCGCCGCTCGGGCGAACTCACGCGGCCCGAGGCCGAGTTCGACGATCCGCGACGCCTGCTCGACCGG
>JBIKVM010000085.1:0-11303 GCA_044356825.1 Limisphaerales bacterium
CATCTCGGTCGAACTGCTGCAAAAGGGCACGCCGCTCGCGCCGGCCGAGCCCTGGGCATCGATGCCCAACACCGGCCACTGGTAGGGTGCTTGCGCCCGGGCGCGCGGCGCGGCAGGAATGTTGCGCCGGCCCCGATCCCCGACCGGCCGACGGAGGGCACCATGCGCCACGCGACCGACCACAACCTGACCCTCGAAGAGCGCGACAAGCGTTACTTCTTCCACCCCTCGAGCTCGATCTCGGACATCCTGGCGAACGGGCCGCGGATCATGGACCGCGCGGCGGGCGTGCGCGTCACCGACATCGACGGGCGCAGCTACATCGACGCGTCCGGGGGGCTGTGGTGCGTGAACGTGGGTTATGGCCGGCAGGAGATCGTCGAGGCGATCACGCGGCAGGCATCGAAGCTCGCCTTCTACCACTCCTTCACCGGCATGTCGAACGAACCGGCCATCCTGCTTGCCGAGCGGGTCATGGGCATGGTGCCCGAGGGCATGGCGCGGGTCTTCTTCGGCAATTCGGGCTCGGATGCCAACGACACCAACATCAAGTTGGTCTGGTATTACAACAACCTGCGCGGCAAGCCGCAGAAGAAGAAGATCATCTCGCGCAGGCGGGCCTATCATGGCGTCACGATCGGCGGCGGCTCGGCCACGGGGCTGCCCATCAACCACGACCATTTCGACCTGCCGCTGCCGCAGTTCCGCCACGCCCGCCCTGTCGATCAGTATCGCGAAAAGCCCGAGGGCATGGACGAGGAGGGCTTCGCCGCCATGCTCGCGGCCGAGCTCGAGGCGATGATCGAGGCCGAGGGGCCCGAGACGGTCGCCGCCTTCATCGCCGAGCCGGTCATGGGCACGGGCGGGGTGCTGGTGCCGCCCAAGGGCTATTTCGAGAAGATCCGCGCCATCTGCGACCGTCACGACATGCTCCTGATCGCCGATGAGGTGATCTGCGGCTTCGGGCGGCTGGGATCCATGTTCGGATCCCTGCACTATGGCTTCACCCCCGACCTCATGACGCTCGCCAAGGGGTTGTCGTCGGGCTATCAGCCGATTTCGGGCTCGGTCGTTTCCGAGCGCGTCTGGCAGGTGCTCGAATCCACCGCCCCCTCGATGCCGGGCTTCGGGCACGGCTTCACCTATTCGGCCCATCCGGTCTGCGCGGCGGCGGCGCTCGCCAACCTCGACATCCTCGAGCGCGAGAACCTGACCGCCAACGCCGGCCGCGTCGGCCCCTATCTGCGCGCGCAGATGCAGCGCGCGCTCGCGGGGCACGAGATCGTGGGCGACATCCGCGGCGAGGGGCTGATGATCGGGGTCGAACTGGTCGCCGACCGGGCGAGCAAGCGCGCCTTCGACCCCGCGCTGAAGGTCGGGCCGCGGACGATGAAGGCGGGCATGGCGCGCGGCATCCTCTGCCGGGCGCTGCCCCATCGCGACGTGCTGGCCTTCTCGCCGCCGCTGATCCTGACCGAGGCCGAGGCGGACGAGATCGTGGCCGCGCTCGCGGGCGCCGTCGGGCAGATCCGCGACGAACTCTTCACGAGCGGCGACTGGCGCCCGGCATGACGGCGCGCCGCGCCGCCCGAGGGTGGCGGATGCGTGCCGCAGGGCCTCTGGCCAGGGCCGGAGCGCCGTGGCGAAATGGCCGAAGCCTCAGTCGTTCTCCCAGCCGGAAATGGCCTTGACCTCGAGGAATTCCTCGATGCCCCAGACGCCACCCTCGCGCGCGCGGCCCGAGGCCTTGACGCCGCCGAAGGGGGCGCCGGCGCCGCGGGGGCGGCCGTTCATCTGCACCATGCCCGAGCGCAGCCGCCGCGCGAGGCGGTTGCGCCGGGCGCCGTCGGCGCTCTGGACGTAATTCGTCAGGCCATAGGGCGTGTCGTTGGCGATGGCGACGGCCTCGTCCTCGGTGTCGAAGGGCAGGATCGACAGGACGGGGCCGAAGATCTCCTCGCGCTCGATCCGCATGCCGGGGCGGACATCGGCAAAGACGGTCGGGCGGACGTAAAAGCCGCGGTTGAGGCCCTCGGGCAGTCCGGGGCCGCCGGCGACAAGGCGCGCGCCCTCGGCGATCCCCGATTCGATCATCTCCTGGATGCGGGCGAACTGGCTGCGGTTGACGACGGGGCCGATATGCCCCCCCTCGGCGCGCGGCGAGGCGACGCGCATCTCGTGCGCGATGCGGGCCGCCTCGGCCACGGCCGCGTCGTAGGCGGGACGCTCGACCAGCATCCGGGTCGGTGCGTTGCACGACTGGCCCGAATTCTCGAAGCAATGCAGCACGCCCCGGCGCACTGCCTCGGGGTCGGCATCGGCGAACACGAGGTTCGCGCCCTTGCCGCCCAACTCGAGCGTCACGCGCTTCAGCGTGTCGGCCGCGGCACGGCTGATCGCGCGGCCCGCGCGGGTCGAACCGGTGAAGGAGACCATCTCGACATCGGGGTGGGCCGAGAGGCGGCTGCCCACGCCCGCGCCGTCGCCGTTGACAAGGTTGAAGACGCCCGCCGGCACGCCCGCCTCGTGCAGCATCTCGGCAAAGAGCATGGCCGAGAGGGGCGACTGCTCGGAGGGTTTCAAGACGACCGTGCAGCCCGCGAGCAGCGCCGGCGTGACCTTGAGCGCGATCTGGTTCATCGGCCAGTTCCACGGCGTGATGAGCGCGGCAACCCCGATCGGCTCGAGCGCGATGCGGTTGTCGGGGGCGTGGGGGCCGAGGGGGCGGATCCACTCGATCCGGTCGAAGGCGCGCAGGAAGTTGCGGATGTGCCAGTTGCCGGCCGTCGCCTGCGACGCGCGCGCCAGATCGATGGGCGCGCCCATCTCGAGGCTGATCGCCTGCGCCATGGGCTCGATCCGGGCCTCGTAGATCGCGAGCAACCGCTCGATCACGGCGCGGCGCTCGGCGGGCGCGGTCTGCGACCAGGCCGGAAAGGCGCGCACGGCGGCGGCCACCGCGCGGTCGGCGTCGGCATCCGACCCCAGGCTGATGATCGCGCAGGGCTCTTCGGTGGCCGGATCGATCACCGCATGGTCGTGGGGCACGAGCGGATCGACCCAAGACCCGTCGATGTAGAACTGGCGCTTCTCGATCATGGCGGCCTCCGCTGCTGTCCGGGCGCTATGTGGCAGGCGGCGGGGCGGGGCGCAAGCGGGCACGCCACGCCTTGCCCAATCGCGCGCCTTCGCGCAGAAGCAAAGTGTGACCGCAAGGACGTTCCCGATGGCCAACCCGCTCTATGACGCGCTCTTTGCCCCGCTCGCCGACCGCCAGGATGCGGTGCTGCTGCTGCCCGGCGGCGGCGGCATCACCGGGGCCGGGATTGCCGCCATGACGGCGCGGCTCGCGGGCGCGCTCGGGGCGGCGGGCGTGGCGCCGGGCGACCGGGTGGTGGTGCAGGCGGGCAAGTCCCCCGCCTTCCTCGCGCTCTACGGCGCAACGCTCGCGACGGGGGCGGTGCTTTTGCCGCTCAACACCGCCTATACGGCGGCCGAGGTCGGCTATTTCGTGGCTGACGCCGAGCCGCGGGTGGTGATCGTCGATCCCGCCCGCGCCGAGGCGATCGCGCCCCATGCGGCGGCGGCGGGCGCGCGGCTTCTGACGCTCGATGCCGCGGGGGGCGGCAGCCTTGCCGACGCCGCCGCCACCATGCCCGCGACCTTCGCGCCGGTGCCGCGCGGCGCGGACGATCTTGCCGCACTCCTCTACACCTCGGGCACCACGGGGCGGTCGAAGGGGGCGATGCTGACGCAGAGGAACCTCCTGTCGAACGCCGAGACGCTCTCGGCCCTGTGGGGCTTCACGGCCGATGACGTGCTCCTGCATGCGCTGCCCGTCTTTCACACTCACGGGCTTTTCGTTGCGACGAATGTCGCGCTCCTGTCGCGGGCGCGGATGATCTGGATGGCGGGCTTCGATCTGGCGACGCTGATCGCCGAGATGCCGCGGGCGAGCGTGCTGATGGGCGTGCCGACCTTCTACACCCGCCTGCTCGAGGATCCGCGCCTCGACCGGGCGCTGACGGCCGGGATGCGGCTCTTCGTGTCGGGGTCGGCGCCCCTTCTGGCCGAGACGCACCGCGCCTTCGAGGCGCGCACGGGCCACATGATCCTCGAACGCTACGGGATGACCGAGACGAACATGATCACCTCGAACCCGCTTCAGGGCGAGCGGCGGGCGGGCACCGTCGGCCAGCCGCTGCCCGGGGTGGAGCTGCGCATCACCGACCCCGAGACCGGCCGCGCGCTGGCGGCGGGCGAGACGGGGATGATCGAGGTGCGCGGCCCGAACGTCTTTCGCGGCTATTGGCGGATGCCCGAAAAGACCGCGGCCGAGATGCGCGCGGACGGCTTCTTCATCACGGGCGATCTGGGCGTGCAGGGGGCGGATGGCTATGTCACCATCGTCGGGCGGGCGCGCGACCTCATCATCTCGGGCGGGTTCAACATCTACCCCAAGGAAATAGAGCTGATCCTCGACGACCAGCCCGGCGTGCTCGAATCGGCGGTGGTCGGGGTGCCGCACGCCGATTTCGGCGAGGCGGTGCTGGCGATCCTCGTGCCGGCGCCCGGGCGGGCGCCCGACCTCGGGGCGATCCGGGCGGCGCTTGCGGAAAACCTTGCGCGCTTCAAGCAACCCAAGGATATCCTGATCGCCGAGGCCCTGCCGCGCAACGCGATGGGCAAGGTGCAGAAAGCCGAATTGCGCGCCCGCCACGCCGGGCATTTCACGAAAAGGACATGACATGGCACGAACGGTCGTCATCCACGAACACGGCGGACCCGAGGTCCTGAAGATCGAGGACCGCCCGGTGGGCGAACCCGGGCCCGGCGAGGTGCGCATCCGCCACAAGGCCTGCGGCCTCAACTTCATCGACATCTACCAGCGCCAGGGCCTCTATCCGATGAAGCTGCCGACGGCGCTCGGGATGGAGGGGGCGGGCATCATCGAGGCGGTCGGCGCGGGTGTCACCCATCTGCGGCCCGGCGACCGCGCCGCCTATGCCGCCCAGCCGCCCGGCGCCTATTGCGAGGCCCGCGTCATGCCCGCGGCCCAGGTCTGCCCCCTGCCCGAAGGCATCAGCTTCGAGGAAGGCGCGGCGATGATGCTCAAGGGGCTGACGGTCGAATACCTCTTTCACCGCACCGTCCCGCTCAAGCGCGGGGACTGGGTGCTCTTTCACGCCGCGGCGGGGGGCGTGGGCCTCATCGCCTGCCAGTGGGCGCGCGAAGAGGGGATCAACCTGATCGCGACGGCGGGGTCGCCGGCGAAATGCGCGCTCGCGCGCGAGCATGGCGCGACGCACACGATCGACTACCGCGCCGAGGATTTCCCCGCGCGCGTGCGCGAGATCACGGGCGGACGGGGCGTCGATGTGGTGATGGATTCGGTCGGGGCCGCGACCTTCGAGGGCTCGCTCGACTGTCTGCGGCCGCTCGGGATGATGATCTCCTTCGGGAATGCCTCGGGGCCGGTGCCGCCGGTGAACCTCGGGACGCTCGCGGCGAAGGGATCGCTGCAGATCACGCGCCCGACGCTCTTCACCCATATCGCGCGGCACGAGACCTGCCAGGAGATGGCGCGCCACCTGTTCGCCAAGGTCCTCTCGGGGTCGGTCAGGATCCGCATCGACCAGCGCCTGCCGCTCGCGCAGGTGGCCGAGGCGCACCGCGCGCTGGCCGCGCGCGAGACGACGGGGGCGAGCGTCCTCATCCCCTGACCCGCGCGCCCGGGGAAGGCGCCGGCCCCCCATCGAGGGGGCCCGGCGCCGCGCGGACGTGGCCGCGCCGGGCGTGGCGCCTCAGGCCGCGGCGGAAACGGGGGCCGGGCGGTTCTCGCGCACCGGCAGGTGGACGATCGCGGAAAACACCCCGACGCCCACCCCGATCCACCACACCAGCGTGTAATCGCCCGTCAGGTCATACATCCGCCCGCCGAGCCAGACGCCGAGGAACGAGCCCAGCTGGTGGCTGAAGAACACGAGCCCATAGAGCGTGCCCATGTAGCGCAAGCCCCAGATATGCGCGACGAGCCCCGAGGTGAGCGGCACGGTCGCGAGCCACAGCGACCCCATCAGGAGCGAGAAGACGAGGACCGAGGCGGGCGTCACCGGCATCAGGATGAACGCCGCGGCGACGAGCGTGCGGCCGGTGTAGATGAGGGCCAGCAGGTACTTGCGCGGATAGTAGCGCCCGAGCCAGCCGGCCGCGATGGTGCCCGCGATGTTGGCAAGCCCGATCACCCCGATCGAGACGGCCCCGAGCGCCGAGGTGGTGGTGACGCCGAGGGCGGCGAGCGGCCCGCCCGGGTCGATCGCGGCGCACATCTCGGTCACGAGTGCCGGAAAGTGCGCGGTGACGAAGGCGAGCTGATAGCCGCAGGAGAAGAAGCCCAGGAAGATGAGCGTGTAGGACGGATCGCGGAAGGCGCGCATCAGCACCGTCCCGAGGCTCTCCTCGAGTTCCGCGCGCGAGGCGAGGGTGGGCGAGCGCATGAAGGGCAGCGCGAGCAGGCTGAGAAGGATCGCGCAGGCAAAGACGACAAAGACGCCCTGCCAGGGCAGGACCGAGAGCAGCGCCTCGGCGATGGGGGCGCCGATCACCTGCCCGGCCGAGCCCGCGGCGGTGGCGATGCCGAGCGCCATCGAGCGGTGCTCGGGCGCGCTCGCCCGCCCGACGACCGCGAGGATCACGCCAAAACCCGTGCCGGCGATGCCGAAGCCCACGAGGATCTCGAGCAACTGGTGCTGGCCGGGCGTCACGGCGAAGGCCGAGAGCACGAGGCCCGCGGCATAGAAGAGCGCGCCGAGGATGATCGCGCGGCGGTCGCCGAAGCGCTCGGCCAGCGCGCCGAAAATGGGCTGGCCGATGCCCCAGGCCAGGTTCTGGATCGCGATGGCGAGGCTGAACTCGGCCCGAAGCCAGCCGAATTCCTCGGCGATGGGGATCTGGAAGACGCCGAAGCTCGCGCGGACCGCGAAGCCCGTCATCAGGATGACGGCGCCGGCGAGCAGCACGGGCGACAGAAGGCGGGGTGCTGGGGCGGACATGGGCGCTCGGGATCAGGGACGCGCCCTTGTCGCGCCTTGCGCGGGCGGCGTCAATCAAGGGGCCCCGGGGGCGCAAGGCGCGCGCCCCCGGGATGCCGCGCGATCACGCGAGATCGTAGCGGTCGAGCATCATGACCTTGCTCCAGGCCCGGCCGAAGGCCGCGACGAACGAGGCCGCGCCGTCGGCCGAGCCCCAGACCTCGGCTACGGCGCGCAGCTGCGAATTCGACCCGAAGGCCAGATCGACGCGGCTCGCGCTCCAGCGGCGGGCGCCGGTCTTGCGGTCGCGGCCCTCGAAGGTATCGCGCGCCGCTGAGGTCGCGCGCCACTCGGTCGCGGGATCGAGGAGGTTGACGAAGAAGTCATTCGTCAGCTGCCCCGCGCGGCTCGTGAGCACGCCATGCGCCGCCCCGCCGTGGTTCGCGCCGAGCACGCGCAGCCCGCCCACCAGCGCCGTCATCTCGGGCGCGGTGAGGGTGAGGAGTTGCGCGCGATCGAGCAGCATCTCTTCAGCCGCGGCGGGCAGGCCCGCCTTGGCGAAGTTGCGAAAGCCATCCGCCTGCGGCTCGAGCACCGCGAAGGACGCCGCATCGGTCTGCGCGGCGGTCGCATCGGTCCGGCCCGGCGCGAAGGGCAGCGCCAGATCATGCCCGGCGGCCTTGGCGGCAGCCTCGACGGCCGCCGTACCACCGAGCACGATGAGATCGGCGAGCGAGACCTTGCGGCCGCCCTTCGCGCCCGCATCAAAGGCGGCCTTGATGCCCTCGAGCACCGAGAGCACCCGGGCGAGGCGGGCGGGCTCGTTCGCCTCCCAGCCGTTCTGGGGGGCAAGCCGGATGCGCGCGCCGTTGGCGCCGCCGCGCTTGTCCGAGCCGCGGAAGGTCGAGGCCGAGGCCCAGGCGACCGCGACGAGATCCCCGACCGAGAGGCCCGAGCCCAGGATGCGCGCCTTGAGGTCGGCGATGTCGGCCGCATCGACCAGCGGATGATCGACCGCGGGCACCGGATCTTGCCAGATCAGATCCTCGGCCGGCACCTCGGGCCCGAGATAGCGCGGCTTCGGCCCCATGTCGCGGTGCGTGAGCTTGAACCAGGCGCGCGCGAAGGCATCGGCAAAGAGCGCGGGGTTCTCGTGATAGCGGCGCGAGATCGGGCCATAGATCGGGTCCATCCGCATCGCCATGTCGGCCGTCGTCATGATGATCGGGACGCGCTTGGCGGGGTTGGCCGCGTCGGGCGCCATGTCCTTTTCGGCGAGGTTTTTCGGCGTCCACTGCCAGGCGCCGGCCGGGCTCTTGACCAGTTCCCACTCATAGCCAAAGAGGACGTCGAAATAGCCGTTGTCCCATTTCGTCGGGTTCGGCGTCCAGGCGCCCTCGATCCCGCTCGTGATCGTGTCGGCACCCTTGCCGCTGCCATAGGCGCTGAGCCAGCCGAGGCCCATCGCCTCGACCGGCGCGCCCTCGGGCTCGGGACCGACGAGGGCCGCATCCCCTGCCCCGTGGCACTTGCCGAAGGTGTGGCCGCCGGCGACGAGGGCGACGGTTTCCTCGTCGTTCATCGCCATCCGCGCGAAGGTCTCGCGGATGTCGCGCCCCGAGGCGACCGGATCAGGCTCACCGTTCGGGCCCTGCGGGTTGACGTAGATGAGGCCCATCTGCACCGCGCCGAGCGGATTCTCGAGCACGCGGTCGCCCGAATAGCGCTTGTCGCCCAGCCACTCCGTCTCGGTGCCCCAATAGATGTCCTCTTCGGGCTCCCACACGTCGGCCCGGCCGCCGCCGAAGCCGAAGACCTTGCCGCCCATCGATTCGATCGCGACATTCCCCGCGAGGATCATGAGGTCGGCCCAGGAGATCGCGGAGCCGTATTTCTGCTTGATCGGCCACAGGAGCCGGCGCGCCTTGTCGAGGTTGGCGTTGTCGGGCCAGCTGTTGAGGGGGGCGAAACGCTGCGTCCCCGAGGATGCCCCGCCGCGCCCGTCGCCGATGCGATAGGTGCCGGCCGAATGCCAGGCCATGCGGATGAAGAGCGGGCCGTAATGGCCCCAGTCGGCCGGCCACCACTCCTGGCTGTCGGTCATCAGCGCGTGCAGGTCGCGCTTCAGCGCCACATAGTCGAGCTTGCGGAACGCCTCGGCATAGCTGAAGCCCGTGGCCATCGGATCGGGAGACTGGCCGTGCTGGTGCAGGATGCGCAGATTGAGCTGGTTGGGCCACCAGTCGCTGTTGCCCTGCGCGCCCGCCGAGGTGGTGACCGAGCCGTGCATGAAGGGGCACTTGCCGGCGCTGCCTGCCGAATTTCCGTCCATGATCCGTTTCCTTTCCCAATGAACTGCCGCGGCGCACCTTCCGGCTCGCCCCGAATCCGACGCAGCCGATAGCAGACGGGGCCGATCAGTTTAAGTTGAATCTTCTGATCGGAGTGATAATCGTCGATTATGATAGTCCCGACCTTGCGGCAGATGCGCTATGTCACCGCCCTCGCGCGCGAGGGGCATTTCGGCCGTGCGGCCGAAGTGTGCGCGATCTCGCAGCCGGCGCTCTCGATGCAGCTGCGCGAGCTTGAGGCGGGGCTTGGCGTAGCGCTCTTCGATCGGGGCACCCGGGGGGTGCGCCTTACGGGGTTCGGGGCGGAGTTCGCCGCGCGCGCGGCCGAGATCCTGCGCGCGGCCGATGAGCTGGCCGAACTTGCCCGCGCCGCCCGCGACCGGCTGAGCGGCCGGTTGCGCCTCGGCGTCATACCGACGGTCGCGCCCTACCTGCTGCCCGCCCTTATCCCCGATCTGACGGCGGCACGCCCCGAACTCGAGATCCACCTGCGCGAGACACAGACCGCGCGCCTGCTGCAGGAAATCCACGAAGGACGGATCGATGCCGCCATCGTCGCCCTGCCCGTCTCCGAACCGGGGTTGGCAGAGACCCATCTGCTGACCGAGCGCTTTGTGCTCGTGCGACCCGAGGGCGATGCCGCCCGCCCCGTCCCCGACCGCGAGGCCCTGCGCGAGATGCGGCTGCTCCTGCTCGAAGAGGGGCACTGCTTTCGCGATCAGGCGCTGTCGTTTTGCGGAGCGGCGGCGCGCCCGCGCGAGATGCTCGATGCAAGCTCGCTCGGAACACTCGTGCAGATGGTGGGCGCCGGGATCGGGCTAACGCTCGTGCCGGAAATGGCCGTGCCGGTCGAGACGCGCTCGGCTGCCGTCAGCATCGCCCGCTTCGCCCCGCCAGAGCCGGGCCGGCGCATCGGCATGGTGTGGCGCGGCTCCAGCCCGCTCGCCCGGCACCTGCCCGATATCGCCGCGATCGTCCGCGACACCGCGCTCCGGTTGCGCGGTGTCGCGGGACATCATCAGGTATCGTCATAGGTCCCGTTGGCTGGCGGGGTGACCGAGACGATCACCGGCAGCACCGTATCCTTCGCCACCGTATCGCTCACCGCCGCGCCCGCATTCCCCGCCGCATCGGTCAGCACCAGCTCGACCGTCAGCGTGCCGTCGGGCAGCCCCGAGAGGTCGAGCCCCGTCACCGCCTGCGTCGCGCCCGAGATCGTCCCAGCGCCCGAAACCGACCCCGCCCCGCCCGAGGAGGTCACGCTGTAGCTGAAGCCCGCCCCCACCTCGGCCGAGGTGATCTCGAACGCCCCCGCCGCCGCATTCCCGGCATTCACCGGGTCGGTCGTGAACGCCACCGCCTGGCCCGCGGGCGCGGAGGTGTCCTTCTCGACCGTATCGGTCGCCGCCGCCCCGGTCCCGCCCGCGTTCGTGAGCACGACCGACACCGTCAGCACCCCATCGGGCAGGGCCGAGAGGTTCAGCCCGCTCACGCTGTGCGTGGCCGACGCGACCGCCCCCGCGCCCCGGATCGCGCTGCCCCCGCCCGAACTCGTGATGGCATAGCTGAACGCCGCCCCCACCTCGGCCCCCGTGATCTGGAACGCCCCCGCCGACGCATTGCCCGCATTCAGCGGATCGGTCGTGAAGGCGACCCCGTAGCCCGAGGGCGCGGCGGGTGGCGGTGTCAGGGTGCGGACGCAGCGGACGAAAAAGTCGTCCCTTTCCTTGAAGTGGGGAGTCTGGCCGCCGTTGATGAGATTATGAATCCACACGCCAGAATCGTTGACCTCCGAAGAGGAAAAGTAGACATGGTCCGAGAAGCCCCCAATAGCGGGAGGGATAAGGTAGAGCAAGTTCAACTCGTTCCGCGCGGGCAGATACCAGTCGGTCTGGCCATGAAGGTCGAGATGGTGGCAATA
>JBIKVM010000084.1:0-11303 GCA_044356825.1 Limisphaerales bacterium
GAGCGCGATGCCGTTGATGCCCGAGATGGCGCAGGTCTGGCGCACCAGCGCGGCATCGAACCAGCCGCAGCGGCGCTTGCGACCCGTCACGGTGCCGAACTCGCGCCCGCGGGCGCCCAGACGCTCGCCCGTCTCGTCCCTGAGTTCGGTCGGGAACGGCCCCTCGCCCACGCGGGTCGTATAGGCCTTGACGATGCCCAGAACGAAGTCGATCGCGTTCGGGCCGAGCCCCACCCCCGTCGCCGCCTGCCCCGCGATCACATTCGAGGAGGTGACATAGGGATAGGTGCCGAAATCGATATCGAGGAGCGAGCCCTGCGCGCCCTCGAACAGGATGCGCCTGCCGGCGCGGCGCTTGTCGTTCAGCACCTTCCAGACCGGGGCGGCATAGGGCAGGATCTGCGGCGCGATGGCCGCGAGAGCGCCAAGCAGCGCCGCGCGGTCGATGGGGTCGAGCCCGAGCCCCGCCCGGAGCGCGTTGTGGTGCACGAGCGCGCGGTCGACCCGCTGGCCGAGCGTCGCGGGATCGGCGAGGTCCGCGACCCGGATCGCGCGCCGGCCCACCTTGTCCTCGTAGGCCGGCCCGATGCCGCGCCCCGTCGTGCCGATGCGCGCGGCCGAACCTGCCGCCTGCGCCTCGCGCGCGCGGTCGAGTTCGCCGTGATAGGGCAGGATCAGGGTCGTGTTCTCGGCGATCATCAGCGTCTCGGGCGTGATCTCGACCCCGTCGACGCGGATCTTGGCGATCTCCTCGACCAGATGCCAGGGATCGAGCACCACCCCGTTGCCGATGACGCTGAGCTTGCCGCCCCGCACCACGCCCGAGGGCAGCGCGTTCAGCTTGTAGACCTTACCGTTGATAACGAGCGTGTGGCCCGCGTTGTGGCCGCCCTGAAAGCGGGCGATGACATCGGCGCGCTCCGAGAGCCAGTCGACGATCTTGCCCTTGCCCTCGTCGCCCCACTGGGCGCCGACCACGACGACATTGGCCATCCGCCGTCCCCCTCAGGCCTGGATCGAGGCGTCGAGCGCCGCGAGGATCGCGTCGCCCATGGCCGAGGTCGAGACCGGCTGGCCGCCCTCGGGCCCCATCAGATCGGCCGTGCGCACCCCGTCGGCCAGCACCTTCTCCACGGCCTTTTCCAGCCGCTCGGCCTCGGCGCCGAGGTCGAAGGAATAGCGCAGCGCCATCGCGAAGCTCAGCACACAGGCGATGGGGTTGGCCTTTCCCTGCCCCGCTATGTCGGGGGCCGAGCCGTGCACGGGCTCATAGAGCGCCTTGGGCCGGCCGTTCTTCATCGGCGCCCCGAGCGAGGCCGAGGGCAGCATGCCGAGCGAGCCCGTCAGCATCGCCGCCGCATCCGACAGGAGATCGCCAAAGAGGTTGTCGGTCACGATCACGTCGAACTGCTTGGGCCAGCGGCAAAGCTGCATCGCGCCCGCGTCAGCATACATGTGGCTCAGCGCGACGTCGGGATATTCGCGGTCGTGCACCTCCTGCACCACCTGCCGCCAGAGCACGCCCGATTCCATCACATTGGCCTTCTCCATCGAGCAGACCTTGTTCTGGCGCCGGCGCGCCAGTTCGAAGGCCGAGCGCGCGACCCGCGCGATCTCGCCCTCGGTGTAGCGCTGGGTGTTGATGCCCACGCGCTCGTTGCCTTCGGTGAAGATCCCGCGCGGCTCGCCGAAATAGACGCCCGAGGTCAGCTCGCGCACGATGACGATGTCGAGGCCCGCCACCACCTCGCGCTTGAGGCTCGAGAAATCGGCGAGCGCATCGAAGCACTGCGCGGGGCGGAGGTTGGCGTAGAGGTCCATCTCCTTGCGCAGGCGCAACAGGCCCCGCTCGGGCTTCACGCTGAAGTCGAGGCTGTCATACTTCGGCCCGCCGACCGCGCCGAGCAGCACCGCGTCCGCGGCCTGCGCGCGCGCCATCGTGGCGTCCGTCAGGGGCGTGCCGTGCGCGTCATAGGCCGCGCCGCCCACGAGGTCCTCCGAGACGTCGAAACGGATGCCGCGGCGGTCGCCGAACCAGGCGATGATGCGCTTGACCTCGGCCATGACCTCGGGGCCGATGCCGTCTCCGGCGAGGATCAGAAGCGAGGGATTGGGCATTTTGGCTGTCTCCGAAGACTGGCGCGGTTGTGACTGCGGCCTATCCCGATGGCGCGGCGCGGTCAATCTGTCGCGAGGGTTGCAGCGCCGCGGCCAAGCCCTCTGCGAGCGCGCGCCAGACGTGATCGATGCGCGGGATGCGGCGGACGCTGTCCTGCGCGGTCAGCCAGACAGGCAGGGGCGGGATGTGGGCGCCGAGGTCGAGTTCCTCGACCAGCGGATCGGCGCGGGCAACGGGGCGCAGGCAGACCCCAATGCCGCCGCCGGCGCGCACCAGCTCCCAATAGGCGCTCTGATTGTCGCTGCGCAGCGCGAAACGCGCCTCTTCGGGCCGCCAACCCTGCGCGGCCATGCCCCGACGGATCAGCGGGTTGCGGTCATAATCGACGATCGCGTGGCCCATGAGGTCGGTCATGGCGCAGGGACGCCCCGCGCGGTCGAGATAGCTGCGCGCCGCGAACATGCCGATCTCGATGTCGCCCAGATGCCGGGTCACGAGGTTGAGCTGGTGCGGTCGATACATCCGCACCGCGATGTCCGCGCCGCGAAAGGCGAGGTTCTCGCTCTCGTCAGATGGCATGAGGATCAGTGTCAGGTGGGGCGCGTCGGATGCGATGCGGGCGAGGATCCTGGGCAGCAGGTGATGGGCGACGAAGACGCTCGCGGCGATGCGCACCTCGCCCGAGAGGGTGGGTGACTGTGCCTTTGCACCAAGCGCCAGATCACGCAGACCAAGCTGCATCCGGCGCGCAGGTTCGAGCAACTCCTGCCCGACCGGGGTCAGCGCCAGCCCGAGCGGGTGCCGGTGGAAGAGTTCGACGCCGAGCCGCGCCTCAAGCGCCCGGATGTGGCGGCCAAGCGTCGGCTGGCTCTGGCCAGTCGCCCGGGCACCGGCGGACAGAGACCCGGTCTCGGCGACGGCGAGAAATGACCGGATCAGCGACCAATCCGGAAGATCGGCATCGAATGACATGCACGATTGCATATCACGCATTCACATCCATGCAATTCCGATCTGGCGCGGATGTGCCTAGCTTCAGGTCGTGGCGATGTCGCGAAGGAGCGCACCCAAATGACGGGAACCGTCCTGATCCTCGGCCCGAGCGGCCGTTTCGGTCGCCATGCGGCCCTTGCCTTCACCGACGCGGGCTGGTCGGTCAGATGCTTCGACCGGCGGCGTGACGACCTGATGGGGGCGGCGAAAGGCGCGGACGTGATCGTGAACGCTTGGAACCCGCCCTATCCCGACTGGGCGGCGCAGGTGCCGCCTCTGCACGCTGCGGTCCGCAACGCAGCCCTCGCAGCGGATGCGACCGTGATCGTGCCCGGCAATGTCTATGTCTTCGGCGCCCGGACCCCGGCCCCGTGGGGCACGGACACACCCCATGCGGCGGCGAACCCGCTCGGCCGCATCCGGATCGAGATGGAGGCCGCCTATCGCGCCGACGGGGTGCGCACCATCCTTTTGCGCGCGGGCGATTTCCTCGACACCGAACCGAGCGGCAACTGGTTCGACCGGATCATGATCCGGAAACTGCCACAGGGTCGTTTCGTCTGCCCGGGCGACCCGGATGTGCCCCATGCCTGGGCCTTTCTGCCCGACCTCGCGCGTGCCGCCGTCGCGCTGGCGGGAAAACGCGCCGATCTGCCCCGCTTTGCCGATGTGCCCTTCCCCGGCTACACCCTGTCCGGTCGCGAGATGCACGCGGCGCTGGAGCGCATCAACGGCCGGACGCTGCGGCTCGACCGGATGAACTGGCTGCCCCTGCGCCTTGCCGCGCCCTTCTGGCCGCTGGAGCGCTACCTGCTCGAGCTGCGCTATCTCTGGTCGACGCCGCACTGCCTCGAGGGGGAGCAGATGCGCGGGCTGCTCCCCGACTTCGACGCCACGCCGCCGGAAGTTGCCCTCGCGCGCGCCACAGTCGCGGCGGTAGGCGCTAGACCGCGCACGTCATAGCCCGCCCCGAGGCGCTTTCAGACGGCGAAGCGCCCCGGGCGGTGGAGCCGGGACAGGGATCGTCAGACCCAGGGGCGGAGCGTGCGCGCGCGCGCCTCATAGGCGTCGATCGCCGCGACCTTCTCGAGCGAGAGCCCGATGTCGTCGAGGCCGTTGACGAGACAATGCTTCTTGAAGGGGTCGATGTCGAAGGAAAACACCGTTCCGTCGGCGGCAGTGACGGTCTGGGCGGGCAGATCGACGCTGATGCGGGCGTTCGCGCCCTTTTCGGCGTCCTTCATCAGATGCGCGACCGCCTCGGCGGGCAGCGTGACGGGCAGGATCCCGTTCTTGAAGCAGTTGTTGTAGAAGATGTCGGCGAAGGAGGTCGAGATCACGCAGCGGATCCCGAAATCGAGGAGCGCCCAGGGCGCATGCTCGCGGCTCGAGCCGCAGCCGAAATTGTCGCCCGCGACCAGGATCTGCGCCTGCCGGTAGGGTGGGCGGTTCAGCACGAAATCGGCGATCTCGTTGCCCTGCCGGTCATAGCGCATCTCGTCGAAGAGGTTCACGCCCAGCCCCGTGCGCTTGATCGTCTTGAGGAACTGCTTGGGGATGATCATGTCGGTGTCGATGTTGACGAGCGGCATGGGCGCCGCGATGCCGGTCAGGGTGGTGAACTTGTCCATCTCGCTTCCTCCTCTCAGACCGTTTGGCCCATGATCTCGCGCACATCCGTGAGCCGGCCGGTGATGGCGGCGGCGGCGGCCATGGCGGGGCTCATGAGGTGGGTGCGGCCCTTGTAGCCCTGCCGGCCCTCGAAGTTGCGGTTCGAGGTCGCGGCGCAGCGCTCGCCGGGGGCGAGCTGGTCGGGGTTCATGCCAAGGCACATCGAGCAGCCCGCGAGCCGCCATTCGAAGCCCGCATCGACGAAGACCTGCGCGAGCCCCTCCTCCTCGGCCTGGAGCCGCACGAGGCCAGAGCCCGGCACGACCATGCCGCGCACGCCCGGCGCGAGCCTGCGGCCGCGCAGGATCGCGGCGGCGGCGCGCAGATCCTCGATCCGGCCGTTGGTGCACGAGCCGATGAAGACGGCGTCGATCGGGATGTCGGCAAGGCGCGTGCCGGGCTTCAGCCCCATGTAGTCGAGCGCGCGGCGCGCGGCCTCGACCTTGCCGCCCGCGAAGCTCTCGGGGTCGGGGACGGTGGCGGTGATGGGCAGCACGTCCTCGGGGCTGGTGCCCCAGGTGACGAGGGGGGCGATGTCCTCGGCGCGCAGCGTCACGACCTTGTCGAAATGCGCGCCCGCGTCGGTGTGGAGCGTCCGCCACCAGGCGACGGCGGCCTCCCAGGCGGCGCCCTTCGGCGCGTGGGGGCGGCCGCGCAGATAGTCGAAGGTCTTCTCGTCGGGCGCGATCAGGCCCGCGCGCGCGCCGCCCTCGATCGCCATGTTGCAGACCGTCATGCGCCCTTCCATCGAGAGGGCGCGGATCGCCTCGCCGCAGTATTCGATGACATGGCCGGTGCCGCCCGCGGTGCCCGTCGCGCCGATGACGGCCAGCGTGATGTCCTTGGCCGTGACGCCGGGCGCGAGCGTGCCGGTGATCTCGACCTTCATGTTCTTCGATTTCTTCTGGATCAGCGTCTGGGTCGCGAGCACATGCTCGACCTCCGAGGTGCCGATGCCGTGGGCGAGCGCGCCGAAGGCGCCATGCGTCGCGGTGTGGCTGTCGCCGCAGACGATGGTGGTGCCGGGCAAGGTCCAGCCCTGCTCGGGGCCGATGATGTGCACGATGCCCTGGCGGATGTCGGAGACGGGATAGTAGTGGATGCCGAAGTCGCGCGCGTTGCGGTCGAGCGCCTCGACCTGGATGCGGCTTTCCTCGTTGTCGATGCGCGACTCGCGCCCGGCGGTGGTGGGCACGTTGTGGTCGGGCACCGCGATCGTCTTGCCCGGCGCGCGCACCTTGCGCCCGGCCATGCGCAGACCCTCGAAGGCCTGCGGGCTCGTGACCTCGTGCACGAGGTGGCGGTCGATGTAGAGAAGGCAGGTGCCGTCCTCGGACTGGTGGGCGACGTGGTCGTCCCAGATCTTGTCGTAAAGCGTGCGGGGGGCTGTCATGGCTGGGATCCGTCGCAGGTGGCAGGGAAGGGGCGCGGCACGAGGCGGTGCCTCAGGCGCCGGCACGGACAAAGTGGTGGCGGCCGTGGAAACGGTCGCAGAGACGATCATGGTCCGCGAGGTCGACGAAGGGCTCCATGCCGCTGCCATAGTGTCAATCGCCCCGCAGAGCAAGGTCGATGCGAGGCGTGCTGCAGACCCGGACACCACATCGAGAGGGCGGTTGACGGGCGCGTTACGACCCCCATATCCGCATGACACCAGCGGGGGACGAATGATGACGCAACGACGGATCGGCAGGCGCGGGATCGGCGCGGCACTGGTTGCATTGCTGACGCTGGGCGGACCCGCGACACAAGCGGGTGCCGCGGAGGGCGATCACAACGGCTATGAAGGTCCGCCCTACGCGGTCGAGCGTGTCGAGGGCCCGGTCGAGTTGCGCCGCTATGCAGCGCATGTCGTGGCAGAGGTGCGGGTCGGGGGCGACCGCTCGGCCGCCGTGCTTTCGGGCTTTCGCATCCTCGGCGGCTACATCTTCGGCGACAATGCCGACGGGCGCGAGATCGCGATGACCGTGCCGGTCAGCCAGACGCCCGAGCTGCCCTCGGGCGCCGGCGGCACGCTGCGAGATGCCTCCGCGGGGCCTTGGACCGTGCGCTTCATGATGCCGTCGGACTTCAAGGCCGATACCCTACCCGCCCCCAAGGATGACCGAATCCGCTTCGTGACGACCCGCCCCGAGCGTCAGATCGTGGCGCGCTTCTCGGGCATCCCGAGCACGAATGACTTCGAGGAACAGGGCGCCGCGCTGCGCGAATGGGCTGCGGCATGGGGCCTCGAGATCACGGGAGGGCCGCACCTCTATTATTACGACGACCCGATGACACTGCCCTGGAACCGCCGCAACGAAATCGCGTTCACGGTACGCTGATCGATCCCCGGCGACGTTGAGCCGGGGCCGCAACGGTGCTATGATCGCGGAGTTCGCCTTCTGGGCGGTCCGGAAAACGGGAGACGGGACACTGTCCGATTTCGCATCAGCCGACGCCGAATTGCGCGCCGGCCCCCCCCCTTCGCCGCAGGATGCGGCGTCCGAGTTGCCCTCCGACATCTTGTTGGCGCATGTGCTGGCCTCGCTCGACGAGGACAAGGCAGAAGAGGTCATTTCGATCGACCTGCGCGGGCGCTCGGCCTTCGCCGATCACATGGTGATCGCTTCGGGCCGCTCCACGCGGCAGGTCGCGGCCATTGCAGAGAAGCTGACCGAGCGGCTGAAGCGCGACCTCGGCCTCATCTGCAAGGTCGAGGGGCGTGAGGTCGCGGACTGGGTGCTGATCGACGCGGGCGATGTCGTGGTGCACATCTTCCGCCCCGAAGTGCGCAGCTTCTACCAGCTGGAGAAGATGTGGCAGTCGGCGGCGATGCCACGCCCGCCCGCCACGGCGCCCGCTCTGCCGGGCTGATCATGCGCATCGCGCTCTGCGCCGCCGGGCGGCTGCGGCTACCGGCTCCCGAGCGCGCGCTGGTCGATGACTGGCTCGTCCGCTTCGACAAGACGGGCCGCCCCCTCGGCCTCGGTCCCTGCCGTGAAATCGAGGTTGAAGACCGCCCCGGCGCCCTCCTGCGCGCGGTTCCCGAAGGCGCGCATCTGATAGCGCTCGACGAGCGCGGGCAGATGCTCGGCAGCACCGCTCTGGCCGAACGCCTGCGCGCGCTTCGCGCCGACGGGGTACGCGAGCTTGCCTTTGCCATCGGGGGCGCCGACGGGCACGACCCCGCGCTGCGGGCGCGGGCGGCGGAGCTGCTGTCATTCGGGCCTATGGTCTGGCCGCACAAGCTGGCGCGCGCGATGCTGGCCGAACAACTCTATCGCGCCGCGACGATCCTTGCGGGCGGACCCTATCATCGCGCCTGAGCGACAGGGCAGGTGACGGCTGCGCCTTGCGCGGCACGGGTCGATCGGGCAGCCTGAGCCGATATCTCTGCCTTCGGGTGATTTCATGAACTGGTCCTTTGCGCTTGGCCGCATCGCGGGTACCGACGTCCGGGTTCATGCGACCTTCTTCCTCCTGATCCTCTGGATCGCAACCGCCGCCTGGATCGACGGAGGCCCAACGGCGGCGGCCGCGAATGTCGTTTTTGTTGCGGCCCTCTTTGCATGCGTCGTGGCCCATGAATTCGGCCATATCCTGATGGCGCGCCGCTTCGGCATCGCCACACCCGACGTCACCTTGCTGCCCATCGGCGGCATTGCCCGGATCGAGCGCATGCCCGAACGCCCGGGGCAGGAAATCGCGGTCGCGCTGGCGGGGCCGGCTGTGAATGTCGCGATATGGGGGGCGGTCATGCTCGCGCTTGCCCCCGACGATCCGGCCGGCAGGCTCGGTGCAATCGAGGATCCGACGGGCGGCTTCTGGGCACGGCTCGCAGGGGTGAACCTTTTCCTGGCGCTTTTCAACCTGATCCCGGCTTTTCCGATGGACGGCGGGCGGGTGCTGCGGGCGCTCCTGCAGGTGCCGCTCGGGCGGGTGCGGGCGACGCGCCTTGCCGCCCGGGCGGGGCAGGTCTTTGCATTTGCCTTCGGGCTTGCAGGGCTTCTGGGCGGTAGCCCCGTGCTAGTCCTCATCGCCGTGTTCGTCTTCATCGCCGCGGGGGCGGAAAGCCAGGACGTGGAACTGCGCGACATGGCGCGCACGGCGCGCGCGGTGGATGCGATGGTCTCGCGGTTCGAGGCGCTGGCCGAGCGCGACGCGCTCGGCGCGGCGGCACAGGCCGTGATTCGCACCACCCAGCACGAGTTTCCGGTTCTCGACCCAGCAGGGCGGATCGCGGGCTTTCTGACCCGCGGGGCAATCATCGAGGCGCTTGCCGGGCGGACACACCCCGCCGACGTCGGCGCTGCAATGGCGCGCGCGATTCCCGAAATGCCCCCCGATGCGCCACTGATCGCAGTCATCGAGGCGCTCGGGCGCAGCCGCGCTCCGGCCGTGGCGATCGTGGCGGGCGGGCGGCTAGCGGGCTATGTCACGGCCGAAAACCTCGGCGAGATGCTCTTGCTGCGCGGTGCGGGGGGGCCGCTACCCCGGCCGGATCAACGTCAAGCCCGCGAACATCCTTGAACCCGCAGGTGAGATCGCCTAGTTTCCAAAGAGATTTGAAACTGTCTAATTCACATCAGAGAGGATTTCGCATGTCGCGCAAGATGACGACCGAACTGCCGTCGCTTTCGTCCGCAGCGAGGTTGCGCCAACTTCTGAAGGAACTCGAAACCGAACTCGGGCTCTATGATCTGACCGAGGCTGAACGCGACGTCCTCTACGCCGCCCGGATCGCCAGCCGCGACGAGGGTGACGGGACGCAGGTCTTCGCATCGGAGAGCCTGCGCGAACACGGCTTCGTCGATGCCATTGCACCGGCCACTTTCTACCGCGCGCTCAAGGCGTTGCGCGACCGTGGCTTCATCCGCCTCGCACCCGGCCACCGCAAGAACCGCTATGTGCTGGAGTTCGATCCCGCCGCGCAGGGCCATCTTCTGAAGGAGGTGGGCCACCCCGCAGAGGTCTGAGGAATTGGGCGTCCGCATCGCCGCGGCCATCGCGTTCGCGGCAGGAGCGGTCTGGATCTGTGACCTGCTGCTGGCAGAGGAGAAGGGCAGCGTGTTTGTCGGCCGCAAGATCGACAGCGCGATCGCGGCACTCGTGGTCTGGCGCTGAAGGTCACTCCGAAGGGCAGCCGCGCACTTCGTAGCCGCGCCCCTCGGCGAGGACGGTGATCGTGATGGCGCGCCGGTCAAGAACGATCCCCGCACCGCCGATATCGTGAACGGCCGCCGTCGCCACAAGGACATCGCCGTTCCGTTCGGTCAGGGCCTGATCGACCCAGATCCCGGGCGCATCGGCTTCGATCACGACGGTCTCGGCCGCCCCGAGCGGGGGAGCCGTCAGCTCGGCCACGAGACGCAGACCGGCTGTGGCGGGTTCTGCCCGGCAGCGCAGGTCGCTGACGCCTGCCGCGCGCCCATCGAGCGGACGCGCATCGAGTGCCGCGCGGATGGCCGGATCGGGGGCCGCATCCCCCGCGTCGAGGACAACCGGCCCAAGGACGAGGGTTGCCGGTTGGCAGATGTCGGCGCAGACGCCGATGTCGACCGCAAGCGCAAGCACGACCGGCGCACCTGGATCCGAGGGGTGAACCTCGATCGGCAGGAGAAGCCCGTCGCCATAGCCGATCGCGCGGATACCGTTGGTCTCGAACACTTGGGGCAGCGGCCAGTGCAGTTGAACAGCCCCGAGATTGCGCGAGCCCGACCAGTCGAAGAGCGGCGGAATGCCCCCCTCGCCCGGGGCGCGCCAGTAGGTCTTCCAGCCAGGGGCCAGATCGATGCGCAGTGCCGCCATACGCCCCCCGCCCTCGAGCGCCCAGCCCGGCAAGATGGCCCCACCGCGCAACCCTTCGGCCCGCGCCCCGTCCGGGGGCAGGAGAAGCCATGCCAGTGCCGCCAGCACCGCAGAGGTCAGCCTCGATCGCATCGGCGCAGACTTGCCCGAAGTCATGGGAAACCGAAATCACGTTTCGGCGAGGCGATTTGCACGAGCGACTTGATCCGGCCGCGCCGGACCGTCAGGCTTGACCGGAGGGGAATCGATGGACCTGAGCGGCAAATTCCTGATTGCGATGCCTGGGTTGGGCGATCCGCGCTTCGAGAAAGCGGTGGTGTTGATGTGCCGTCACTCGGCCGAGGGCGCAATGGGCCTCATCGTCAACAAGCCGATCACCGATGTGGCCTTCGCTGCGCTGCTCGAACAACTCGAGATCCCGCGAATCGATGCGGCTCCAACGGTACCCGTGCGCTTCGGCGGGCCGGTCGAGCACGGCCGGGGCTTTGTGCTGCACTCGGACGATTACGCGGCCGACGGGACGATGTCCCTACCCCATGGACTTGCGCTGACGGCGACACGCGATGTGCTGCGGGCACTCGGATCGGGAACCGGGCCGCAGCGAGCGCTGCTCGCGCTTGGCTATTCCGGTTGGGGCCCCGGGCAGATCGAGGGAGAGATCGCCCGCAATGATTGGCTGACGGCCGAGGGCGACGATGGCATCGTCTTTGCGCCTGATCCGGGGCGGACA
>JBIKVM010000086.1:0-11254 GCA_044356825.1 Limisphaerales bacterium
GCGAGGCCGAGGTGGCGGCGCAGACGTCGGCTGGTGCCGCATCAGCCCTTGCGGCACAGCCCGCGGCGCGAAGTGAATTGCCCCTCGGAACCCGTATCCCGGTCGAGTTGGTCCGGCCCAATCCGGCACAGCCGCGCCGGCACTTCGACGCGGCCGAACTGGACGATCTCGCCCAATCTATCCGTGAGAAGGGCGTCCTGCAGCCGCTGATCGTGCGGCCAATTCCGGGCGGCCCAGGATACGAGATCGTGACGGGAGAGCGTCGCTGGCGCGCCGCGCAAATGGCGCAACTTCACGACGTGCCCGCACTCGTGCGCGAGCTCTCAGATGCCGAGGTCGCGCAGATCGCGCTCATCGAGAACGTTCAGCGCACCGATCTCTCGGCTGTCGAGGAGGCGGGCGCATATCGCCAGCTTATCGAGGCGCACGGCTTCACGCAGGACCGCCTCGCCGAACTGATTGGCAAGAGCCGCAGCCACATTGCCAACACGCTGCGCCTCTTGCGTCTTCCACCCGAGGTCCTGGTCGAGGTGGCGGCTGGGCGAATATCGGCGGGGCATGCGCGGGCGCTTGTCGGTGCAGAGGATCCGGTTGCACTTGCGCGCCAGATCGTGGCACGAGACCTCTCGGTGCGCGAGACCGAGAAGCTCGCCCGCCGCGCCGGCGGACGCCCGGCGAAGACGGGCGAGCCGCGACGTGCACCGTCGGGTGATGCGGATACACGCGCGCTCGAAGGCGAATTATCGGCGAGCCTCGGGATGGGCGTCCGAATCCGGCACGAGCCCGGAACGGAAGGCGGGATCTTGTCGGTGCGCTATGCCAATCTCGACGAGCTTGACCTGCTCTGCCAGGTCCTGGCAGCGATCCCGCGCGACTGAGGCACCTCAGCCTGCGTCGAGCGCGCGCACCAGCCCATTGAGCACCAGGCGCCCGGCGTCAGTTGCGCAGATCCGGTCACGTTCATGGAGCAGCAGGCCGCGATCCACGAGGTCGGCGATCACGCGGTCAGGCGCGAGTCCCGGATCAGCCGAACGCATGCGCGCGATCGAGGCCCCTTCGCGCAGCCGGAGTGCCATCAGAAGGTATTCGCGCCCAACCTCAGCAGGCGGGATCGGTTCGCGGGGCTCTTCGCCCGTCCCGACCGCCTGAACCGCCTGCAGCCACGCTGTCGGATTGCGCACGGCGCGCGTGGCCACCCGGCCTGTCGCCGGCCCGAGCCTGCCATGCGCTCCGGGTCCGATCCCCACCCATTCACCGCCGCGCCAATAGACGAGGTTGTGCCGACAAGCGTCACCGTCGCGGGCGTGGTTCGATATCTCGTATCCGCCAAGCCCGTGACGCGCGCAGATTTCTTGCGTGACCTCATAAAGTGCAGCTGCAAGATCCTCATCAGGGAGCCCGGACAGCAAGCCCCGTGCGGCACGCGCCGCGAATGCAGTGCCCTCTTCTATGGTGAGCTGGTAGAGCGAGAGGTGCGATGTCCCGAGGTCGATCGCCTCGCGCAGTTCCACTTCCCACTCAACTTTGGTCTGGTCCTGACGGGCATAGATCAGATCCGCGCTCACGCGCTCGAAATGGTGGGCGGCGGCGGCGATGGCGGCGCGGGCCTCGGCCGCACTGTGGCGGCGGCCCAGCGCGCGCAGCGCAGGATCGCGCAGGGCCTGCACCCCGATCGAGATGCGGTTCACGCCCGCGTCCCGAAAGGCAGCAAACCGCGCGGCGTCGCTCGAGGTCGGGTTCGCCTCGAGGGTGATCTCAAGATCGTTCGTCGTCCGCCAAGCCGCGCGCGCCGTCGCGATGACCTCTCCCACCGTCTCGGGGGGCATGGTCGATGGGGTTCCGCCGCCAAAGAAGATGCTCCCCAGACAGGCGCCGGGGGTCTCGGCCGCACTACGGCGCACCTCGTGGCACAGCGCCGTGCGCCAGGCGCCTTGGTCGATCGCTTCGGCTACATGGCTGTTGAAGTCGCAATAGGGGCACTTCGAGGCGCAGAAGGGCCAATGAACATAAAGGGCGAAGCCCGGATCGGCGTCGGGCGCGATCATCCACCTGCCCGCGGTGTTTCACGTGAAACAAGATGTTGAAGCGCAGGTTCGAGCGCCTTCAGTGCCGCCGCACGATGGCTGCGCCGGTTCTTCACCCAGCGATCGATCTCGCCGAAGCTCAGCGCCTCTCCTGCGGGTACGAAGATCGGGTCGTAGCCATGCCCGAGCGTGCCCCGGGGCGGCCAGACTATCGCACCCCGCACGGCGCCCTCGGCGGTTTCGCAGGTCCCGTCGGGCAGCGCGAGCGCGAGCGCGCAGCGAAACTCCGCACCCCAGGGCGCAGCGGCCCCCGAAGCCGTGATTTCGTCGTGCACCCGTTCCATCGCCAGCCCGAAGTCGCGCCCCCCGGGCGTCTCGGCCCAATCGGCGGTATAGACCCCAGGTGCGCCGCCAAGCGCATCGACGCACAGGCCGCTGTCGTCGGCCAGTGCCGCAAGCCCCGTCGCGCGTGCGGCCGCTATCGCCTTCAGGGCTGCATTTCCGGCAAAGCTCGTCTCGGTTTCGTCCGGCACTGCCAGTCCGAGATCCGGCCCCGCAACAGGTTCGATGTCGTAACCCTTGAGGAGGTCGGCGAACTCCTCGATCTTGCCGAGGTTGTGGGTCGCGATAACCAGCCGGACCGGCGCGGCCATGGTCAGAGAGCCGCCCGCTGCGCCGCGACCAATGCGGCAGTCCCAAGCTCGGCAAGCGCCAGCATACGCTCAAGATCGGCGCGAGCAAAGGTCGCCCCTTCGGCCGACCCCTGTACCTCGATCAGCCGACCCGCCCCGGTCAGAACGAAGTTTCCGTCGACGGCCGCCTCGCTGTCCTCGGCATAGTCGAGGTCGAGCACCGCCTGGCCGCCGTAGATCCCGCACGACACCGCAGCCACGTGATCGAGGATCGGATCCGAACTCACGATCCGCGCCCCGAGCAGCTTGTTCGCCGCCATCCGCAACGCCACCCATCCACCCGTGATCGAGGCGCAGCGCGTGCCGCCATCGGCCGAGATCACGTCGCAGTCGATCACGATCTGCCGCTCGCCCAGTGCAGCCCGGTCCACGCCCGCGCGCAAAGCTCGCCCGATCAGCCGCTGAATCTCGATCGTGCGGCCCTGCTGCTTGCCGGCAGCCGCCTCGCGGCGCGTCCGGGTGTTGGTGGCGCGCGGCAGCATGCCGTATTCGGCCGTCACCCAGCCAAGCCCGGTGCCACGCAGAAAGGGCGGGGGCTTATCCTCGATCGTCGCCGCACACAGCACCTCGGTTCCCCCGACGACGATCCGGCACGAACCCTCGGCGTGCCGCAGCACGCCCGCCTCGATCCGGATCTCGCGCAATTCGTCCAGTTTCCGTCCCGATGGCCGCATCTCGTTCTCCTCTTGACCGGGCACTCATGCCGCGCGTGCGCTGCAAACGCAACCGTGTTCGGCCTTCGAGCTTCTGTGGCAGGAGCGCGATTGACGCCCGCGTCCGACAGGGCATAATCGACCCTCCTCGCAGTTCGGAGGTCGGAGTCGGCACCGCATCATGGGCGATCAGGGCAACATCCTCTCTGAAATGAACGACCGCTCGCGCGAGGTATTTCGCCGCGTCGTCGAGGGCTACCTGGCCTCGGGCGAGCCGGTTGGCTCGCGTACGCTGACACGCAGCATGTCGGAGCGCGTCTCTGCCGCCACCATCCGCAATGTCATGCAGGATCTCGAATTCATGGGGCTTCTCGACAGCCCCCATGTCTCAGCCGGGCGGATTCCGACCGAGGCCGGGCTGCGCATGTTCGTCGATGCCGTGCTCGAGGTCGGTACGCTGCAATCCGCAGACCGCGAGACGATCGACGCCACCCTTGGCACCACCGATAATTCCATAGCGACCCTGCTCGAAGGAATCGGACAGGCGCTCTCGGGACTGACCCGCAGCGCCTCGGTCGTGCTCGCGCCCAAGCACGAGGCTGCCATCCGCCACATCGAATTCGTGAGCCTCGCAGCCGACCGGGCGCTCGTCGTGCTCGTCATGGCAGACGGGCATGTCGAGAACCGCGTTTTCCGCCCCCCCCCCGGCCAGACGCCTTCCTCCATGCGCACGGCCGCCAATTTCCTCAACGCCTTCGCCGAGGGGCGCACACTTGGCGAGTTGCGCCGCCAGATCTGCCTCGAGATGGCCCGCCGGCGGCAGGAGATCGACGATTTGGCGCGCGCTCTGGTCGAGAGCGGCCTCGCCGAGTGGCACCATGCCGGAGAGCCGCACGAGAGGCTGATCGTGCGCGGTCAGGCGAACCTCCTGCCGGGGTCCGACGCCCAGGCCGATCTTGACCGTATCCGCACCCTCTTTGACGATCTGGAGCGCAAACGCGACATCGCGGAATTCCTGGAACTCGCCGACAAGGGAGAGGGTGTGCGCATCTTCATCGGCTCCGAGAACAAGCTTTTTTCACTCACGGGTTCCGCTCTGGTCGTTTCCCCCTATATGAATGCCGACCGCAAGGTTATCGGAGCGGTCGGCGTGATCGGTCCGACCCGGCTCAACTACGGGCGGGTCGTGCCGATCGTGGACTATACGGCACAGATGCTCGGGCGGCTCGTGACCGAGCGACGGAAGGGATGACGGATGCAGGACGAATCAAGGATTGATGCCGAAGCCACAATCGCCGGGGGCACGGGCCCGGCTGACCCCGTCGAAGCCGAACTCGCGGTCCTCCGGCAGGAGCGAGATGAGTTGCGCGATCGCTACATGCGCGCGCTTGCCGATGCCGAGAACGCCCGCAAACGTGCCGATCGCGACCGGCGTGAGGGCGAAAGCTATGGCGCCACGAGGCTGGCGCGCGAACTGCTGACGATCCACGACAACCTCCGCCGTGCTCTCGACGCGGCAGACGACACCATCCGCACTGCCGCCCCCGGCCTCATCGAGGGGGTCGAGCTGACCTTGCGCGAGCTGCTCGCGATCTTCGGCAGGCACGGGATCAGCCGCATCACCCCCGAACGCGGTGACATGTTCGATCCGCGCCTGCACGAATCGATGTTCGAGGCTCCTGTCCCCGGCACCACCGCGGGCCAAATCATAGAGGTGATGGCCGAGGGCTTCATGATCCACGACCGCCTTCTTCGCCCCGCCCAGGTCGGTGTTTCCTCGATGCCGGCATCGTCGGGCATCGATACCCGCGCCTGAACCCCGTTCCCATAAACGCGACCCGCCGCAGTTCCGGAGGCGCCTCTTGCCCCTGCCCGAGTCCACGCCACAAGACAGCCGCGCAGGCGCGGAACTCGCGCGGCTTCTGGCCATCATGCGGGCGCTGCGCGATCCGGTGGCGGGATGCCCGTGGGACATCGCGCAGGATTTCGCCTCGATCGCCCCTTACACGCTTGAAGAGGCGCATGAGGTCGCGGATGTCATCGCCCGTGCCGCCTGGTCCGAACTGCCGGGTGAATTGGGCGATCTGCTCTTGCAAGTCGTCTTTCACGCCCGCATTGCCGAGGAGCGCGGCCTGTTCGGGTTTGCCGATGTCGCGCGCGCGATCTCAACAAAGATGCTCGATCGCCACCCTGACATCTTCGAAGCTGCCCATGCCGCTCCGCGACCCTTGAATGCGGCCGCCCGCAGTGTGGCGTGGGAGGCAGCAAAAGCGCGCGAGCGCGCCGCCGCGGGTTCGGGCACTCTAGATGGCGTCGCGCTGGCGCTGCCCGCCCTGACCCGTGCGGTCAAGCTGCAGGCTCGCGCCGCGCGCGTGGGCTTCGACTGGCCTGAGACGGACGACGTTCTCGACAAGCTCGCAGAAGAGGCACGCGAGGTGCAACAGGCCCGCGCCGAAAAGGACCCGGCCCATCTGGCCGAAGAGGTTGGCGACCTCCTGTTCGTGGTGGCCAATCTCGCGCGCCATCTCGGCGTCGACCCTGAGGCCGCGTTGCGGGGCGCCAACGCCAAGTTCACTCGCCGCTTCGCCCGGATCGAGGCCCTGCTCGCCACGACGGGTCGCGGGCCCGTCGACAGCACTCTGGCCGAGATGGACGATCTCTGGAACCGCGCTAAGGCCGAAGAGCGCGCCGCGCGCGACGATGTCGCGCAGGACGCGTAGCCTACGAATCATCTTGCCAGATGCGCGAAAATCTGCCAAGGGCGAGGTTGCGTTGTGCTCTTTATCGACCTGTCTCCCTCGTGGCCGCAGTCTTTCGATCTTGACGTGACCGCGCCGAGCCGTCGCAATACCGCGGGCGGCATGACTGACAGGAGACTCACGATGGCCAAGGGCACCGTGAAATGGTTCAATGCAACGAAGGGCTATGGCTTCATCGCCCCCGAGGGCGGCCGCAAGGACGTCTTCGTGCACATCTCGGCGCTCGAGCGTGCCGGGCTGCGCGGCCTCAATGACGGCCAGGCTGTCACCTTCGACATCGAAGCCGGCCGCGACGGCCGCGAATCTGCGACGAACATCTCGCTCGCCTGATTTCCCGCCGCACTGCGCCGACGAACGCGGACGCGCCGGCTCAGGCCGGCGCGTCCTTTCTTTTGCGCGGGTGGCGTCGTGCCGCCGGCTGCCCCAGCATCGGATGCAAACGCCCCGCGAGTGCCCAGGTCGCGGCCAGCAGACCCCCCATCGCACCGAACATCGCCGGCAGAGGCAACACGAGCAGCACGAGCCACGCGATCCCTGGCGTCACGATTGCCGAGACATCGCGAAAGCTCGAGTAGATCCCCGCCATCTCGGCCCGCTCGGATGGCTTCACCGCGAGGAGGAAGGGCAGACCTCCGACCGCATCGAGCAAGACCAGAAAGAACGCCCCCGCCATCATCGTCCCTACCGCGATCCAGGGCCACGCCGAAGTCGCCGCAGCAAGGGCAAAGCAGCTCGCCGCGCCCATGAAGCCCACCCGTACCGCCACGCGCACGGATCGCGCCTGCATCCAGCGCAACATGAAGGGTGTAGTGAACATGAGCGCCGACGCCGCCGAGAGCGTCGCGCCACCGATGCTCGGGTCCAGCCCAGCCTCGACCGCGAAGATCGGCAGATAGACCGCGAAGACCCACCACCCGCTTGAGCGGATCACGGCAAAGATCCACCCCGCAATCAGCCGCGGCTGTTGCACGAAGCGCCCGATGTAGGCGAGCGGGTTCGGCTCTGGCCCGCGGGCGCGCGCGATTGCGCGTCCGTTCCCGAGCCGCAGGATCCAGAAGACACCCATGAGCCCGAGTGCGAGGAACCCCGCCACGATGAAGGGCAGCGGCCGCCAGACCTCAAGGAGCAGGACACCCAGAAACGGCCCGACCGTCCAGGGCAGCGCCGCATAGAACATCCGCATCGACTCGGTCCTTCCGAGGTCGCTGCGCGCGATGTAGTCGAGCACATAGGCATTGAGGCAGACGAACACCATCACCGTCCCCGCCCCGTTCGCGAGGATCGCGACGACCATCCATGTCCCGCCGATGATCCCCGCCGTCTGCCCTACGAGGAATAGTGCAGCCCCAAGCGTGAAGGTCCAGCGCCGCTGCAGCAGTGTCGCGATCCTCGGCACAAGCAGCCCGACCAGCAGCGAAAGGCAACCGACCGCGAAATAGATGATCGAGACCACCGCCGCGTCACCGAAGGCACGGTAGAGTTCCAGCGGCATGACCGAGATGATCGTGCCCCGAACCGCCGCATCGAGCCCGGAGAGAATCGCGAAAGCCCGCACCCCCGGCGCCGGGGCGCGGCGCAGACCCGGCAAGGCAAAGCGATCGAACATCGGCATGCACCTCTCCCGGCCAGAATCTCCGCCCCTTCAGGGCGCGTCTATCCTTTGCGCGACAGATCCTGTCGGTTGCTGGCGAGCAGACGGGCCGTGTCTGGCTGCGGGGGTCAACCGCGATGCGCTTCAGCCCCGCTTCGCCCCTTCGCCGTCTGCCCACCTGCGCATCGCGGCGTCGCGCAGACGCGCGCGCGCATCCGGCAGGTTCGCCGCGCGTCCGAGGTCGCCAAGTGCCCGGGTCAGGAAATGCCCCGTGAGCTCGAACCCCGCGTCGAGCGCTGCGGCCGAGCCTGCGGTCCCCTCCTCCGCGATCCACCCCGGCAGCACGAGCAGCCGGTCGGTCCAGGCCGCAGCTGCCTCGCCCTGCACCGCGCGACCCGTGCGCGGGCTCACATGGCTCAGCCCTTCGGTCGCGCCGGTGATCGCGCAGGATCCGAGGTCGAGCCCCTGCCCGAGCGTGGCGAGCAGCCCGACCTCCCAGCGCACATAGGCCTCGGGCCAGCCGGGCGCGCCCATGGCATCGAGGAGCGCGCAGGTCTCGGCGTAGGTTCCGGGCTCCGGCGCGCGCTCGGGCAGGGCGCGCAAGAGAAGGGCGCAGACCGACGCGAGCCCCTGCAGCGCCACCGGATCGCCCAGCGCCACCGCGATGCGCGGGCGCAAGAGTTCGGCGGTGAAGGTGCCGATGTGTTCGGCCAGCCGCGCCCGCCAGACGAGCGAAAGCTGCGCGCCCGGTTGCAGCACCGGCGCCAGCCGCCGCCCCGCGCCCCCGCGCACCACGCCCGCGAGCCGCCCGAGGTCGGGCGTCAGCACCTCGATGATCGCGGCACCCTCGCCATGCCGGCGCAGGCCGAGCAGCAGCCCCTCGCCGCGCCACTCCACCCCCCGCGCCCTCAGCCCGCCGTTTCGGGCGCGACGTCGAGCACGATCTTGCCGATATGGGCCGAGCTTTCCATCCGCGCATGCGCCGCCGCCGCCTGTTCGAGCGGATAGGCCGAATCGATCACCGGCCGCAGCCGCCCTGCCGCCACCAGCGGCCACACCTCGGCCTCGAGCGCGCGCGCGATCGCGGCCTTGGCCGACACCGATTGCGGCCGCAGCGTCGAGCCTGTGATCGTCAGGCGCCGCACCATCACCTCGGCGAAATTGACCTCGCATTTCGCGCCTTCGAGAAAGGCGATCTGCACCAGCCGCCCGTCATCGGCGAGCGCGCGCAGGTTGCGCGGCAGGTAGGACCCGCCGACCATGTCGAGGATCAGATCCGCGCCCCCCTCGGCCTTCATCACCGCCACGAAATCCTCGGCGCGATAATTGATCGCCCGCTCGGCCCCGAGCGCCACGCAGGCCGCGCATTTTTCCGCCGACCCCGCGGTCGCGAAGACGCGCGCCCCGAACGCCTGCGCCATCTGGATCGCGGTCGTCCCGATCCCCGACGATCCGCCGTGCACGAGGAACCGCTCGCCCGCCCGCAGCCGGCCGCGCGCGAAGACGTTGGTCCAGACGGTGAAGGCCGTCTCGGGCAGGCAGGCGGCGGCGCGCAGATCGAGCGTCTCGGGCACCGGCAGGGCGTGCGCCTCGGGGCAGAGCGCGTATTCGGCGTATCCGCCGCCCGGCAGGAGCGCGCAGACCCGGTCGCCCAAGCGCCAGCGCGCCACCCCCGGACCCACCGCCGCGACCCGGCCCGCCGCCTCGAGGCCCGGCAGCGGCGAGGCGCCCGGCGGGGGCGCATACGACCCCGCGCGCTGGAGCGCATCGGGGCGGTTGACGCCCGCATGGGCCACGCGGATCAGGATCTCGCCCGGACCCGGCACCGGAACGGGCACCTCGGCCGGGACCAGCACCTCGGGCCCGCCCGGGGCCGAGATCGCGACCGCGCGCATCATCCGCGGCGCGCTCATGGCCGCGCCTCATTGCGGCCCGTGCGCGCCGCGACCCAGGCCCCCGCCTGGCCGAGCGGCCCCTCGCGCAGCCGGCCCTTCAGCGCCTCGATCCCCATCACCTCCTCGATCCGGCGCGCGACGAAACCGGCGGTGTCGGTCGCATCGGGGCTGTTGTCGCCCAGCCAGTAGAGGAAGGACGCCGTGTAGACGGCCCCGAGCGTCGTGCGCTTGCTCAGCCGCTCGAACCCCTGCGACGTGTCGCCGAGCGCCGTCCAGATCGCATCCGCCGTCCCCCAGATCAGCGCCGCCCCCTCGGGCGCGAGATGCGGCAGCGCCATCAGCGCAGCCGACCGGCGCGCGACCTCTCGGTCCCCCGCTATCTCCAGCCGCAGGCAGATCGCGCGCGCGATCCGCTCGCGCATCCGCCCGGCCGGCGGCTCGGCCGCAAGCCGCGCCGCGAGGGCGCGATCGCCCGCGCGGTGGTGGGCGCAGGCCAGATCGACCGCCCCGCGCGGCAGGCTCAGCCGCGCGAGCGCCGGATCGGTTCCCGTCTCGCGGCAGGCGGCGGCAAAGGCCGCGTCGGACCAGCCCTCGAAGGGCACATGGGGCAGGATCGCCCCGAGAAGCCGCGCCTCGATCGTCGCCGTGGCGGTGTCGTGCATGCCGTCATTCCCGAACTGGACATCAGGGGGCGAGTTTGCTACAGCCGCGCGGCCTGCACAATCGTGCAACTTCAACCCGGAAAGGTGGTGACACCACATGCAGGTCAGTGTTCGCGACAACAACGTCGATCAGGCCATGCGCGCGCTCAAGAAAAAGCTTCAGCGCGAAGGCGTATTCCGCGAAATGAAGCTCAAGCAGCATTTCGAGAAGCCGTCGGTCAAGAAGGCGCGCGAAAGGGCCGAGGCGATCCGCCGCGCCCGCAAACTCGCGCGCAAGAAGGCCCAGCGCGAAGGCCTCGTCTGACGCAAGTCGGACATTGGCGGGGCAACCCGCATCCGACCCCCGGCGCGCTCCGCGTGCCGGGGGTCAGCTTTTCTGCGCTCCGATCCGCGCCGAATGCACCTTGAACCCGCCCCGAGGAACCGCTAAGCCGCTCTCGCGACCACCGAGTGCGGAGAGGTGCCGGAGCGGTCGATCGGGGCGGTCTCGAAAACCGTTGTGGGTGCAAGCCCACCGTGGGTTCGAATCCCACCCTCTCCGCCACTTGCCCTAGCGAAAGCGTTCTCTTCATCCGGCTGAGGCCGGATTTTTCCGTTGTTTTCGAGGGTTATGCGGGAGGGGCTGAGCACTGGCCTCGGCGCCAACGGGCTCCGAAGCGGTCTCTCGGGGCCGTTATTATCCGGACCTCATGACTGCGCCGATTTGGTGAGTGGCTTACAAGTTCATGATAACGTTATACATTTATTTGGGATCAGCTAGGCATTTTTGCAAAAAGGCGGCCTTAGGCGTGGCTGCCCCCTTCCCCTTCAGGTTCAGGCCACGCGCACGAACTCGGCGGTGCCGATGGCATTGAAGCGGTTCATGAGTGTGATGCGGATGTATATTTCGGCGGTTTGGCGGTCTGGGTCCCTCGCGGCGATGCGCTCGCCAAAGGACTTGAGGCAGCGCATCTTGGCTTCGGCGCGGCTGCGGGCGTG
>JBIKVM010000087.1:0-11131 GCA_044356825.1 Limisphaerales bacterium
CGTCGGCAAAGCGGGCGAGCACGAAATTGGCCTGCGAGGGGTCGCTGGCCACCCCGCATTCCGCCAGCCGCGCCGCGAGCCAACCGCGCAGCCGCGCCGTCTCGGCCTTGCAGAAGGCGCGGTGGGCGGTGTCGCGCATTGCCGCCTCGGCCGCGGCAAGCGCGGGGCCCGAGAGGTTGAACGGCCCGCGGATGCGGTCGAGCACCCCGATCACCTCGGCCGGGCCGAAGCCCCAGCCGATCCGCAGCCCGCCGAGCCCGTGGATCTTGGAGAAGGTCCGCGTCATCACGACATTGGCGCGCGTTGCCGCCAGATGCGCCGCCAGGTCACCCTCGTCGGCATATTCCGCATAGGCCCCGTCGATCACGAGGATCGCCGATTCAGGCATTCCGTCGGCCAGCACCGCCAGTTCCGCCGCACTCAGCGCCGTGCCCGTCGGGTTGCCGGGGTTGGCGAGGAACACGAGCCGCGTGCGCGGCCCCGTCGCCGCGAGCAGCGCCGCGACATCGACCCGCCGGTCGCGCTCTGGCGCGACGACGGGGCGCGCGCCCGCGCCCAGCGCCGAGATGCGATACATCGAAAAGCCGTGCTCGGGATAGACGACCTCATCCCCCGGGCCGGCGTAGGCCTGGCAGATGAGGCTCAGGATCTCGTCCGACCCCACCCCGCAGATGATGCGGGCGGGATCGAGCCCCTCGACCGCGCCGATCGCCGCGCGGAGCGCCGCGTGGTCGGTCGGGGGATAGCGGTGCAGGAGGGGCGCCGCGGCGGCGAAGGCCGCGACTGCGGCGGGCGAGGGGCCGAAGGGGTTCTCGTTCGACGACAGCTTGAGCACATCCGCCCGCCCCGGCAGATGCGCCTCGCCGCCCTGATAGGGCTTGATCTCGAGAATGCCGGGCTGGGGGGTGATGGGCATCGCCTGAACCTCGCGGTCGCGCGCGAGGCGCTATTTCTTGCTGCGCGCGGCGAGCCAGTCCATCGCCGCCATCAGCACGCCCGAGATGACGAAGCTGAGATGGATGACCGTGAGCCAGAAGAGCTGCCGCTCGGGCACCTCGGAGGTTCCGACCTCCATGAAGCGCTTGAGCAGATGGATGGCCGAGATCGCCACGATCGAGGCGATGAGTTTCATCTTCAGGCCCGAGAAATCGACCTTGCCCATCCAGTCCGGGCGGTCGGTGCCGGTGTCGATGTCGAATTTCGACACGAAGTTCTCATAGCCCGAGAAGATCACGATCAGCAGCAGGTTCGCCGCGAGCGTGAGGTCGATCAGCGTCAGCACGACGAGGATCGCCTCTTCGCCCGACATCGTCATCGCCTTGGGCAGATAGTAGAAAAGCTCTCGCACGAAGATGAAGGCCAGCAGCCCGAGCGAGACGACGAGCCCCGCATACATGGGCGCCATGAGCCAGCGCGAGGCGAACAGGCCACGCTCGAAGCTGGTCTCGAGGTTCGGCTTGCCGGACATGGCGCTGGCTGCCTTCGCGCGCGGGAGGGGCGAGGGGGCGGGCAGGCCCGCCCCCGCCGCCGGGATCAGTTCTTGGCGTAGAATTCGACGACGAGGTTCGGTTCCATCTGGACCGGATAGGGCACATCGCCCAGACCGGGCGTGCGTGCGAGCCGTGCCGTCATCTTGTGGTGGTCGACTTCGAGATAGTCAGGCACGTCACGCTCGGCGAGGCCCACGGCTTCGAGCACGAGGGCAAGCTGGCGCGACTTGTCGCGCACCGCAACCACATCGCCTTCGCGCAGCCGGTAGGAGGCGATGTTGACGCGCTTGCCGTTCACCGTGACATGGCCGTGGTTCACGAACTGGCGGGCGGCGAAGACCGTCGGCACGAATTTGGCGCGATAGCACACGGCGTCGAGGCGCCGCTCGAGCAGCCCGATCAGCGCCTCCGAGGTGTCGCCGCGCTGGCGCTCGGCCTCGGCATAGATGCGGCGGAACTGCTTTTCCGAGATGTTGCCGTAATAGCCCTTGAGCTTCTGCTTGGCGCGCAGCTGCGTGCCGAAGTCCGAGAGCTTGGTCTTGCGCCGCTGGCCATGCTGGCCGGGGCCGTATTCGCGCTTGTTGAGCGGGCTCTTGGGCCGGCCCCAGATGTTCTCGCCCATGCGGCGGTCGATCTTGTACTTGGCAGCCGTGCGTTTGGTCACGTCTGATCTCCTTCCAGCGATGTGAAGGGCGTTGTCCTCTGCCCCTTGCGGGGCCGACAGGCATTCCCTCGCGGGGGCCGCCAACACCAAAGCCCCGGCGTGCCGGACGCACCCCGAGGACCGCGCGCTTATACGCGCGCCCGCGGCGCAGTCAATGCCCGCGCTGCGCGGTGTCGTCCCCGGGGGCGCCCTCGGGGTCGACCTCGGGGCCGAAACGCCATCCGGCCCGGCGCGGCACGCGCAGCGCGATCATGGGCTTGAGGAGGGGCGAGGCGAAGCGCCGGAGGTCGAGCGCCTCGTGCACCCCTCGCACCACCTGCCCGCCGACCGAGGTCTCGACCATCGCGCGGGCGTAGAAGGGCGCATCGAGCATCCCGAGCAGTTGGCGCGGCGCGAAGCCCGCATCGGCGCGGGTGCGGCGCGGCAGGCCCCAGAGCGTGCGCGGCAGCCGCGCCTCGGGCGGCGGTGCCATGCGTCCGGCCGTCCCGTCCGCCGCGAAGTCGAGCGCGACCGCGAGGTCCGATCCGTCGCGGCGGCGCGCGTCATAGAACACCGCCGCCCGCCCGCCGGGCAGGGCGTAGCGGCCCCAGGTCCAGGTCGCGAAATCGGCCTCGAGCGCGCGGGTCCCGAAATTGGCGTCGAAATAGCCATGCCCCTGCCAGCGGTGGCCGGGCTCGATCTCGACCTCGATGCGCGCCGAGGGGGCGAAGGGGCGCCAGACATGCGTCCCCTCGGGCGTGAGCGCGACCTCGATCCGCGCGAGCGCGTCGGGGATGAGGCGCACCTGCCCCCGCACCGGCGTGACGAAGGGCGGCGCGCCGATTTCGTCGATGTCGATGACGAGGGCGCCGCCCTGCCAGCGCATCCGGCTCGGCCCCACGGTCAGGCTGTCGCGCGTCTGGCGCAGCGCGGCACGGCCGCGGTCGGTCATGGTGAAGCGGCCCTGCGGCCCATAGGTCGCGACGTTGATGCAGACATGGTTCTCGGGGGCGCGCCGGCCGCTCCAGGCATACCAGGGCGAAAAGACCGAGCCGATGAAGCCGATCACCGAGACGGCGCGCCGTCCGTCGTCGGAAACGCCGTCGACATACCACCAGGCATAGCCGTCGGGCGGGACGTCGAGGGCAAAGCAAGGTCCGTCAAGATCGCCTCGGCCGCGTGCAACCCGGACAGGGTCGCCATCGGCACCCCCGCCCCCGGATGGGCCCCGCCGCCCGCCAGATAGAGCCCCCGCACCCGCGTCCGCGCCCCCGGCCGCAGGAAGGTCGCGGCCGTGCCATGCGGGCTCCGCCCGTAGAGGGAACCGTCCGACCCCGGATGCAGCCGCGCGAAATCCGCCGGCGCCGTCAGCGCGCTCGCCCCGGGGTGCTCGCCGAAGCTCAAGCCCATCCGCGCCAGTGTGCTGAAGGTGCGCGTCCGGCATTTCATCTCCTCCCGCTCGGCCGCGCCACGGACGGGCGGGGCGTTCATGATGATCTCGAAGCGCTCGGCGGCGCATGTCTCTGTCCCGGTGCCGGCCTCGGCGGTCGCGCGATCCTGCGCGCAGACATAGAGGGTCGGATCCTCGGGCATCCGCCCGGCCGCGATCGGACCGAATTCGGCGGCCGGATCCGTGCCGAAAAAGACGTTGTGCAGCACGAGGTCTTGCGCCACGCGCCCCTGCGGCTCTGCCGCGAAGGCCCAGACCCATGCCGAGAGGCTGCGGGGCGCCACGCCCCGGCGCGGTACCGCCGATACCACGGCCTGCCCGCACAGCCCCTGCACAAGCCCCGCCGGATCGCCGTTGAAGACGACTTCGCTCGCCGCGACGATCTCGCCGGTCGCGAGGGCGACACCCGAGACGCGCCCGCCCTCGGTCAGGACGCGCGCCACCGCCGTGCCGAGGCGCAATTCCACGCCACACTCGCGCGCGAGATCCGCGAGCGCGGTGGCCAGCGCCCCCATTCCGCCGCGCACGGCATGGACCCCCGCCGCCTCGGCCTGCCAGACAAGGCTCAGGACCGCAGGCGCGCTGCCCGGAACCCCGCCAACATAGGTCGCATAGCGCCCGAAGAGTTGGCGCAGGCGCGGATCGCGAAAGCTCGCGCGCAGGAACCCCGAGAGGGATCGCCCGGGCAGGAGGGCGCGCCACGTCGCGGGCGAGGCCAGCGCGGCCCCGAGGATCCCGAGGATCCGCGGTCGCGGCGCGCGCATCACGGGGCGGTCGAAGGCGCGGTGAAGCGCCGCTGTCGCAGCGTGGAAGCGGCGGAAATCGGCTGCGCCGGCCGGGCCAGCAAAATCGCCGATCAGCGCCGCGTTCGCCTCGACATCGTCGGTCAGATCGAGGCAGCTGCCATCGGGCCACCAGTGCCGCGCGATGATGGGCTGTCGGATCAGCTCCACCCGGTCGGCCATCCGCACACCCGCGCGGGCGAAAAGATCCTCGAACACCCATGGCATGGTGAGCACGGTCGGCCCCGCATCGACCGGGCCTGCTGCGCTTGGCAGGGTGCGCATCTTGCCGCCCGGTTCGCGCCGCGCCTCGATGATGCTGACGCGCAGACCCGAGCGGGCAAGCACGATCGCAGCCGCAAGCCCGCCGACCCCGGCGCCCACGACGACGACATGCTGCGAACGGCCGGTAGCGACCATGCGTTCCCCCTTGCCGCGATTGTTGACTTGGACAGGAAAACTGTCCAGTGTAATTTACACATGAATGTCATGATCGCATGACAGAACGCCGAGCGGAGGACGCATGACACTCGACGCACGCATCGAGAGCGCGATCGGCGCGGCGCTGCGGATCGGTCAGGGCGGGCGCGACGCCCCGCCGCGCCTCGCGGCGGCGCTCGACTATGCGGTGACGCCCGGAGGCGCGCGGATCCGCCCGACGATCCTGCTCAATGTCGCGCGGGCCTGCGGCGACGACAGCCCCGCGCTTGCCGATGCCTCGGCGGCTGCCCTCGAACTCATCCACTGCGCGAGCCTTGTCCACGACGATCTGCCCTGTTTCGACGATGCCGACACGCGCCGCGGCAAGCCCTCGGTGCACCGCGCCTTCGGCCAGCCGCTCGCGGTGCTGGCGGGCGACAGCCTGATCGTGCTCGCCTTCGAGGCACTCGCCCGTGCAGCCGAGGCCGAACCCGCGCGCGGCCTGCGCCTCGTGCGCACGCTCGCGGCCTGCACCGGAATGCCGGGCGGCATCTGCGCGGGCCAGGGATGGGAGAGCGAGGGGGCCGTGAACCTCTCGGCCTATCACCGCGCCAAGACGGGGGCGCTGTTCGTGGCCGCAAGCAAGATGGGCGCGATCGCCGCCGGCCAGGATCCCGAGCCGTGGGACGAACTCGGCGCACGCATCGGCGAGGCCTTCCAGGTCGCCGACGATCTGCGCGACGCACTTTATGATGCAGCGACGCTTGGCAAGCCCGCGGGGCAAGATGCCGTCCACGCCCGGCCGAACGCGGTTGCGGAACTGGGCGTGCAGGGCGCGATCCGTCACCTGACCGATATCCTCGCCGGTGCCATCGCCTCGATTCCCGCCTGCCCGGGCGAGGCCGCGCTGGCCGCGCTCGTGCGCCGCTACGCCGAACGGATGACGCCCGTCGCCCCCGTCGCGGCGGTCGCGGCGGCGCGCTGATGGCCGACCTCGCCGGCGCCGGACTCGCGGCCGACACCACGCGGCCCCGCGGGGCAGGGCTGCTGAACCGCCTTGCCGCCGCGCCGTGGTTCCAGGCGCTGGCAATCCGCCTGCCCTTCGTCGGCCGCCATGTGCGCGCCGAGGGGGCGGCGATCTTCGACATCATGGCGGGTTTCGTGAACGCCCAGGCGCTCGCCGCGATCGTGGAGTTGCGCCTCCTGCACCATCTGGCCGACGGGCCGCTGGCGCCCGAGGCGATCGGGGCGCGCACCGGACTCGACCCGCGCCGCGCAGGGCTGCTCGCACAGGCGGCGGCGGCGCTCGGCCTCGTGCGCCGACGCGGCGACGGGCGTTTCGCGCTTTCGACTCGTGGCGCGGCATTTCTCGGCGTCCCGGGGCTCGAGGCGATGGTGCGCCATCATCACGTCCTTTACGCTGATCTCGCCCGGCCCGTCGCGCTCTTGCGGGGCGAGACGGAGCCCGCGCTCGCCCGCTTCTGGCCCTACGTCTTCGGCGCGGCCGGCGCGACCGACCCGGCCGATGCCGCGCTCTATTCCGATCTCATGGCGCAGACCCAAGGCATCGTCGCGGCCGACACGCTCGCGGCCGTCGATCTGCGCGGCGCGCGGACGCTTCTTGACGTGGGCGGCGGTACCGGGGCCTTCCTTGCGGCCGTCGGGCGGGCCTGGCCCGACCTCGGGCTCGCGCTGTTCGATCTGCCTGCGGTGCTCGCAGGCGCCGAGGCGCGGCTTGCGGCCGTCGGCATGGCGGGCCGGGTGCGCCTGCATCCGGGCAGCTTCCGCGACGATCCGCTGCCGCAGGGCGCAGATGTGCTGAGCCTCGTGCGCGTCCTCTATGACCACGCCGACGATACGGTGGCGGCACTCTTGCGCGCGGCGCGGGCGGCCCTGCCGGCGGGCGGGCGAATCATCATCTCCGAGCCGATGTCAGGGGGCGAGCGGCCCGACCGGGCGACGGATGTCTATTTCGCCTTCTACACGCTCGCGATGGGCACGGGCCGGACGCGCTCGGCGGCCGAGATCGCCCGGCACCTGCGCGATGCTGGCTTTGTCGACATCGAGACACCGCGCCCGCGGCGCAGCTTCGTCACCTCCGTCGTGACGGCGCGGGTTGGTCGCTGACGGCGGTCGGCCGCGTCAGGCTTTTCGCCGACTTGTGTCAATTCAGATTGACAGTCTGGGATGTAAGATTAAAGTTACATGAGCAGGGCTCATCCCCGGTGGTGCCGTTCGGGCGCATCGGTCGGCAAGCGGGGCAAACGTGGAAACATCTGCCGTCATCCTCTCCGGCCCGCGCGAGATCGCGCTCGACCGGTTACGGCTGACCCCGCCGGGCGAGGGCGATCTGGTCGTGCGGATCGCGGCTTCGGGCATTTCCACCGGCACCGAGAAGCTTTTCTGGTCGGGCACGATGCCGCCCTTCCCGGGCATGGGCTATCCGCTCGTGCCGGGCTACGAGGCCGCGGGCGAGGTGGTCGAAGCTGGCCCGGCCTCGGGCTTCAGCGTGGGCGAGCATGTTTTCGTTCCCGGCGCCAACTGCTTCGAGCCGACCGAGCGCGGTCCGGTGCGCGGCCTCTTCGGCGGCGCGGCGCATCACCTCGTGACACCCGCGCGGCGGGTGACGCGGATCGACCCGGGTTTCGAGGCCGAGGGCGCGCTGCTCGCGCTGGCCGCGACCGCGCGGCACGCGATCGCGGGGCTGCATTCCGACCTGCCCGACCTCATCGTGGGCCACGGGGTGCTCGGCCGGCTGCTCGCGCGGCTGACGCTCGCCGCGGGCGGCGCCGCCCCCACCGTGTGGGAGGTCAATCCCTACCGCATGGCGGGCGCCGAGGGCTATGGCGTCATCCACCCCGACGCCGACCCCCGCCGCGACTATCGCGCGATCTACGACGCCTCGGGGGATGCGGGCCTCATCGACACGCTGATCGGCCGTCTGGCCAAGGGCGGCGAGATCGTGCTCGCGGGGTTCTACGCCGAGCCGCTGCGCTTTGCCTTCCCGCCCGCCTTCCTGCGCGAGGCGCGGCTGCGCATCGCCGCCGAATGGGCGCCCGAGGATCTGGTCGCGACGCGCGCGCTGATCGAATCGGGCGCGCTGTCGCTCGCGGGCCTCATCACCCATCGCCGGCCGGCGGCCGACGCCCCCGCGGCCTACGAGGCCGCCTTTACCGATTCCCGCTGCCTCAAGATGATCCTCGACTGGAGTGGATGCGCATGACGCTCGACGTGCCGAACCTCAAGGACTTCGACGACCGGCTGCGTGCCGAGGCCGCCGAGGAGCCGACGCTCGAAGTGCCGATGGACCCGCCCTCGAAGAAGACGCAGATCATCGCGATCTACGGCAAGGGCGGCATCGGGAAATCCTTCACCCTCGCCAACCTCAGCCACATGATGGCCGAGATGGGCAAGCGCGTGCTGCTGATCGGCTGCGATCCGAAGTCGGACACGACATCGCTGCTCTTCGGCGGCAAGGCCTGCCCCACGATCATCGAGACCTCGACCCGCAAGAAGCTGGCGGGCGAGGAGGTCAAGATCGGCGATGTCTGCTTCAAGCGCGGCGGTGTCTTCGCGATGGAACTCGGCGGCCCCGAGGTCGGGCGCGGCTGCGGCGGGCGCGGCATCATCCACGGCTTCGAGCTGCTGGAGAAGCTCGGGTTCCATGACTGGGACTTCGACTATGTCCTGCTCGATTTCCTGGGCGACGTGGTCTGCGGCGGCTTCGGCCTGCCGATCGCGCGCGACATGGCGCAAAAGGTCATCCTGGTCGGCTCGAACGACCTCCAGTCGCTCTATGTCGCCAACAACGTCTGCTCGGCGGTCGAATACTTCCGCAAGCTTGGCGGCAATGTCGGCATCGCGGGCCTCGTCATCAACAAGGACGACGGCACGGGCGAGGCCGCGGCCTTCGCCGAGGCGGTGAAGATCCCCGTCCTCGCGGCCATTCCGCAGGATGAGGATCTGCGGCGCAAGTCGGCGAACTATCAGATCGTCGGCACGCGGGCCGGGCGCTGGGGTGATCTCTTCGCGGGGCTGGCCGAGGCGGTGGCGGGTGCGCCCCCGGTGCGGCCCAAGCCGCTGAGCCAGGACGGGCTTCTGAACCTCTTCTCGGCCGAGGCGACGGGCAAGGACTTCGTGCTCGAACCCGCGACCGACACCGACATGCGCGGCAAGCACGCCCAGGCGCGCAAGTCGCTCGAAGTGGTCTACGACAATGCTTGATCTCGACCTCCTCGCCCGCTTCGACCACGCGCTGCGCGATCTCGGCACCGGGGCGCCCTGCGCCGTGCGCGTCGCGCCCCAAGCGCGCGCCGAGGCGCCCGCCGCCGCCGGCCGCTGCCCCTTTCATGCCGCCGCGCGCGAGCCCCTGCGCGAGGTCGCCGCATGACGGGCGAGCTGCGCTATGACGACGCCCACGCGGCCGAGGTGATCGCGCCCGTCGCCGAGGCCGCGCCGGCCGAGGCTTGCGCGACCCCGCCCGCCGGGGGCGACGGCATGGGCTGCCATGCGGGCGCGGCCGAGATGGACGCGGCCGCCCGCGCGGCCGGCAAGTCCGAGATCCTCGACCGCTACGCCGCCGACTATCCGCGCGGCCCCCACGACAAGCCCCAGAGCATGTGCCCGGCCTTCGGCTCGCTCCGCGTCGGGCTCAGGATGCGGCGGGTGGCCACCGTGCTGTCGGGGTCGGCCTGCTGCGTCTATGGCCTCACCTTCGTCAGCCACTTCTACGGCGCGCGCCGCTCGGTCGGCTATGTCCCCTTCAACTCCGAGACGCTCGTCACCGGCAAGCTCTTCGAGGACATCCGCGACGCGGTCCACGAGCTCGCCGATCCCGACCGCTATGACGCGGTGGTGGTGACGAACCTCTGCGTGCCGACGGCCTCGGGCGTGCCGCTGCGGCTGCTGCCCGCCGAGATCAACGGGGTGCGCATCGTCGGCATCGACGTGCCGGGCTTTGGCGTGCCGACGCACGCCGAGGCCAAGGACGTGCTCGCGGGCGCGATGCTGGCCTATGCGCGCGCCGAGATCGAGGCGGGCCCGGTCGCGGCGCCGCAGGGCGGCCGGTCGGACCGCCCGACCGTCACGCTTCTGGGCGAGATGTTCCCGGCCGACCCGATGATGATCGGCGCCCTTCTGGCCCCGCTCGGCCTTGCCGCCGGGCCCGTGGTGCCCGCGCGCGAGTGGCGCGAGCTCTATGCCGCGCTCGATTGCGGGGCGGTGGCGGCGATCCATCCCTTCTACACCGCCGCGGTGCGCGAGTTCGAGGTCGCGGGCCGGCCGGTGATCGGCTCGGCGCCGGTGGGGGTCGATGGCACGCATGGCTGGCTGGCCGCCATCGGGGACGCCTTCGGGCTGCCCGCCGCCCGCGTGGGCGCGGCGCAGAACGCCTTCGTGCCCGCGATCCGCGCGGCGCTGGCGCAGATGCCGATCAAGGGCACGATCACGCTGTCGGGCTATGAGGGATCCGAGCTTCTGGTCGCGCGGCTTTTGATCGAGAGCGGGGCCGAGGTGCCCTATGTCGGCACCGCCTGCGCGCGCACGCGCTGGTCCGAACCCGACCGCGACTGGCTCGAGGCGCGCGGCGTGCGCGTCGTCTATCGCGCTGCCCTCGAGGACGACCTCGCCGCGATGGAGGCGATCCGCCCCGACCTCGCGATCGGGACGACCCCGGTCGTGCAGAAGGCCAAGGAACGCGGGATCCCGTCGCTCTATTTCACCAACCTCATCTCGGCGCGCCCGCTCATGGGGCCGGCGGGGGCGGGCAGCCTCGGCCAGGTCGTCAACGCCGCCATCGCGGGGCGGGACCGGATGGCGGGGATGCGCGACTTCTTCGAGGGCGTCGGCGCGGGCGACACGGCGGGGATCTGGGAGGGCGCGCCGAACCTGCGCCCCGACTTCCGCGCCCAGCACCAGAAGAAGCTCGACAAGGCCGCGCGCGCCGCAAAGGCCGAGGAGATGATATGACGCGGGGTTTCGTCCCTTTACCCGCGGCGGGTGTTTCGCGGGCCTCGGGCCCGGCCGAGGCGCCGGGGGCTTCGCGCCCCCGGACCCCCGCGGGGTATTTCCGCCAAGATGAGGGGGCGGGGCTGCGCGTTGCCCGCGCCCGGGGTCGGGGTCGGAGTCGGGGGGGGCGCGCATGCTGATCCAGGACCACGACCGGGCGGGGGGCTACTGGGGCGCGGTTTATGCCTTTTGCGCGGTCAAGGGGCTGCAGGTGGTGATCGACGGGCCGGTGGGCTGCGAGAATCTGCCCGTAACCTCGGTTCTGCATTACACCGATGGCCTGCCGCCGCATGAGCTGCCCATTGTGGTCACCGGCCTGGGCGAGGAAGAGCTGGGGCGT
>JBIKVM010000088.1:0-11088 GCA_044356825.1 Limisphaerales bacterium
CGCCCGCGACGATGAAGCCCGCGAGCACCGGCAGCACGGCGCCGTTCATGGTCATCGACACGCTCATGCGGTCGAGCGGGATGCCGTCGAAGAGGATCTTCATGTCCTCGACCGAATCGATCGCGACGCCCGCCTTGCCGACATCGCCCACGACGCGCGGGTGGTCGCTGTCATAGCCGCGGTGGGTCGCGAGGTCGAAGGCGACCGAGACGCCCTGCTGCCCCGCCGCCAGCGCCTTGCGATAGAAGGCGTTCGATTCCTCGGCCGTCGAGAAGCCCGCATATTGCCGGATGGTCCAGGGGCGGCCGGCATACATCGTCGCGCGCACGCCGCGGGTGAAGGGCGGCAGGCCCGGCAGGCTGCCCGCATGCGCGAGCCCCTCGGTATCCGCGGCCGTATAGAGCGGCTTGACCGCGATCCCCTCGAGCGTCTGCCAGACGAGCGTGTCGGGGTCCGCGCCCTTGAGTTCGCGCGCCGCGAGCCGGCGCCAGTCGTCAGTCGTCATGGCTCTGGGTCATCCTTCTCTCCTCGTCCGAACTGGGCCGCACGGGCTTTGTCGCAGTCGTTTTCCCACCTATATCACATTCCATGGTCCGTGCAGCCCTCATCGCCCTTGCCCTCATCGCGCATCTGCCGCTGCCGGCTTCCGCTGGAGAGCCGGGGGCGCTGCGTGTCATTCCGGCAGCCGAAACCGATCTCGGCGCGCTGAAATGGACGGCGCGCCCCGTCGTTGTCTTTGCCGACAGCCCGTCCGACCCGCTGTTCGAACAGCAGATGCGCCACATTGAGGCCGACCCGGATGCTTTGGCCGAGCGCGACGTGATCGTCATCATCGACACGGATCCCGCGGCCCGCACTGCCATCCGCGCGAAGCTCAGGCCGCGGGGGTTCTCGCTCGTGCTTATCGACAAGGACGGCGAAGCCAAGCTGCGCAAGCCCCTGCCCTGGGACGTGCGCGAGATCACCCACGCGATCGACAAGTTCCCGCTCCGCCGACAGGAAATGCTCGAGCGCCTGCCCTCGGGCCGCAACGCGCCATAGGCGGGCGCCTATCGCACCCGATCGCGGCCAGCCCCCGGCGTCACATGGAGCGCTGCCTGCGGCAGCCCGTGCCGCTGGACAGGCAGGGCCTGTTGGCCTATCCCCCGGCGCATGGTTGCGAAGTCGGATCCCAACTCTCGGCTCATCGCCGAAAACCGCCGGGCGCGGTTCGATTATGCCATCGAGGACGACCTCGAGGCGGGCATCGTGCTGGCCGGATCCGAGGTCAAGGCGCTGCGCACCGGCCAGTCCGCCATCGCCGAGAGCTATGCCTCGGTCGAGGGTGGAGAACTTTGGCTCATCAACAGCTACATCGCTGCGCTGCAGCACGCGGGCATCTTCGGCCATGAGGAGCGGCGGCGGCGCAAGCTGCTGGTGTCGCGGCGCGAACTCGCGCGGCTCTGGCAGGCGACCCAGCGCGAGGGCATGACGCTCGTCCCGATCGCGATGTATTTCAACGACAAGGGCCGGGTGAAGATCAGGATCGGGATCGCCAAGGGCAAGAAGCTTGCCGACAAGCGCGAGACCGAGGCAAAACGCGACTGGCAGCGCCAGAAGGCGCGGCTGCTCAAGCAGGGCTGAGGGCGCCGCGCGCACCCCGGGGAGGACGGCATGACCAAGGACGACCCGCGCACGCTGGTCTCGACCGCATGGCTCGGGGCGCATCTCGAGGATCCCGACCTGCGCATCCTCGACGCCTCGTGGTATCTGCCGCAGATGGCGCGCGACGCGCGCGCCGAATACGCGGCCGCCCACATCCCCGGCGCGCGCTTCTTCGACATCGACGAGATGTCGGACCACCGCTCGGCGCTGCCCCACATGGCGCCCCCGCCCGAGAAGTTCATCAGCCGGATGCGCACGATGGGCGTGGGCGATGGCCATCAGGTCGTGGTCTATGACGGGATGGGGATCTTTTCGGCCGCACGCGTGTGGTGGACCTTCCGCCTGATGGGCAAGACCGATGTCGCGGTGCTCGATGGCGGGCTTCCCAAGTGGCGCGCCGAGGGCCGCCCGCTCGAGGACATGCCGCCCGTGCTGCGCGACCGGCACATGACGGTGCAGCGGCAGGCGGGCCTCGTGAAGGACGTCACGCAGGTCGCGCAGGCCTCGAAGCTCGGCGATCACGAGATCCTCGATGCCCGCAGCCCCGGCCGCTTCCGCGGGGATGAGCCCGAGCCGCGCCCCGGCCTGCGCTGCGGCCACATTCCGGGGGCGCGCAACGTGCCCTTCCAGACGCTTCTGAACCCCGACGGCACGATGAAGGATCCGGCCGCCCTGCGCGCGGTATTCGATGCGGCGGGGGTGGACCTTGCGCGGCCCGTCATCACGAGCTGCGGCTCGGGCGTCACGGCCGCGATCATCAACCTCGCGCTCGAACGCATCGGACATCGCGACCACGCCCTCTATGACGGGTCGTGGGCCGAATGGGGGATGTATGACGATCTGAAGATCGCGAAGGGCTGAGCGGATGTTCGAAACCCTCATCCCCGAGCCCGAGGACCAGATCATGGCGCTCGGCGCGCTGTTCCGCGCCGATCCGCGGCAGGGCAAGATCGACCTTGGCATCGGGGTCTATCGCGATGCGGCCGGCCGCACCCCCGTCATGGCCGCCGTGCGCGAGGCCGAGCGGCGCATCTGGGAGGGCGAGACGACCAAGTCCTACACCGCGCTCGTGGGCGATGCGGCGTTCAACGACGCGATCGCCGCGCTGGTGCTGGGCGAGGGGCTCGCGCGTTCGGGCCGGGTGTCGGTGGCCGCGACCCCGGGCGGGACGGGCGCGATCCGGCAGGCGGCCGAGCTGATCCAGCGCGCGCGGCCGGGGGCGACGGTCTGGCTGCCCGACCCCACCTGGCCCAACCACCCCGCCGTGCTGGCGCCTGCCGGGCTGCGCGTCGCGCGCTATCGCTACTACGACGCGGCGACGGGCGATGTGGACCTGGGCGGGATGCTCGCCGATCTCGGGCAGGCGGGGGCGGGCGATGCGGTCGTGCTGCACGGGGCCTGCCACAACCCGACCGGCGCCGACCTTTCGCCCGAGGGTTGGGCGGCGGTGGCGGCGCTCATGGCGGCGCGGGGGGCGGTCCCGCTCGTCGATCTGGCCTACATGGGCTTCGGCGCGGGGCTGGCCGAGGATGCGGCGGGCACGCGCGCGCTCGCGGCCGCGCTGCCCGAGGTGCTGGTGGCGGTGTCGTGCTCGAAGAACTTCGGCATCTACCGCGAACGCACGGGCGCGCTCATCGCGCTCACGCCCGAGGGGGCGCGGCAGGGGGCGATGCAGGCCACCCTCTCGGCGCTGAACCGCGTGGCCTATTCCTTTCCGCCCGACCACGGCGCGCGCATCGTCTCGGTGATCCTCGCCGATCCCGGGCTGCGCGCGATGTGGGAGGGCGAGCTCGACGCGATCCGCACGGGCATGATCGCCAACCGCGCCGCGCTGGCGGCCGAACTCGCGCGCCTGACGGGCGCGGCGCGCTTTGGCGCGATCGCGCGGCAGCGGGGGATGTTCTCGCTCCTGCCCGTGAGCGCGGCGGCCGTCGCGCGACTGCGCGAGGAGCACGGGATCTATCTTGTCGGCAACGGGCGGATGAATGTCGCGGGGCTGACGGCGGCAACGGTGCCGGCGGTGGCCCGTGCGATCCTCGCGGCTGAGGACTGAACGAGCGGGTGCCTGAAACGGCAGGGCCCGGGGGATGAACCCCCGGACCCCACCTGTCGCGTGCGGGATGACCCCTCACATGTTGTAGGCGCGCTCGCCATGTTCGGCGATGTCGAGGCCCTCGCGCTCCACTTCTGCCTTCACGCGCAGGCCGATCGTGAGATCGACGAGCTTGAAGAGGATGAACGACCCGATCCCGACGAACACGACCGTGAAGCCGACAGCCTTGAGTTGCGCCATCACGGCGGTCGAGAAGACATACTCCGCCACCTGCAGCGTGCCCGGCTGCGAGAGATAGTCGGGGATGCCCGCCCCGCCGAGGCCCGGGTTGACAAGAATGCCGGTGCCGATCGCGCCGATGATACCGCCGAGCCCGTGTATGCCGAACACGTCGAGCGAATCATCGAGCCCGAACTTCTGCTTGATGAAGGCGACGAAGCCGAAGCAGACAACCCCCGCGATCAGGCCAAGAACGATCGACCCCATCGGCCCGGCAAAGCCGGCCGCCGGCGTCACCGCCACGAGGCCCGCGACGACCCCCGACACGAGGCCGAGGAGCGAGGGATGCCCCTTGGTCGCCCATTCCGCGAACATCCACGCCAGACCGGCCGCGGCAGCCGCCACGAAGGTGTTGACGACGGCAAGCGAGGTGATCGCGTTCGCCTCGAGGTTCGAGCCGGCGTTGAAGCCGAACCAGCCGACCCAGAGCAGCGCCGCGCCGATCATCGTCATGGTCAAGGAATGGGGCGCCATCGATTCGCGGCCGTAACCGATCCGCTTGCCGACGACGATCGCCCCCACGAGGGCCGTGATGCCCGAGTTGATGTGCACGACCGTTCCGCCCGCGAAGTCGAGCGCACCCCAGTTCCAGATCAGCCCGTTCGCGGCGAGGTTCGCGGCGGCAGCCTCGGCGGCGGCGGTATCGCCCGCGGCCTCGGCGATCAGCTTGGCGGTCTGCTGCTCGGCCAGAAAGTCCGGGCCGCCCCACCACCAGACCATGTGCGCCATCGGGAAATAGATGAACGTCACCCACAGCACGACGAACACGATGATGGCCGAGAACTTCACCCGCTCGGCGAAGGCCCCGACGATCAGCGCCGGCGTGATGCAGGCAAATGTCATCTGGAAGGCGACGAAGGTGAATTCGGGCAACCATATGCCGTTCGAGAAGGTGGGAACCAGCGTGGAGTAGTCGACCCCCGCGAGGAACATCTTCGACAGGCCACCCACATAGGTATCGAGTGCCCCGCCGTAGGAGAAGGCGAGCGAATAGCCGTAGGTCACCCAGATCAGGCAGACGATTGCGGTGATGGCAAAGACCTGCGTGAGCAGCGACAGCATGTTCTTGGTGCGCACGAGGCCGCCGTAGAACAGCGCGAGCCCCGGAATCGTCATGAGCAGCACCAGGATGGTGGCAATGCTCATCCACGCGACATCGCCCTTGTCGACGGTCTTTTCGAAGACATAGGGCGCGAGCTCCTGCGCCATGGCCGGCATGGCCGTGACGGCCGCAGCGATCGCGGCGAGGCCCGGGAGTTTGACCAAGTTCTTCATCCTTGAGGTTTCCTCTTAGCTGATACCGTCAGAGGGCATCGTCGTTGAGTTCGCCGGTGCGCACCCGCACCGCGGCTTCCACGTCCAGCACGAACACCTTGCCGTCCCCGATCTTGTCGGTGCGCGCCGTCTTCGCGATCGTGTCCACGACCTGGTCGGCGAGGCCGTCCTGAACGACGATCTCGAGCTTGACCTTCGGCACGAAGTTCACGGCGTATTCAGCGCCGCGATAGATTTCCGTATGGCCCGACTGGGCGCCGAAGCCCTTTATCTCCGTCACCATCATGCCGCGCACGCCGATGGCCGTCAGCGCTTCGCGGACTTCGTCAAGCTTGAAGGGCTTGATGGCTGCGATGATCAATTTCACGTCTGCTCCCCTTCCCTGTCCGTGGCCCCAAGACGAGGCCCTGCGAGGTTCACCTCGACAGGTTGGAGCGGTTCGACAACGTTTCACGTGGTGCGCGCCCGGCTGAATTGCGCACTGATGCGCAATTTTCGCACAATCCTGAGTGTTTGCCTAAAATTCAGGCTGAATGATGCCGGCTGCAGCTGGCCAAGCCCCTTCGCTCAGGGCGGGGGATGGTGTAGCATGGCACCAAACAACAAGGGCGCGACGATCTGGACCGTCGCGGGCAGAGGCATGGGCGGCAAATCCGGACGGCGTCCCGAGCGGGCGACGGGCTGGCTTGGCGGGCTGGTCCGCGCGCTGGTCGCGGGCATCCTGCGTCTGATCTGGGCCGTAGCGTGGCGGCTGGGGCTTGCCGCGGCGATGGTGGTCGGCGCGATGACATGGCTCGACCATTCCCGCCTGCCCGAACTCGGTGCGCTGATCGACGGGCGCGCGCGCGGGTCGGTCACGCTGCTCGACCATCAGGGCGATGTCTATGCCTGGCGGGGCGAGATGTTCGGCGGCGTCATCACGGCGCAGGATGTCTCGGCCCATTTGCGCAACGCCATCATCGCGACCGAGGATCGCCGCTTCTATGGCCATTTCGGCGTCTCGCCGCGCGGCATCGCCAGCGCGATCCGCATCAACCTCGCCGAGGGGCGGGGGCCGTTTTCGGGCAATGGCGGCTCGACCATCACCCAGCAGGTCGCGAAACTCCTCTGCCTCGGGCGGCCCTACGATCCGGCGCTGTGGAAGACCGAGGCCGATTACGAGGCCGACTGCCGGCGCGGCTCGATCCTGCGCAAGTTGCGCGAGGTGCCCTATGCGCTCGCGCTCGAGGCGCGCTATTCCAAGGACGAGATCCTGACGATCTACCTCAACCGCGCCTATCTCGGCGCCGGCGCGCGCGGGTTCGAGGCCGCCGCCCAGCGCTATTTCGGCAAGTCGGCCGCACAGGTCGATCCGGCCGAGGCGGCGATGCTCGCGGGGTTGCTGGTGGCGCCCTCCTATTTCGCGCCGACCAACAGCCTTGAGCGCGCGCAGGGCCGGGCGCGGGTGATCCTCGGCCTCATGGCCGAACAGGGATATCTTTCGCCGACCGATCATGCTGCGGCGATGGCGGCGCCCGCGCGGCTGTCAGCCGCGGCCGAGGCGCGGGCGGGCGGCTATTTCGCCGATTGGGTGATGGAGACGGGGCCCGCCTTCCTGACCCGGCGCACGACCGAGGATGTCATCGTGCAGACGACGCTCGACCAGCACATCCAGCGCGCCGCCGAGGAGGCGCTGCTCGCTGTCTTTGCCGAGCGCGTGCGCGAGGGCTCGCAGGCGCAGGCCGCGATCATCGTGATGTCCTCGGACGGGGCGGTGCGCGCGATGGTGGGGGGGCGCAAGTCAGAGGTCGCGGGCGCCTTCAACCGCGCGACCCAGGCCCGCCGCCAGACCGGATCGGCCTTCAAGCCCTTCATCTATGCCGCGGCGCTCGATCTTGGCCATTCGCCCTTCGACCGGGTCGAGGACGCGCCACTTACGCTGAACGTGCCCGGCTCGGGCCCTTGGTCGCCGCGGAACTATACCGAGGATTTCCGCGGCAGCGTGACGCTGACCGAGGCGCTGGCGCATTCCCTCAACATCCCCGCCGTGCGGGTAAGCGAGGCGGTCGGCCGCGCGCGCGTCCGGCAGGTCGCGGCCGAGTTCGGCCTCGACAGCGACCTCGCGGCGGGGCCGGCGCTGGCGCTCGGCGTGTCGGAGGCGACGCTCTTGCAGATGACGGCGGCCTATGCCGGCATCCTCAACGGCGGGCGGTCGGTGGTGCCCTATGGCCTCATCGACCTCCGGCTCCAGGGAGAGGCCGCCCCCCTCATCGGGCAGGCGGGCGGGATGGGCGAGCGGGTGATCGGCGAGGGAGCGGCGCGCGCGCTCATCTACATGATGACGCAGGTGATCGAACAGGGCACCGGCACGCGCGCGGCGCTCGACCGGCCGGCGGCGGGCAAGACCGGCACGACGCAGGCCGCGCGCGATGCGTGGTTCGTGGGCTTCACGGCCGATTACGTCGCGGGCGTCTGGATGGGCTACGACGACAATTCGCCCCTGACCGGCGTCACCGGCGGCGGCCTGCCGGCCGAGATCTGGCGCGAGACGATGCTGCGCGTCCACGAAGGCATGCCGCCGCGGCCCCTGCCCATGGACATGCCGTCCGCAGGCGGCGCGCCCTTCGCGGCCGATGGCGCGCCCGCCACGGGCGGGACGGCGGGCCTTCTGGAAGGGGTGCGGGCCTTCCTGCTCGGCGACTAGGCGTCAGCCGCTCGTGATCGGGATGCGCCGGGCCCGGCCCTCGGCCTCGGGCAGGATCCGCCGCGGCAGCGTGATCTCGAGCACGCCCTCCGACAGGCGCGCCGCGATCCCGCCCTCGTCCGCATCAGGCGGCAGGCGGAAGCTGCGGCTGAAGGATCCGAACTGGCGCTCCGAGAAGAACCAGGTCTCGCCCCGCTCCTCGCGGCTCGTGCGCTTCTCGCCCCGCACCGTGACGACGCCCTGATCGATCGAGAGGTGGATGTCCTCTTCGGCGACGCCCGGCACCTCGAGCGCGATGCGATAGGCGCCCTCGCCCTCGCTCGCCTCGGCGGCGGGCGAGAACCAGTTCGCGACTCGCGTCCCGAGCGCGCGCAGCGGATCGAAGATCGAGGGCCAGAACGGATCGTTGGCGGATTTTTCGACCATTGAAACCTCCTTCGGCGTGCAATCCGCGCCGAAGGTGGCAGACCCTGCGGCCCGCGCCTTGACGCGGGTCAATCCGGCGGGCGCGCGTCGTTCACGCCTGCGCGAGGTCCTGCACGAGGCGCCCCACATCGCCGCCACGCGCCGAAAGCATGGCCTGGATCTCGGTCCGCTCGACCGCGAGCATGTTCACCCCCTCGATGATGAGGTTGAAGAACAGCGGCTGCCCGCCGACGTCCGCCACATGCCAGAGCATCTCGAAGGGGGCCCAGCCGGTCATCTCGACCATGCTGCGCACCTCGGCGTGCCGGCCGAGGGGGGCGGCGCCCGTCACCTCGATGCGCCCGCCGATGAACTCGCGGAAGCGGCGGCCGTACTTGCGCGCCATGTAGAGGCGAAAGGCCCCCTCATAGGCCGCGAACTCCGCCGCGGGCAGGGTGCGCGCGACCGGCCCGAGCGCGGCGCGCGCGATGGCGGGCACATCGGCATAGGTCGCGAAGATCCGCTCGAAGGCGGGAAACATCTGCTCGGCCGTCTGCCCGGAATTGATGAGGGGAACGACATCGGCCAGCACGCGGTCGACCAGCGCCCGAGCGGTGGCGGGCTCCAGCGCCGAGGCGGGTGCTGCCACCGAGGCGACCGAGGCTGTGAGGGCCGCGACGAAGGCGCGGCGCGTCAGGTCATTGCGCTGCATAGGGGTCCTCGAAATCCTCGGCCGCGCCGGTCTGGCCAAGCTGAAAGCGGCGGTTCTGGACATAGGCGAGGCGCAGTTGGGCATAGCTGTCGGCGCTCTCGTCCAGGATCGAATCGATCGTGCCGCCGAGGCGGGCGCGGTCGGCGATCCGCCCCCCGACCCGCACGGCCGTGAGCCCGTAGGATTCGGGTGGTTCCACGACCTGACCGAGCGGGTCGATCAGCGCATCGACCACGCGCCCCGCCACGTCGCGCGTGGTCGAGGGGCCGAGGACCGGCAGCATCACGAAATCCCCCTCGCCCACGCCCCAGACATGCAGGGTCTGCCCGAAATCGCCCGGCCGCGCGCTGATCCCGATCGCGCCCGCCGGATCGAAGAGGCCGAGCACCCCGACCGTGGAATTGACCGCGAAGCGCGCGACATTGGCGATCGCATCGTCGGGCCGCCCCTGCAGCAGGCCGTTCACCGCGGCCGAGGGCAGCCCCAGATTGGCGCCCGCCCGCGACAGCATCATCGCGCCCGCCGAGGGCGGCGCGGGATCGGCGGCGGCCGTATCGCCACGCGGCCGGATCGCCCGGTCGAGCCCGAGATTGAAGGCGTGCACCTGCTGGTTCTGCGCCTCGAACGGGTCCGAGACCTCGGCCGAGGGGATGGGCGCGGCGCAAGCGGCAAGCGCGAACAGGGCGGCAAGGACGGGAAGGTGAGGGGTCATCGGGCTCTCGGATGGATGCGGGGTGCGCGGGAAGTATGCCCCAATCGGCCTCAAGGCAACTCCGCGCACGGGTTTTTGCACGATCGCCCAAGACTCAGGCCGAAACGGGGAGGTTTCGTGCCGGTTGTGCGGCGCGCTTGCCCCTTGTCTCGGCCCGGCCGAGGGGCTAGCCCAAGGGGTGCGGTGCGGGGAAGGCGCGATGATCCTGCTGATCGACAACTACGACAGCTTCACCTGGAACCTCGTCCATTACATGGGCGAGCTCGGGGCCGAGGTGGCGGTGCGGCGCAACGATGCGCTGAACGTGCAGCAAGCGCTCGGGCTCCGGCCCGACGCGATCGTCCTCTCGCCCGGGCCGTGCGACCCCGATCAGGCGGGCATCTGCCTGCCGCTGACGCTCGCCGCGGCCGAGGCGGGCATCCCGCTCCTCGGCGTGTGCCTCGGGCATCAGACGATCGGGCAGGCCTTCGGCGGGCGGGTGGTGCGCGCCCCCGAGATCGTGCACGGCAAGGTGCGCAACATCCTCCATGCGGGGACGGGCGTGTTCGCCGGCCTGCCGAGCCCCTTGCGCGCCACGCGCTATCATTCGCTCGTGGTCGCGCGCGAGGGGCTGCCCGACAGCCTCGAGATCACCGCCTGGGCCGAGGATGGCACCATCATGGGCCTGCGCCACCGCGACCGCCCCATTGAGGGCGTGCAGTTCCACCCCGAGAGCATCGCCTCGGAGCACGGCCGGGCGATGCTCGGCACGTTCCTGTCGCGCGCGCGGGCCGCGGCATGAGCGGCGATCTCAAGCCCCTTCTGGCGCTCGCCGCCGCCCGGCCGCTGACACGGGCCGAGGCCGAGGCGGCCTTTACCATCCTCTTTGAGGGCGGCGCGACGCCCGCGCAGACGGGCGGCTTCCTGATGGCGCTGCGCACCCGGGGCGAGACGGTCGACGAATACGCCGCCGCCGCCTCGGTCATGCGCGCCCATTGCAACGCGGTCCGCGCGCCCGAAGGCGCGATGGACATCGTCGGCACCGGCGGCGACGGGAAGGGGACGCTCAACATCTCGACCGCCACGGCGCTGGTGGTCGCGGGGGCGGGGGTGCCGGTCGCCAAGCACGGCAACCGCAACCTGTCGTCGAAGTCGGGCGCGGCCGATGCGCTGGGCGCGCTCGGCGTCAATGTCATGGTCGGGCCCGAGGTGGTCGAGCGCTGTCTGGCCGAGGCCGGGATCGGCTTCATGATGGCGCCCATGCACCACCCCGCGACGCGCCACGTCGCGCCCGTGCGGATGGAGCTTGGCACCCGCACGATCTTCAACATCCTCGGCCCGCTGAC